>CBFHXH010000042.1:0-26081 GCA_965659735.1 uncultured Pikeienuella sp.
CGGTGAGGATAGCATTGCTGAGCTGTGCCGCCGTGAGGACATTTCTCAGGGCATCTACTACAAATGGTCCAAGGACTTCATGGAAGCCGGCAAGAAGTGGCTGGCTGGTGACACAGCGCGGGCTGCGAACACTGACGAGGTCAAGGCACTGCGCCACGAAGCAAAGGATCTTAAGGAGGTCGTTGCGGAACAGACGCTCTAACTGCGACGTCTCAAAAAAAGCATGACAGGCGATGGAGGCGACGACGATTAAGGTATCCCGCATCAGAGAAGCTGGAGATCATCCAGCTGGTCGAGAAAAGCCATCTGTCTGCTCGCCAGACATTGGCTAAACTGGGCATCCCGCGCACCACGTTCTACCGCTGGTACGACCGCTATCTGCAGCGTGGTGAGGCCGGGCTGATCTGGCGACAGTCATGGGGAACACGACGGCAGGGTGAGGTGACCATCTTCAAATAGATCAATGGCTTCTATAATCCGCGCCGACCGCACTCAGCATTGGGCTGGAAAAGCCCCGTCGCATTCGAGCTTAAGGTGGCTTAAACGAGCACTTGGGGCGGCACAAAAACGCGACAGGTCCATATCTAGCAAAACACGCTGGTGTATGTCCCAAGAACCCGAGTTCGACGCATGTCAGTGTGTCCGTCGGCTCCTTAGAGGAATACGAAGGCAACTGGTCTCTAATTGATAGCCGTTTAGTCCTTAAAACATTCAACTCGATGCCACTGAACAAATTCGACCCGTGGCCTTGGAGTAGTCCCGTGAAAGTGGTCCACAAACTGGGATAGCTTGTCCCACGAATTGGAGGATCTGCGATGGCTGGAAAATGAGAAAAACCCGAAGAGATTGTGTCGAAGCTTCGGCAGGTTGAAGTTTTGCAAGGACAAGGCGCAACGATTGCCGAAGCAGTGCGCCAGATCGGCGTGACGCAGCAAACGTTTTACCGTTGGCGGAAGCTGTATGGCGGCTTAATCCTCCACCATCTTCTCAGCATTGTTTGGCGATATGAGCGGTTCTACCCCACGGCGGTTTTGCGTCTCAGCTTGTGATTCTAGTGACAAATACAGTGACAAACCAAAATTGATACCCTCAGATATTCTGGCAGCATTCTAATAAATGTCTGATTATAATTGATTTTTATGGCGTCGGCTGATGGGCTTGAAAACCAAAATTACTGATCCAGCATCACTGTAGCGCTTTCGTGGGCGTTGTTCGCACTTGACGTCTCAAGCTCTGAGAGACGTGTTTCCTGATCGATGTGATCACAATCCCTTGGGCGCCGAGTGCTTGATTTTGGTCTTCTGCGACACGATAACCTATAAGACACGTCCGCGCAGTGGCAGGAGGATACGCTGATGACCGCCCAATTCGACAAGCGCTCGGATCTTACATCTCTTGATCCGGTTTGGAGCCGCATTCTTATCGAGGCTGAGACGATCGTCGACGCTGAACCTTTGATGGCCAGCCTTGTTCACGCAGTCATTCTACAAGCCAAAAACCTCGAAAGCGCTATCAGTTACCGGCTAAGCCAAAAGCTCTCCACAGATGACATGCCGCAAATTCTGTTGCGTGAAATCATCGCCGAAGCCTATGCAGACGACCCTTCCATTGGCGCAGCCGCGCGCGCAGATATCGTCGCCGTTGAAGAACGTGATCCTGCATGCCACCGCTATGTCCAGCCGATCCTGTATTTCAAAGGTTTTTTGGCAATCCAGTCATATCGCATCGCTCATTGGCTTTGGACGCATAAGCGCTCAGATCTTGCGTATTTCTTCCAGATGAGAACGTCAGAGGTTTTTGGCGTCGACATTCATCCGAACGCGAGGATCGGACGGGGGATCATGATCGATCACGCCCACTCGATCGTTGTCGGCGAAACCGCTGTCGTTGGTGATGACGTCTCAATGCTGCATTCCGTCACGCTGGGCGGTACTGGCAAGGAGGAAGAGGATCGCCATCCGAAAATCGGTAATGGGGTTTTGCTCGGCGCAGGGGCATCAATCCTTGGTAACATTCGCGTTGGCGAATGCAGCCGCGTGGCTGCTGGTTCCGTGGTGTTGGAAGAGGTGCCGCGCTGCAAGACCGTCGCTGGCGTGCCAGCGCGCATTGTTGGTGATGCAGGCTGCGACCGGCCATCCAAGTCGATGATGCAGAACATCGATGCAATGGACATCGTGCCCAGCAGCTAAGCTATCTTTCAGCATCCCCCAGGCGCGCACGCAAAGCAACCAGCGCCTGGTTCATATCCTTCGCAACTTTGCACGCGTCGTTGCGCGGTATATCTGCGGCGGCTGTCTTGCTGCGGGAGATCGTATCAATTGCTGCGCCGGCCAGAAGACCGAAGAACAAGAAACCGATGACCGATTCCAATGCCGCAAGTCACCGCATCCTTGGTATTGGTTGAAAATCGCCATATCCGACTGTTGAGAAGGTCACAGCCGAGAAATAGAGCCCGGTCTTGAGGTTGGTATCAAGGGCGATACAGGCATCCCGTACATCGGCATCTTGGCCAATCGCATTCTGCTTGAAATTGCACGCTGATTGATCCAGCAGGGCAACGGCAACGCCCAGCGGAGCATGTAGATAATCTTCAGACTTGGTGATGCTTATGTCGTTGTCGCAAATCTCTGCGATGCAGATAACGTCTGCGGCTGCTTGAGGCCCCGCGAAGAACATGATCATCAGCGCACCGTGCAAGATCAGCGATATCCAGGTCAACCAATCCGACACTAAGTGACGGAACGCACCGCCAAAAGTGATCAAAGCGAACGCCAAACCGCAAGTGCAAGCAACCCATACGACAGACACCCCGAAAACCGAATGGTCGAGGATATCCGTACCAAAACGCAGGGCCAGCGCCATTAACAACGCTTGCCCCAGTACTGGCGCAGCGCAAACTAGCGCGGTCATCTTCAAATGTGCGGACAACCCCTCATCCTCAGACCAACATGGTCATGGGCTCCTCGATATAGCCCTTGATTGCGCTTAGCAACTCCGCGCCCATTGCGCCGTCGATCACTCTGTGATCAACCGACAAGGTAACAGACATAATCGTTGCAATTTCGACCTGATCATCAGTCACAACCGCCTTCTTCACGCCGGATCCAACCGCCAAGATCGCGCCGTGTGGCGGGTTGATCACGGCGTCGAAATTATCGATGCCCATCATTCCCAAGTTTGAAATCGAAAAGCTGCCGCCCTGATACTCGGTTGGCGCCAGTTTCCGGTCGCGGGCGCGCCCTGCGAGGTCTTTCATCTCCGCCGAAAGCGTCGAAAGCGTTTTGGTTTCACTGTCGCGCAGCACTGGTGTGATCAAGCCGCCATCAATAGCGACAGCGACTGCAATATCGACGGCGCTGAATTTCAGCACGCGGTCATTGGCCCAAGCTGCGTTACAGTCAGGGACGTCGCGCAACGCGAGGGCGCAAGCTTTGATGACGAAGTCGTTCACTGACAACTTCACGCCTTTCGGCTCCAGCTTCTTGTTGAGATCTGCGCGGAATGTCATCAGCTCATCCATCTCGATGTCACGGCGCAGGTAGAAATGTGGAATTGTCTGCTTTGCCTCGGTTAAGCGCGCTGCAATCGTTTTGCGCATGTTGTCGAGCGGTACTTCTTCAAAATCGCGCCCAGTGTAGAGCTTCTTGACCTGCTCTGCGTCTGGGCTGGCGGCAACTGTAGCGCCGCTGGTGGCGGGTGCATCCGCTTTGGCGGGTGCTTCAGCCTTCGCTGGTGCCGCCGTGGCGTTCTCAACATCTGCTTTCACGATCCTGCCATGCGGACCGCTGCCTGTGATCTGGCTGAGGTCGAGGCCTTTCTGCGATGCAAGCCGGCGGGCGAGAGGGGATGCGAAGATCCGCTCTCCGCCAGCGGCGGTTGGCGCCATTGGGGCAGGGGCCGTTGCGGGAGCCGGCGTTTCAACTGCCGCTTCCGCCTTCGCGTCTGACGCTGGCGCGCTGGTGGCCGGGGCTGCGTCCATATCGCTGGAGTCTTCGCCTTCTTCCAGAAGGATGGCGATGGCGGTGTTAATCTTCACCCCCTCGGTTCCTTCCGCAATCATGATCTTGCCGATTACGCCTTCGTCGACGGCTTCTACCTCCATCGTGGCCTTGTCGGTTTCAATCTCGGCGATGACATCGCCTGACGCGACCTCATCCCCCTCTTTCACCATCCATTTGGCAAGCGTGCCTTCCTCCATCGTTGGGGAAAGAGCAGGCATCAGAATTTCGATTGTCATGACGCGTCCCCCTTAGCGATAGCAAACGGATTTGGCCGCCGCGACGACCTCTTCCGTTGTGACGAGCGCCAGTTTTTCCAAATTAGCCGCATAGGGCATCGGCACATCCTTGCCGCAGCAATTAATCACAGGGGCGTCGAGGTAATCGAACGCTTCCTGCATGATGACTGAGCTGACATAGGACCCGATAGAGGCAACCGGCCAACCTTCCTCCACCGTGATGCAACGATTGGTTTTCTGCACCGAACGGACCACTGCTTCGGTATCCATCGGGCGCAGGGTTCGCAGGTCGATGACCTCTGCAAAAATCCCTTCGCTGGCCAGTGCATCCGCAGCTTCTAACGCATAGGTCATGCCGATGCCAAAGGACACGATGGTCACATCGGACCCTTCGCGCCAGATGCGCGCCTTGCCGAAAGGAACGGTGTAATCGTCCATTTCGGGCACATCGAACGACTTGCCGTACATGATCTCGTTTTCCAGGAAGACCACAGGGTTCGGGTCTCGGATCGCGGTTTTCAGAAGCCCTTTCGCGTCATCCGCAGAATAGGGCATCACGACTTTCAAGCCTGGAACCTGCGTATACCATGCGGCGTAGTCCTGGCTGTGCTGTGCGCCAACGCGAGCCGCAGCGCCGTTAGGCCCGCGGAAGACTATGGGACAGCCCATCTGACCGCCGGACATGTATAGCGTCTTGGCCGCCGAGTTGATGATGTGGTCTATTGCCTGCATGGCGAAGTTGAAGGTCATGAACTCGACAATCGGTTTCAGGCCCGCAAAGGCCGCGCCAACCGCGATGCCGGCAAAGCCATGCTCGGTGATTGGCGTGTCGATGACCCGCTTTTCACCGAACTCATCCAATAAGCCCTGACTGATTTTGTAAGCGCCCTGATATTGGCCAACCTCTTCGCCCATCAGGAACACGTCTGAGTTTGCGCTCATCTCTTCGGCCATAGCGTCGCGCAACGCTTCACGCACAGTGGTTGAGATGAGCTTTGTTCCAGCCGGAACCTCTAGTTCAACGGGCGCGCTTGCGATTGGTGCTGCAGGCGCGGCTGCCGCAGCAGGCGCTTCGGCTGCAGGTTTCGCCGGCGCTGGGGCAGGGGCGGCACCGCCTGATCCGATTGCGTCGGCAGTTTCACCCTCTTCAAGAAGCACAGCGATCAGCTCGTTCACCTTCACGCCTTCGGATCCTTCGGGGACGACAATCTTGCCCACGACGCCTTCGTCGACGGCCTCAACCTCCATCGTCGCTTTGTCGGTTTCGATCTCAGCGATGACGTCGCCGGACGATACAGTGTCACCTTCCTTAATCATCCATTTGGCGAGGTTGCCCTCTTCCATTGTCGGGCTCAGGGCGGGCATCAAAATCTCTATGGTCATTGTATCGCCCCCTTACGCGTAAATGTCGGTCCAGAGTTCGGCTTCCGCCGGCTCGGGACTTTCCTGGGCGAACTTCGCCGATTCATTCACGATTGATTTGATTTCCTTGTCGACGGCTTTCAATTCATCCTCTGACACGTCGCCAGATGCGGTCAACAGATCACGCACATGGTCGATCGCATCACGTTCGGATCGCATTTTCTGAACCTCTTCGCGGGTCCGATATTTTGCTGGGTCAGACATGGAATGGCCGCGATACCGATAGGTGTTCATTTCCAGAACATACGGACCATTGCCTGCACGGGCGTTGTCGACGGCTTTCTGCGTTGCCGCCTTCACCGCCAGAACATCCATTCCATCAACAGCTTCCCCTGGGATGCCAAACGCCTCACCTCGGGTAAAGAGCGCCGGTGTGGACGAGGCGCGTTGAAGCGAGGTGCCCATGGCGTACTGGTTGTTTTCGATCACGAAGATACAGGGCAACTTCCAAAGGCTGGCCATGTTCATGGCTTCATAGACCTGGCCTTGGTTCGCAGCGCCGTCTCCGAAATATGCGAACGCCACGTTATCATTTTCCCGGTACCAGTTGGCGAAGGCGAGGCCCGCGCCCAGTGGGACCTGCGCTGCGACAATGCCGTGGCCGCCATAGAAGTTCTTTTCGGACGAGAACATGTGCATGGAGCCGCCCTTGCCCTTGGAATAGCCACCCTCGCGACCCGTCAGTTCGGCCATTACGCCGTTCGGATCCATGCCGCAAGCCAGCATATGGCCGTGATCGCGATATGATGTGATGCGCTGATCGCCTTCTTTGGCGCAGGCTTCGATCCCGACGACGACAGCTTCCTGACCGATATAGAGGTGGCAGAACCCGCCGATGGCGCCCATGCCGTAAAGCTGGCCCGCTTTTTCCTCGAAGCGCCGGATCAGGAGCATGTCCCGGTAAAAGCCAAGCAATTCATCTTTGTCGATATTGGGTTTTTTCGCTCTGCGTGCCGCCGCCATGAAACGTCGCCTCCGTTCATCCGCTTTTAAAGGCGGTGTGTTGATCACTGCGCCCATAGGTAACTTTAGCCACCCTAAGGCGATCTCGGTGTGGAATATAACCGGGCTTATACGCCATTGAGGCGAATTGTGGCTGAATCTGAGGGTTTAAAACGTTGCAGCTGCGAGATAGTTTAATGGACAACTACTTCGTCAGCCCTGACGTAACCAAGCACGTCGCGGGCGCGCTCATCAAGTAAATCAAGGTCCAGATAGCCTGTGCTCAGCCGCCGCGTCAGATTTTCAAGCGCTTCACGCTCGGCGATCAGCTGCTGATGTTGTGCGGTCAGGCGCTTGGTTTCATTCTCAACGGCCATGTTCACGAACAAGCCCGACTGACCTTGCACTGCGCTATGGCCAAAATGAAAGAGGGCCCCCGCGATCAGGATCGCGAATCCAATATCTGCCAGCCGTCTTTGGACTGCGGGGGTGAACATGTGCTGCGCCTCAACTGCGTGGTCTACCGCCACGCCTTGGATCGTTTATCGCAGATAACGAATCACCTGTGAAGCCCCTGATTTGTCAGGCTTTCGCAGACCTCACCCACTGAACGCCGATCAGGAACGGGATCACCGCCAGCGCCGAAAACCCTGCGGCGGCAAGGAAGGGCGCGCCTGGGAAAAAGATGTCGCCATCCGGTTCAGTATAGGTGAAAAAAATCTGGCTCATCAAAGGTGGCGTCAGAACGAATGACAACGAGGAAAGCGAACTGATCGCCCCTTGCAGTTCGCCTTGCGCGTCATCGGGGATCCGGTTCGCCATCAACCCTTGCATCGCCGGCGCGACCAGTGCGGACAGCGAGTTGAAAGGGATGACGGCGTAGACCATCCATCCCTGCGTGGCGAAGGCGATACACGTAAGGGCGAAAACATCCAGTCCGAACGCCATCAGCGCTGTTTTGACCTCGCCAAATTTTGGAATGATCACCCGTATCAGATAGCCCTGCACAAATGCGAAACCGACACCGACCGCAGCGAGTGAGACGCCGATGTCAAACGGTCTCCACTCGAACTGCACCTTGGCGTAGTAGGACCAAATGACGGGATAGACGTAGTGGGACAGGTTGTAGATGAAGACCGCCAGCAAGATCCAGGAAACCGCCGGATACCTCAGCAATTGCCGCGCAACGCCGAACGGGTTGGCGCGCTTCAGATCAAACGGGCGACGGTTTTCCGGCTTGAGCGATTCTGGCAGGACGAACCAGCCAAAGGTGAAGTTTGCCGCCGCAAGCGCCGCCGCCGCGTAGAACGGCATACGTGGCCCGAATTCCCCGACGATCCCGCCAAGCGCCGGGCCGAGGATGAAACCAACGCCAAAGGCGGCGCCGGTTATGCCGAAGTTCTGCGCCCGCTTTTCGGGCGGCGATATGTCGGCGATGAACGCATTGGCGGCTGAGAAGGTCGATGCGGATATCCCCGCCATGATGCGCGCCGCAAACAGCAGCGTCAGCGAGGTGGTCATCGCCATGATCAGATAATCAATGAACAACACGCCCAACGAGATCAGTAGAACTGGCCTGCGGCCGAACCTGTCGGACAGGTTGCCGAGCGTTGGACTGAACAGGAACTGCATCAAGGCAAAGCTCATCGTCAGCCAGCCGCCCCAGGCGGCCGCCCGCCCTATGGATGCTTCGTCTGAACCGCCCAGCAGATCCTGCAAAAGATCGGGCATCACGGGCATGATCAGCCCGATCCCCATCGAGTTCAGCATCACAGTAATGAAGATGAAGAAAAGGGGACCGCGCTGGCCCCCGTCTTTGAAGTCGCTCACAAAACTCCTCGGCGCTGGCTTGGGGTCAGTTAGACCCTAAAGCGCCGATGGCTCAACCGCGACGCATAGATTATTCGGCTTGGAAGTAGTGCTTTGTCAGGGTTTCGGTAATTTCCCAGGTCAGCTTGGCGCCTTTTTCGATGAAAAAGGAATCTCCCGCACCGAACACTTCCGCTTAGCCATCTGCGTTTGTGATGGTGACGTAGCCTGAGATGACGGTCATCATTTCGTCAACTGGGTACGCATCGATCACCTCGCGCGTTTGGGCGCAGGTCCAGATCCCGGCGATGATCTTGCCGCCGTCTCGTTCATAAAATGTGTGATTGGTTTCGGTCGTGTCGTCTGTGGTGAAGGCGGCAGGGGGCACCAGATCAGACACCTCCATTGTGATGTTTTCTTGGTCCGGGCGCAGCATGCGATATCGTTTGGTCATTGGTGGGGCTTTCCTGTGGTGATTGACTCACGCTACGCAACAACGCCTGAAAGTCGATGGATAATCCACCAATATGCGGCGAAGGCGCTTATGGACATTCACCTGTGTCCTGCGTCTGATCGGGTGATCATCGCATCACAAATGGCGGCGCAGATGGCCTCAGATATACCGAACGTTACACTGGATGAGCTTCACCCAATTACTTTGGCGACGTTGGAAGACGGCAATCAGCCTGATCATCCGGTTCGCGTTCTCATGCTCTATGGGTCGCTACGCGACACATCCTATTCTCGGCTGCTCGCCGAAGAGGCCGGCCGTATTCTAACCCATTTGGGCGCAGAGGTTAGGTTTTTTAGCCCTGCCGGTTTGCCCTTAGTGGATGATGCGCCCGCCAACCATCCCAAGGTGGAAGAACTGCGGGATCTGTCGATCTGGTCTGAGGCGCAGGTCTGGTCGTCGCCGGAACGTCATGGCGCGATGACCGGCATCATGAAGACCCAGATTGATTGGCTGCCGCTGGCCCCCATCGGCGGCGTGCGACCGACGCAAGGGCGCACTCTGGCGCTGATGCAGGTGAATGGTGGCTCGCAAAGCTTCAATGCGGTCAATCAGATGCGCATTCTGGGGCGGTGGATGCGGATGATCACCATCCCGAACCAGGCGTCGACGCCGAAAGCGTTTCTGGAGTTTGAGAACGACCGAATGAAGCCGTCACCATTCTACAACCGTATGGTCGATGTGATGGAGGAGCTGATGAAATTCACGCTGCTCACTCGCGGCCGGGTGGAATATCTGGTTGACCGGTATTCTGAACGTTTGGAAAGCGTCGAAGCGCTGTCAAAACGGGTGAACAGGAAATAGGGCGGCATGCGCCGCCCCGCTTCCTTACTCGCGCAGGATGGATGTGCCCGCGTAAACTGCGCTGTCGCCAAGGTCTTCTTCAATCCGGATCAGCTGGTTGTATTTGGCCAACCGATCCGACCGCGCCAATGACCCAGTTTTGATCTGGCCGCAATTCGTGGCGACCGCGAGGTCGGCGATGGTGGAGTCTTCCGTCTCGCCCGACCGGTGCGACATGACCGAGGTGTAGGATGCGCGGTGCGCCATATCCACCGCCTCAAGCGTTTCGGTCAGCGTGCCGATCTGATTGACCTTGACCAGAATGGAGTTGCCGACGCTGCGCGCGATGCCATCAGCCAGCCGGGCAGGGTTGGTGACGAACAGATCGTCGCCGACCAGCTGGCACTTGTCGCCCAGCTGTTCAGTCAGCAGCGACCAGCCTTCCCAATCATCTTCCGCAAGGCCATCTTCAATGGAGATGATCGGGTATTTCGCGATCAGGCGGGAATAGTATTCTGTCATCTCAGCCGCGCTCAGCACCTTGCCTTCGCCCTTGAGGTGGTATTTGCCGTCGCGGTAAAATTCGGTCGAGGCGCTGTCGAGCGCCAGATAGATATCTTCGCCGGGGCGGTAACCGGCCGCTTCTAATGACTTCATGATGAAATCGAGCGCTTCGGTGGTTGATCCTATGTTCGGCGCAAAGCCACCTTCGTCGCCGACATTGGTGTTGTGGCCAGCGGCGCTGAGCTCTTTCTTCAGCGTGTGGAAAATCTCCGACCCCATGCGCACGGCGTCGCGGATCGAAGTCGCGGACACCGGCATCACCATGAATTCCTGGATGTCGATCGGGTTGTCGGCGTGCTCGCCACCGTTGATGATGTTCATCATCGGAACGGGCAGGGTGCGGGCGGAGGCGCCGCCAACATACCGATAGGGGTGCAGGCCCACGCTGTCAGCCGCCGCCTTGGCGACTGCAAGGCTAACGCCAAGGATTGCGTTTGCGCCAATGCGCGATTTATTCGCGGTGCCGTCCATTTCAATCATCGCGGCGTCGATCATGTTCTGGCGAGTGGCGTCTGCGCCCTGCAGCGCTTCGAAAATCTCGCCATTCACTGCGGCGACGGCCTGCGTTACGCCTTTGCCAAGGTAGCGAGACTTGTCGCCGTCGCGCAGTTCGACCGCCTCATGCGCGCCCGTGGATGCGCCTGACGGGACCGCGGCGCGGCCAAAGGCGCCATCTTCCAGCATAACGTCGACTTCGACGGTCGGATTGCCCCGGCTGTCGAGAATTTCGCGTGCTGTGATTTCGATGATCGCGCTCATGGGGGCCCCCGCTTGGAAATGTCGCATGCGTCATAGGCGAGGCCGCCCGTGGGGACAACCGCAGACCCGCCGCACTATCGTCGCAGCGTCGGCGTTAAGATGGGATGTCCACAATGCAAAAGGCGCGGGACCAGCCCGTGCCTTTCATCTTCGACAGGTAGAAATGATCAACCGTCGAAGTCGATGGTTTCCATGATCTTGACGGCCGCAGGGCGGGCATTGCCGATCGCCAGCAGTGGGGTTTCGTCAACTTCGAAGTCGCCGAAGGATTTCACCAGTTCGGTAGGGGATACGCCGGGTTTGACTGGGTATTCGCCGTTCAGTTCCGCATACATCGCCTGTGCCTTGTCCGACGTCAGCCATTCCATCAGCTTCATCGCGTTTTCTTTGTTTGGCGCATGTTTCGCCATTGCGACGCCCGAGATGTTCATATGTGTGCCGCCGCCTTCGAATTTTGGGAATTCGATGCGAACGCCGTCAGCCCATTCCTTTTGCTCGTCATTATTCAGCATCGCGACCATGTAATAGTTGTTGCCGATCGCGATATCGCATTCACCCGCCCAGATCGCCTTGACCTGCGCCCTGTCATTGCCCTGCGGCTTGCGGGCGAGGTTCGCTTTAACGCCTTCGGCCCAGCTTTGCGCCACCTCGGGCCCGGCCTTGGCGATCACAGCGCCCAACAGACCCAGCGTGTAGGAATGGGTGCCTGAACGGGTGCAGATCCGGCCTGCCCACTTGTCCGAGGCAAGATCTTCATAGGTCGTCACTTCGCCCTCGGCCACGCGATCTTTTGAGGCGTAGACGATCCGCGCGCGCGCCGTCAGGCCATACCAGTGATCGTTGCTGTCGCGGAAACTGGCCGGCACGTTGCCGTCCAGCGTGGCGGAGGTGACCGGCTGGGTCAGGCCGGCGTTCACCGCGCTGAGCAGACGCGAGATGTCGACTGTGAAGATCAGATCAGCGGGCGACAGATCGCCTTCGGCTTTCAGCCGCTCGTTCATGCCCTTTTTAAGGAACACGACATTCACATCGATGCTGGTGTCGGTGGTGAACGCGTCGGTCATCGGTTTGATCAGCTCTGGCTGGCGATAGGAATAGACGTTCACTTCGGCGGACAGGGCCGGTGCGGCGATGGTTGCAGCGACTGCAAATGCGGTCAGATGGGCGAACATGGTGGCCTCCGTGCGTTCAAAATCTGATCGCACTAATACCTGACTATTTTACTTCGTCAATACCTGATTAAATTACTAGGGAAGTTTTTCAGAGACTCTTTCAGCCAGTTTCGCCTGGTCCCAAAGGGCGTCCATCTCCTCCAGCGTGGCCTTGGACAAGGGCTTTCCGGATGCAGCGACCGCTTGTTCGACGGCGCGGAACCGGCGTTCGAACTTGGCATTGACCCGGCGCAGCGCCTTTTCGGGATCGACGTTCAGATGGCGGCCAAGGTTCGCCATGACGAACAGCAGATCAGCGTATTCATCCTCAATCGCGTCGGCGTCGCCTGCGGCCTGCGCCTCGGCCAGTTCGGCGCTTTCTTCGCGGATCTTATCCAGAACGCCGTCAATATCAGGCCAATCAAAACCCACGCGTGCGGCCCGTTTTTGAAGCTTCACGGCGCGGGTCATGCCCGGCAGGCCCGCAGGCACGCCGTCGAGCACGCTGTCGCGCACTTCGCCCTTGGCGGCGCGTTCGTCAGCCTTCAACGCTTCCCATGACCCTGCGACGAAGTCTTCTTTCGCCCAGTCGCCGAACACATGCGGATGGCGGCGGATCATCTTGTCGGTGATGGCGTTGACGACGTCGTCCCAGCTGAAATCGCCGGCCTCGGCCGCTATCTGGGCGTGATAGACGACCTGCAATAACAGATCGCCCAGCTCATCCGGCAATTCATCCATCGCGTCCCGCTCAATCGCGTCGGCGACTTCGTAGGCTTCCTCGATGGTGTAGGGCGCGATGGTCTTGAAGGTCTGCTGCACGTCCCAGGGGCAGCCATGCACCGGCTCTCGCAGCCGGCGCATCAGTTCGATCAGGCGTTCGACCCCCGCGCCTGCGTTGACAATGACGGCGTCAGACTGGTCGTGGGGCAGGGGGCGGGTACGCACAGGAATCAGAACGGGATTTCGTCATCCAGGTCATTGTTGAAGCCGCCGCCCTGGCCGCCGCCGCCAGAGGGTGAACCGCCGCCGCTGCTATAGCCGCCGCCACCGCCGCCCTGGTCATAGCCGCCACCGCCGCCGCCCATGCCGCTGCCGCCTTCGCCGCGACCATCCAGCATGGTCAATTCAGACCGGTACGGGCGCAGGACGACTTCGGTCGAATACCTCTCCTGGCCGTTCTGGTCCTGCCATTTGCGCGTTTCAAGCTGGCCTTCGATGTAAACCTTGGACCCCTTGCGCAGATATTGTTCAGCGACGCGCACCAGGGGTTCCGAAAAGATTGCGACCGAGTGCCATTCGGTACGCTCGCGGCGTTCGCCGGAATTCTTGTCGCGCCAGTTCTCCGACGTTGCAATGCGCAGGTTGCAGACCTTGCCGCCATTCTGGAAATTCCGCACCTCGGGGTCGCGCCCCAGATTGCCGATGATGATCACTTTGTTAACGCTGCCAGCCATTGCTGCGGGCCTCCCATGCTCGAATCCGTTAGCGGCGACGTTACCCGCAGCGACGGGTGAACGCCATCAGCCTTCGTTTGCTTCAAACTGTATCTGAGCCGGAGACTGATCGCGCCACCTTGCGAAACCATTAATTTTTGTTCATGTATTGTTCCGCCTGTTCAAACCCTGCTGACAGCCTATGTCATTTGAGATCGTCCGCCCCTCGCATGGGGTTGGCCAAACATGATACGGACCCTGCATGGCTGACCAGAGATATCTTTCGATCCGCGGCGCGCGGGAACACAACCTCAAAGGTGTGGATGTTGATCTGCCGCGCGACAAGCTGTGTGTGATTACAGGGCTTTCGGGGTCCGGCAAGTCGTCGCTCGCCTTTGATACGATCTATGCCGAAGGGCAACGCAGATACGTCGAATCGCTGTCCGCCTATGCGCGCCAGTTCCTGCAGATGATGCAGAAACCTGATGTCGATCATATTGAGGGCCTTAGCCCCGCAATCTCCATCGAACAGAAAACAACGTCGAAAAACCCCCGGTCCACCGTCGGCACGGTGACCGAGATCTATGACTACATGCGCCTTTTGTTCGCCAGAGTCGGCACACCGTATTCCCCCGCCACCGGCAAACCGATCGAAGCGCAGCAGGTCAGCGAGATGGTTGATCGCGTCATGGCTATGGAGGAAGGCATGCGCGCCTATCTTCTCGCCCCGATCATCCGCGACCGGAAGGGTGAGTATAAGAAGGAGTTCGCTGAGTTAAGAAAACAGGGCTTTCAGCGCGTCAAAGTGAATGGCGAGTTTTATGAGCTGGAAGAGCCGCCTACGCTGGACAAGAAATTCCGCCACAACATCGATGTCGTCGTCGACCGCATCGTTGTTCGCGAAGGGATGGAAACCCGCCTCGCGGACAGCTTCTCCACCGCATTGGGCCTGGCCGACGGCATCGCCGTCATCGAAACCGCGCCCAGCGAGGGTGATCCGGTCCAGACCGTGTTTTCGGAAAAGTTCGCGTGCCCGGTCAGCGGCTTCACGATTGCAGAGATTGAGCCACGCCTCTTTTCGTTCAACGCGCCCTTTGGCGCATGTCCGACCTGTGATGGATTGGGCAAAGAGCTGTTCTTTGACGAAAAGCTGGTTGTCCCGGATGTCTCGATGTCCTTGATGGCGGGCGCTATCGCGCCCTGGTCAAAGCAGAAGAACCCGAGCCCCTATTACAAGCAAACACTGGAAGCGATCGCCAACGCGTTTGAGTTTTCGGTGAATGACAAGTGGAAAGACCTGCCGCCTTTCGTCCAGCAACTCCTGCTGCAAGGATCGGGCGAGCAGAAGATCAAGTTCCGTTACGACGATGGCGGCCGCGTCTATGAAGTGAACCGCGTCTTCGAAGGCGTCATCCCGAATATGGAGCGCAGGTACCGCGAAACGGATTCGAACTGGGTGCGTGAAGAATTTGAACGCTATCAGTCCAACCGACCCTGCGCCGATTGCGGCGGCTATCGCCTGCGCGAACAGGCGCTGGCGGTGAAAATCGTGGGGCTCCACATCGGGCAAGTGACCGAGATGTCGATCAAAGAGGCTGCCGATTGGGCCGCCACAGTGTTCGACACTTTATCCAAGCAGAAACAGGAAATTGCTGGTGCGATCCTCAAGGAAATCCGCGAACGGCTTGGGTTTCTGGTGAATGTGGGGCTCGACTACCTGACGCTCAGCCGGTCGTCAGGCACCTTGTCTGGCGGCGAAAGCCAGCGCATCCGGCTGGCCAGCCAGATCGGGTCGGGCCTTACGGGCGTTCTTTATGTGTTGGATGAGCCGTCGATCGGCCTTCATCAGCGCGACAATGACCGTCTGTTGCTGACGCTTAAGAACCTGCGCGATCAGGGCAACACCGTAATCGTGGTGGAACACGACGAAGAAGCGATCCGCGAAGCGGACTATGTGCTCGACATTGGTCCTGGCGCCGGGGTGCACGGCGGCCAGATCATCGCCGAAGGCACGCCGGCTGAGATCATCGCCAACGACGCCTCTGTCACTGGCGACTATCTCGCGGGCCGCCGCGAAATTCCCATCCCCGGCGACCGCCGGGAAGGGAACGGCAAGTCGATCACCGTCGTTGGCGCATCCGGCAATAACCTTCAGGACATAACCGCGACCTTCCCGCTTGGGACATTCACGTGCGTGACGGGTGTGTCGGGCGGCGGCAAGTCGACGATGACGATTGAGACGCTCTACAAGACCGCCGCGCAGCGCCTGAACGGCGCCCGCGCCAATCCTGCGCCCTGTGAAGAAATTGTCGGGCTCGAACATCTCGACAAGGTCATCGACATTGATCAGTCGCCGATTGGCCGCACGCCGCGATCCAACCCTGCGACATACACTGGCGCCTTTACTCCGATCCGCGACTGGTTTGCGGGCCTGCCCGAGGCAAAGGCCCGCGGCTACAAACCCGGCCGGTTCAGCTTCAACGTCAAAGGCGGGCGGTGCGAGGCGTGCCAGGGCGACGGCCTGATCAAGATCGAAATGCACTTTTTACCCGACGTCTACGTCACATGCGAAACCTGCAACGGCGCGCGATACAATCGCGAGACGTTAGAGATCAAGTATAAGGGCAAATCTATTGCTGAAGTTCTTGATATGACAGTGGAAAACGGCGTCGAATTTTTCGCGGCCATCCCCGTGATCCGGGACAAGATGGAAACGCTGCAGCGCGTTGGCCTTGGCTATATCAAGATCGGCCAGCAGGCGACCCAGCTGTCCGGCGGTGAGGCGCAGCGCGTCAAGCTGTCGAAAGAGCTGAGCAAACGCGCGACGGGCCGTACGCTTTACATCCTCGATGAGCCTACAACTGGGCTTCATTTCGAAGACGTGCGCAAGCTGTTGGAAGTGCTGCACGAATTGGTGGATTCCGGCAACACGGTGGTTGTGATCGAACACAATCTTGATGTCATCAAAACCGCAGACTGGATCATCGATGTCGGCCCGGAAGGCGGCGATGGCGGCGGTACGATCGTCGCAGCCGGTACACCCGAAGAAGTCGCGCTGACCAAGGGCAGCCACACAGGGCACTATTTGAAGCCACTGCTCACCCGGTCTTCAGTCGCGGCTGAATAGTCAAGCTATACACCACCTCCGTCGCAATGGAGATGGTGTGATTTGCCTGATCGTTATCTTTGCGAAATCAGCGCCTTACTTTCGTGAGTTGAGAGCAAGACCAAGCTTTTACCGATCAACGCCGCGTGTCTTTTCTCATGAAGAAACCTCGGCCAATTGTTGGCCCTAGCTCAACCCACCAGATGGCGAATTAGCGGAACTCGCCTGAAACGTGTTATGCTAAATTTCTGTGCAATGACAAAGACAGGAGGATCAGAATGAAGGTCAACAGGCTTCTTTCCCAAAAATCCGGCGGCGACGTCGAAACGATCTCTGTGCACGAGACGCTTGGCGATGTCATAAAACGCTTGGCTGAGAAAAAGATCGGCGCCCTTGTCGTCACGGGCGCTGGCGGTGAGATTTCCGGCATTATTTCGGAGCGCGACATCGTGCGCCAGATCGCAAGTAGCGGGCCTACCTGCCTGACATCGGCGGTCAAAGATACGATGACGCGCAAGGTTGTGTCCGCCGCGCCGGATGATGACGGCGATGCGCTTTTGTCCTTGATGACAAAGGGCCGGTTTCGCCACATGCCGGTCGTCGAAGACGGACGTTTGGTTGGCATTATGTCCATTGGTGATGTTGTGAAGGCCAAGATCGATGCAATCACGGCCGAAAATGAAGCGATGGAAAGCATGATCCGCGGCCACTGACGCCGCGCCACCCGCCAAGCCACACTGGCAATGGTTGGGCGGCGTTAGGTTATGCGCCCCAGCGCACTTGACGCTCTCTCGCAATAATGTTGCTTAAGTTTGACAACGATAGGCCCAAGGGAGGGGCGCATGCGCATAGGGTTTTATCCGGGCACCTTTGATCCGGTGACGCTTGGCCATGGCGATGTGATCAGACGCGCCTTGAAACTGGTCGACAAGCTGGTGATCGGCGTTGCGATCAATCGTGACAAGGGTCCGCTTTTCAGTCTGGACGAACGCGTGGCCTTGCTTAGTAGCGATATTCAGGAACTTTGTCCGGAAGATTTCCACCGGGTTGAAGTCGAACCGTTCGAAGACCTGCTGATGGCCCGGGCCCAAGCGGTCAACGCATCGGTGATCATCCGGGGCCTGCGCGCTGTGTCTGATTTTGAATATGAATATCAGATGGTTGGCATGAACCGTGCGCTAAACGACGAAATCGAAACGGTCTTTCTTATGGCCGAAGCGCGTCATCAGGCGATTGCATCGCGGCTGGTGAAGGAAATCGCCAGGCTGGGCGGCGACGTCAGCAGTTTTGTGACGCCGTCTGTCGCTGACGCTTTACAACGGAAATTTGCAAAGGCTTGATTGGTCGGTTGACGCTACAACTGGCACAGCATACCTCGACCGTCAGCGCCCTTGCTGGCGCATCCTATCAATTCAGGGAGACCTCAGGATGATCAAGCGCTTAATCTCGGCGGTGTTCGCCGCAGTCCTGTCCCTCAGCGCAGTGGAGGCGCAAGCCGTGGAAGTCACGAACCCAGAAAACACCATCGTCATCTCAGTCACCTCTGGCGACATTGTCATTGAACTGCTGCCCGACGTTGCGCCCAAGCACGTAGAGCGCATCAAGACGCTGGTTCAGGAAGGTCAGTACGACAACGTCGTCTTCCACCGCGTGATCGACGGCTTCATGGCGCAGACGGGCGATGTCGAATTTGGCGACACCGAAGACGGGTATAACCTGCGCCGCGCCGGCACCGGCGGGTCAAGCTATGGCGACATCCCTGCGGAATTCTCCAGCTTGCCGTTTGACCGCGGCGTGGTCGGCATGGCCCGTTCGCAGAACCCGAACTCCGCCAACAGCCAGTTCTTCATCATGCTGGAGGAAGGCCACTTCCTGAACAACCAGTACACCGTCTTTGGCCGCGTGATCGACGGCATGGCGAATGTCGACAACATCAAGAAAGGGTCGCGGTCCGCCAATGGCGCCGTTGATGATCCGGACAAGATGATTTCGGTGAAGATGTACCAGTAGGGTCATCCACCGCGGAATTCAGGGGCGCGTCCAGTCGGGCGCGCCCATTTTTTGAGCGGGCCCATTTGGGCCTGGCTGACCTGTCGAACAGCGCATGTTGACGGATGTTTATCCGTCGCGCGCCGCGTCCGCCCTCTGCGTCACCTGTCTCAAGAATTGAAATCCCGGCGCGCCTGCCGCAGTCTCCGCCCAAATCACAGCCGGAGGCCCCCCAATGCACGCATTCACGTTCCAAACCACTCGATCCGTCATCTCAGAGGTTGGCGCAACGTCGAAGGTCGGGGAAATCATGGGCCGCCGGTTCTGCAAGAAGGTCGCATTCATCACCGACAAGGTGATCCTTGAGCATGGCTTGGCCGACGCTGCGCTTGCGGGGTTGAAGGCCGAAGGGATCGATGTGTGGATTTTCGACGACGTCGTCGCCGATCCGCCCGAAACCATGATCCTCGCCGCTGTTGAGGCCGCGCGGGCTGAAGGCGTCGATGGTGTTGTATCGGTCGGCGGGGGATCGTCGCTCGACACCGCCAAGCTGATCGCGATGCTGCTGAACACCGATCAACCGATTGGCGAGATGTACGGCGTAGGCCTGATCACCGGTGACCGGCTGCCGCTGGTTTTGTGTCCCACCACGGCGGGAACGGGGTCAGAGGTGACGCCCATTTCCATCGTCACCACGGGCACGAACGAAAAGAAGGGCGTCGTTGCGCCTCAGCTATTGCCTGACTGGGCGATTTTGGACGCGGAACTGACGGTTGGCTTGCCTGCGGCCGTAACCGCCGCCACGGGCATCGATGCGATGGTCCACGCGATTGAGGCGTTCACGTCGAAGATCAAGAAGAACGCCGTTTCAGATTGTCTGGCGAAGGAGGCGCTGCGCCTGCTGGGCGGCGCGATCCACACTGCCTGCCATACTCCGGATGATCGCGGCGCCCGCAGCGACATGCTGCTTGGGTCGATGCTGGCCGGCATGGCCTTCGCCAACGCGCCGGTCGCCGCCGTCCACGCGCTCGCCTATCCACTGGGCGGCCATTTCCACGTGCCGCATGGCCTGTCGAACGCGCTTGTCCTGCCATACGTGATGGAATTCAACGCGCCAGAGGCTGAGGACCTCTACGCCGAAATCGCGCCGATCATTTTCCCGGATCTGAAGGGCGACGCCGCTGCGCTGACAGCTGGCATGATCGACAAATTCAAAGGTTTGGGGCCGGAGCTGGGCATGCAGTCCCGCCTGACCGAAGTGGGGGTCAATCACAATCACATGCAGATGCTGGCTGAAGATGCGATGAAGCAGACCCGCCTTTTGGTGAACAACCCGCGCGAGATGACGCAGGAAGCGGCGCACGCTATTTACGAAAAGGCCTTGTAAGTCGCGAAGCGGGGCTCTATCCGGCGCGTCTGACAAAAGGACCCCCGCCCATGCGCGTCGATGACTTTGATTTTGACCTGCCGGAAGATCTGATCGCCCTGCGCCCCGCACGCCCGCGCCGGGCGTCGCGGCTTTTGGTGGCCGACGGCGAGACGCAGCGCATCAGCGTATTCGAAAAGCTGGCGGAAGAACTGCGCGAAGGCGATCTGCTGGTCTTCAATGATACCAAGGTGATTCCTGCGCGCCTGGTGGGCCTGCGTCGCCACGACACGGGCGGCGAAGGCGGCGAAGTGAAGATGGAGGCGACGCTGATAAAGCGCCTCGCCCCCGACACCTGGCGCACGCTGGCGAAGCCCAGCAAGCGTCTGAAGTCCGGCGATCAGAGTGTTTTTGGCGATCTGACAGGCGAAATCATCGCCAAAGGCGAGGCGGGGCAGATCGACATCCGATTTGACTGCGCCGACGCCGCGCTGGACGCCGCAGTCGCCATCGCTGGCGTGCCGCCGCTGCCCCCCTACATCGCCGCCCGCCGCGGCCCGGATGTGGAAGATGAGGCTGATTATCAGACGATCTTCGCCGAACGGTCAGGGGCCGTCGCGGCGCCGACGGCGTCACTGCATTTCGATGACGCCGTCATGGCCAGCCTGTCAGCCAAAGGCGTACAGACGACCCGTCTGACGCTGCATGTCGGGGCAGGGACCTTCCTGCCGGTGAAGGTCGATGACACGGACGATCACATCATGCATTCCGAATGGGGCGAGGTTCGGGAAGAAACCTGCGAGGCCATAAACGCGGTGCGCAAAGCCGGGGGCAGGGTGATTGCCACCGGCACCACGGCGCTGCGCCTGTTGGAAACCGCTGCGACCAGCGGGGCGGTGCACCCATGGGTCGGTGACACGGACATTTTCATCACGCCCGGCTATCGCTTCCGCGTGGCCGATGGGTTGATCACCAATTTCCATTTGCCGCGATCGACGCTGATGATGCTGGTCAGCGCCTTTGCGGGGACTGATCGGATACGGTCGCTTTATCGTTATGCAATTAAAAACAAGATGCGCTTTTATTCCTATGGCGACGCCTCGCTGTTGTGGCGCGCCTGACGATTTACCGACTTTGACAGGTCGCTGACAAACCGCTTGCCCCGCCCGTTTTGTGGCACGCAGGCCGTACACGGGGCCGACCCCGCTGATGGAGAGTGCCAATGTTCACCGTTCTGCGCAGTTCGTGGGCCCTGTTGCTGGGGATGCTGCTGTTGATGATCGGCAACGGCCTGCAGGGCACGCTGCTGGGTGTGCGCGGCGATATCGAAGGCTTTGATCCCGCGCTGCTCTCATATGTGATTTCGGCCTATTTTGTTGGTTTTCTGGGCGGGTCACGCATGGCGCCGGTATTGATTAGGCGGGTTGGCCATGTGCGGGTCTTTGCAGCCATGGCCTCCATGGTCTCAGCCGCGTTCATCCTTTATGCGGCGGCGCCGGATCTGATCGCCTGGGCGCTTCTTCGCCTTTTGGTCGGGTTCTGCTTTTCCTGCGTCTATGTGGTCGCGGAAAGCTGGCTGAACGATGCGTCGGATAATGAACACCGGGGGCAGGCGCTGTCTCTTTATGTCATCGTGCAGATGCTGGGCATCGTCACCGCACAGGGCATCCTCAGTTTTGGCGATCCGGCGGGGTATGGCTTGTTCGTCTTGATCTCGGTCCTCGTCTCAGTCTCGTTCGCCCCCATTCTTTTGTCGGTCAGCCCGGCGCCGGTCTATCAGGCGACCAAGGGCATGACGCTGAAAGAACTGTTCGTTGTCTCGCCTCTTGGCTTTGTTGGCAGCTTTGCGATTGGCGCGGCGTTCTCGGCGCTGTTTGGCATGTCGTCGGTCTATGGCACCGAGGTTGGCTTCAGCCTGGATGAAATCGCGATCTTCGTCGCCTCGATCTATGTCGGCGGCATGATCCTGCAGTACCCAATCGGTTGGCTGTCTGACCGGATGGACCGCCGCTTGCTGATCATCGGCGTGACGGCGACGGCCTGCGCCGCCTGTCTTGGCGCGATTGCGGCGGGCGACTCATTCACCGTTGGCCTTGTCATGGCCTTTCTGATCGGCGGCATGGTCAATCCGCTTTATTCACTTCTGATTGCGCACGCTAACGATTATCTTGATCACGACGATATGGCGGCCGCTGCGGCGGGGCTGGTCTTTGTTGGCGGAGTTGGCGCGATTGGCGGCCCCGTGATCGTGGGACAGATGATGTCCTACCTCGGGCCATGGGCTTTCTATCTTTACGTATTGATAACAATGGGCACGGTAAGCCTTTACGGCGCTTGGCGAATGACCCGCCGCGCCGCAACGCCTGTGGACGAAACCGCACCGTTCCAACCTGTGTCGCCGCGTTCAACCTATGTCGCGGTGGACATGGCGCAGGAATACGTGGTTGAACAACTTGTCGCCGAAGAAGAGATGGATCCAGATCAAGGTGAAAACGCCGCACCAGTGACAAAGACTTGACTTTCTTAACAGCCAATTGTGCCCTGATCTGAGCGGATCGGAGAATTCGCGGACGCTTTGGGGGCGTCCAAGGCAATGAGGCGCAAAATGCTTAGGTGCGGAGCAAGTTATGTGGGCTAAACCGGAAGACATCCTGTCATTCTGGATCGACGAGGTCGGTGCAGAGGGATGGTACAAGTCAAGCGAGGACCTGGATGAAACGATCCGGTCCCGCTTTATACAAAGCTGGACCGCCGCGGCGGCGGGCAAGATGGACCAATGGATGCTGCGGCCAGATCAGTCGCTGGCGCTGCTGATCCTCTTGGACCAGTTCCCCCGGAACATGTTCCGCAGATCGGAAACCGCCTTCAGTTCTGACAAGAAGGCGCTGGCGGTGGCAAAAAAGGCGATTTGCCTGGGCCACGACCTGAAAGTCGATGAGCCTGAGCGGCAGTTTTTCTACCTGCCCCTGATGCATTCCGAATGCATCACGGATCAGGACCGCTGCGTGCGGCTGATCATGACGCGGATGCCAAAAACGGGCGGCAACAATTTGCCATACGCCAAGGAACACCGCGACGTGATCCGCAAGTTTGGCCGCTTCCCCTACCGGAACGCCGCTCTGGGCCGCCACACGACGGGGGCTGAGCAGTCCTATCTGCAGGAACACGGCTTCGCCGCCTGAGGCGATCCGCCTTATCCGTACTAACCTGCACGGCGGTAGCGCCGTGGGTAAAGTTCGCCTATCACTGTCCCTTAATGGAATTGATGAGAGGGGACTGACCCATGGCTGCTTCGTACGATGTGATTGTGATCGGCGCTGGACCGGGGGGCTATGTCGCCGCAATCCGCGCCGCACAACTTGGCCTGAAGGTTGTCTGCGTCGAACGCGAACACCTTGGTGGCATCTGCCTCAACTGGGGCTGCATTCCGACGAAAGCGATGCTGCGGTCATCCGAGGTGTTCCACCTGATGCACCGGGCCAAGGAATTTGGCCTCTCCGCCGACAACATCAACTACGACCTCGACGCTGTCGTCGCCCGGTCCCGCGGCGTGGCGAAGCAGCTGTCGGGGGGCATCGGCCACCTCTTTAAGAAGAACAAGGTCATCTCCGTGATGGGCGAGGCGACGATCACCGCCCCCGGCAAAGTCTCCGTCAAAACCGACAAGGGGACGGAGGAGCTGACGGCCAAGAACATCATCCTCGCCACCGGCGCCCGCGCCCGCGAACTGCCGGGGTTGGAGGCGGATGGAGATCTGGTCTGGACCTACAAGCATGCCCTCCAGCCGCCGCGCATGCCGAAAAAGCTGCTGGTCATGGGGTCCGGCGCCATCGGGATTGAATTCGCAAGTTTCTACAACACCCTCGGGTCCGACACGACGGTGGTGGAGGTGATGGACCGCGTCCTGCCGGTGGAGGACAAGGAAATCTCAACCCACGCCAAGAAGCAGTTCGTCAAGCAGGGCATGAAGATCATGGAAAAGGCCATGGTGAAACAGCTCGACCGGGGCAAGGGCAAAGTGACCGCCCATATCGAAACCGGCGGCAAAGTTGAAAAGCACGATTTTGATACTGTCATTTCAGCCGTCGGCATCGTCGGTAATGTCGAAGGGCTGGGGTTGGAGGCGCTGGGGGTGAAGATTGATCGCACCCATGTGGTCACCGACAAATACTGCCGCACCAAGGTGGACGGCCTCTACGCCATCGGCGACATCGCCGGCGCACCCTGGCTGGCGCACAAGGCCAGCCATGAGGGCGTCATGGTCGCCGAAATGATCGCCGGGCTGAAACCTCACGCGGTTGACCCGAACTCAATCGCTGGCTGCACCTACTGCCACCCCCAGGTCGCGTCCGTTGGGTATACCGAGGAACAGGCGAAGGAGGCGGGGCACGACATCAAGGTCGGCCGATTCCCGTTCATCGGTAACGGCAAGGCCATCGCGCTGGGCGAGCCCGAGGGGATGATCAAAACTGTCATCGACGCCAAGACAGGGGAGCTGCTGGGCGCCCACATGGTCGGCGCCGAGGTGACGGAGCTGATCCAGGGCTACGTGGTGGGCCGCCAGTTGGAGACGACCGAGGAGGACCTCATGCAAACGATCTTCCCGCACCCGACGCTGTCAGAGATGATGCACGAGGCGGTGCTGGATGCGTATGGGCGGGCGGTGCATTTCTGAGGTGTGATTCATCACGTGACAACGTTATGTTTTTAGGAGTGCAAAGCCCGTTCAAGAAGCGGAATCTAGTGTTCCCTCTTTAGGAGTGAAAACCACGTGGGTCCGGTCTCCTATTTCTCACAAAAACTCTTGAACATCGACGCGCACCACATGTTTCGTTATGGATCCAAGAGGGTGGAACTCTGCTGATTTGCGGGTTTCAACCTGCCCATCTTCCAACAAGAAATGGTGGGAAGCTTTAACCAGAAGTTCGGGTGGAAAAGGAATATCGGCATTAGGGTTGTGATATTCATCCATCCCTTCGATCCAGTCTTCACTGTATCCTGCGGCGTTGACCACAACTCTAAAGAACTTAGGCTTTGAAGCATTGGGATCGCGATTGGCTATTGTTCCTTCACGGATGATAGGCCTGATGTACTCGGTGTCATAAGGCACCAGCTCACCAAAGCGTCGCATGCCCATACGTGACTGAGCGCGGCCCTTTGCCAGCCCCAACCTCTCACATCCCGCTTTATCCAATTCCCCCAACCCGCCAGATGCTCTACGCATCCCC
The DNA here is from genome assembly GCA_965659735.1 of uncultured Pikeienuella sp. Taxonomy (GTDB): domain Bacteria; phylum Pseudomonadota; class Alphaproteobacteria; order Rhodobacterales; family Rhodobacteraceae; genus Pikeienuella. The sequence goes on from CBFHXH010000042.1 coordinate 25,304, forward strand.
AACCACGCAACCCCGGGGACCCCTCATGGCGCAGAAAGCCACCATCTACAAAGTCGACCTGTCTGTTACCGATATGGATCGGCACTATTACGAAACCCATAAACTGACCGTCGCCAAGCACCCCTCCGAGACGGATGAGCGGTTGATGCTGCGCCTCCTCGCCTTCGCCCTGAACGCGCATGAGCAGTTGGAGATGACCAAGGGCATCTCAACGGATGATGAGCCGGACATCTGGCGCAAAAGCCTGAGTGGGGAGTTGGAGTTGTGGGTGGCTCTCGGCCTGCCGGGTGAAAAGGTGATCCGGCAGTCCTGCGGCAAGGCGGGTGAGGTGGTCCTCTACAGCTATGGCAGGACGGCAGAGATGTGGTGGGACAAGACCCGGAACAGCACGACCCGGTTCGATAACCTCCAGGTCATGAACATCCCCGAGGCCGCCACGAAGGAACTCAGCGAGTTGGCGAGCAGGACGATTCAGGTTCAGGTCACCATTCAGGACGGCGACGTGATGTTCAGTGTTGGCGACAGCATCGTCTACGTCACGCCGGTCAGGTGGAAGTAGGGCGCACCCCGGCGCACCGCCCCTCCGCCTGTTTGGTGCGCTGACGCGCGCTATGTGTGAAACCCCTGCGTTTTCAAAGGTTAAGGAAGCCTTAATTATTATTTATATCAGTAGCTTAGGAATGGCTTCACGCGTGAAACCCCTGCCGGTTTCACAGTGGTCACACCACCCCTCACCGGGGCTGAATCGCCTCTGGCGCAGTCACCCCCGCTCAGCGTA
>CBFHXH010000043.1:0-25971 GCA_965659735.1 uncultured Pikeienuella sp.
ACGCGCCCAGTTTTCGGTGCAGCATTCCGCCGATCACGGCCCCATCACCGAGGCGGAGGAAGCGGAACTGCGCCAATACCTGCCCCATGTAGCCAAAGCGTTGGAGCTTGGCCGCCCCACCGCCCAGCTGACCCAGGCGCATGACAGTTTGAAGGTCGCGCTGGACCGTTTGAAGGTTGGCGTTTGCGCGATGGACTCGCAGGGCGTTGTGATGATGGCGAACGAGGAATTCGAACGTCAGCGCCGGGAATATGGCGTCTTTCAGCTGGACAATGACAATGTCCTGCGGTTGGCCAAGCCCAGCGATCAGGATCGGCCCAGAGGTCTGATCGATGATGCGCTGACCCACGGCGAGTTTGGCGCAAGACCACGGAAAGAGGCGCTGACCATAGAGGTTGGGCCTGACCCCTCGGCCCTGTGTATTGAGGTTGCGCCCCTGGGCAATCTTTCTGTGTTGGGCGACACCGGGTTCGGCGGCGCGATCCTTTACAGCCTGGACGCCGGTCAGCCGGTTGAGGTGAATATCGATCCGATGCGCCAAGTCTATAAGCTTACCAAGGCCGAATGCGAACTGGCGGCGTTGTTGGGTCGTGGCCTGACTAACGCCCAGATTGCGGACGAACGCGGGCGCGCTGTTGCGACGATCAACGCGCAGGTCAAATCGCTGCTGGCGAAAACCGACGCTGATAACCGGACCCAGTTCGTGCGCCTGTTGATGAGCTTTGGCGCGGATTACGTGAAATAGCGCTGGCGCCCTAAATACGGCGACCCGGACAACGTTCGGGCCGCCGATCTGATAAAAAATGTGCGTTGGGTATAAGTCCAACAGTTTGAAAAACCGCGGTGACTATCGCGGGTGCTGGGATTGTCTCATGCCCGGTCGGGACGGTGCATCATCAGAATTGGCTAAATTGCCCGCCTTCCATCACTGACATGGCGCCTGCGGCAAAGCCTTGTTGCGGCGGTTGATCTGCGCGCTGCGCCTTGCCTTTGCCGATCTTTGGCGCTACATTTAGCGCATCCGTTGGGGGGCCCGCAGGGGCTGAGAGGTTAAGAGCCGACCCATCGAACCTGATCCGGGTCACGCCGGCGTAGGAAACGGGCATCGCTATTCCCTTATTCTCACGCAACGCGACCCTTTTGATGGAGGTCCGCGTGACGCCGATTGCTTTGACGATTGCTGGATCTGATTCCGGGGGCGGCGCGGGGATTCAGGCGGATCTCAAGGCGTTCTCCGCGCTTGGCGTCTATGGGGCAAGCGTCATCACTGCGATCACCGCGCAGAACACCTGCGCCGTCACGGCGGTCGAAGGCGTATCCCTGCCCGTCATCACCGCGCAGATCGAGGCGGTGCTGTCCGACCTGAATGTCGGCGCGATCAAGATCGGCATGCTGGCGACGCCTGAGATTATCGGAACAGTCGCCGCCGCCTTGTCAGGCTATGATGGCCCCATTGTGCTGGACCCGGTCATGGTCGCCAAATCGGGCGATGCACTGTTGCAGGACGACGCCGTTGGCGCGCTGATCGAACGGCTGCTGCCCCGCGCCACTGTGCTGACCCCCAACCTGCCCGAAGCCGCCAGATTGCTGAGCGCTGAGGCCACCGAAGACGATGGCGCGCTGGTCGAACAGGGCCAAGCGTTGCTGGCGCTAGGGCCGGGCGCGGTGCTGATGAAGGGTGGTCACGCCTCTGGCGCCGTGTGCCATGACCATCTTGTCACCGCGTTGGGTGTGCGGGTCTATTCGGCTGACCGTATTGCGACCAAGAATACGCATGGCACGGGCTGCACGCTGTCATCCTCCATCACTGCGGGTCTGGCGATGGGGTTGGATGTGGGAACGGCGGTTGCTGAGGCGCACGCCTATCTCGCCAAGGCGATCAAGGCGGCCGATGATCTTACCATCGGGGCGGGGCACGGGCCTGTGCATCACTTCCACCAGTTTTGGCCAGAAATGAAACTTGCGGATGGTTGACGTTTCCATCCTCGGCGCCGGCGTTTGCGGGCTGACCATCGCGACTGAGGTTGTCTCGCGCGGTGGCACGGTGTGCCTGCACGACCCGGCGGGTGGGCCGGGGGCGCATGGCTGTTCCTGGTGGGCTGGCGGCATGCTCGCGCCCCATTGCGAACGGGAAAGCGCGGACGAAGCTGTCGTCCGCCTTGGTGCGGAAGCCGCCGCATGGTGGGATCGGCACACAGGCGGCGTGACGCGCGAAGGCTCTCTCGTCGTGGCGCTGGGCCGAGACCGGGGGGAGCTGAAACTTTTCGCCCGACGCACCACAGGATTTGCCGAGCTGGACGCTGCCGACGTCGCCGCGTTGGAGCCTGATCTGGCCGATCGGACAGCCGGTGCGCTGTTCTTTGAGACAGAAGCACACCTCGCCCCGCGCGACGCCGTGGGCGCGTTGCAGGCCAAATTGGCTGAAGCTGGCGTGACGGTCGAAACAGCCCCACCCGCGCCGGACGCGCAGGTGATCGACTGCCGCGGTCTCGCCGCCCGCGATGCGCTGGCCGATCTACGTGGGGTGAAGGGCGAAATGCTGATCCTGCGCTGCCCGGATGTGATGCTGTCGCGCCCGGTTCGCCTGCTGCACCCGCGTTTTCCCCTGTACATCGTGCCGCGCGGGAACGGCGTCTACATGCTGGGCGCCACGATGATCGAGGCGTCTGAACGCAGCCGCATCACTGCCCGGTCAATGATGGAGCTGCTGAATGCGGCCTATGCGCTCCACCCCGCGTTTGGCGAGGCGGAGGTGCTGGAAATCGGCGTGGACGCCCGCCCGGCGTTTCCCGACAACTTGCCCCGCATTCGGCGGCGCGGGAACGTGATTTATGCGAATGGCCTGTTTCGGCACGGCTATCTGCTGGCCCCCGCAGTGGCGCGGATGACGGCGGATTATCTCTTCGACGGCGTGAGGCCAGAGGTGATGGATGAAGATTGAGATCAACGGCGAGGCGCGCGATGTGCGCGGCCCGATGCTGGCGGATGTCCTGGCTGAACTTGGCTATGACGGCAAGATCGCGACCGCCGTCAACGAAGCCTTTGTCGCCAAGGCCCAGCGCGCTGCCTACGTCCTGAAAGATGGCGACCGGGTTGAGGTCGTCGCGCCAAAGCAGGGGGGCTGAATGGCCAGATCGTTCTACGGGGTTGAACTGGAAAACAGCCTGATGCTGGGCACGGCGCTGTACCCGTCGCCCGCCGTGCTGGCCGAGGCGTTCGAAACATCCTGCGCCGCCGTCGCCACCGTATCCCTTCGGCGCGAAGGCGGTGCAGACGGGTCGGGGCAGGATTTCTGGAATCTGATCCAGGGCCTAGGCGTGCGGGTGCTGCCCAACACCGCAGGCTGCCACACGGTGAAAGAGGCTGTCACTACCGCCCAGATGGCCCGCGAGGTCTTTGAAACCAACTGGATCAAGCTGGAGGTGATCGGCCACGCCGATACGTTGCAGCCTGACGTCTTCGGCCTCGCCGCCGCGGCGGAGGAACTGTCAAAGGATGGCTTCAACGTCTTTCCCTATTGCACCGAAGATCTGACTGTGGCCCAGCGACTGGTCGACGCCGGGTGCGAAGTGCTGATGCCCTGGGGCTCACCCATTGGAAGTGGTTTAGGGCTAAACAACATTTATGGCCTCCGATCTCTCCGTGCGCATTTCCCGGACATCCCGCTGGTCGTTGACGCCGGATTGGGCGTGCCCAGCCACGCCGCGCAAGCGATGGAGCTTGGCTATGACGCCGTGCTGCTGAATACCGCCGTCGCCAAGTCAGGTGACCCGGTTGCAATGGCTGCGGCGTTCGCGCTGGCCATCGAAGCGGGCCGCCTGGCGCATGAAAGTGACCCGATGGAGCCACGCGACATGGCCGCCCCATCGACGCCGGTCTTCGGAAAGGCGTTGCTATGACCTTGCCCCGGTTCTACCCAATCTTCGACAGCGCTGAATGGGTCGCCCGCGCGCTGCCCCTGGGCGTCAAACTGGTGCAGCTGAGGTCAAAGGACCGCAGCGAGGCGGACACCCGCACCGAAGTCATCGTAGCGCGCGATTTGTGCGCCAAGGCGGGTGCGACGCTGGTGGTGAACGATTATTGGCAAATCGCCATCGAGGAAGGTTGTGATTTCATCCATCTGGGTCAGGAAGATCTTGATGACGCCGACATGCCGGCCATTCGCCGCGCCAATCTGCGTCTGGGCGTCAGCACGCATGACGACGATGAGTTGGAACGCGGCCTGTCGTTCGATCCGACATATATCGCCCTCGGCCCGGTCTTTCCGACAATTCTGAAAAAGATGAAGTGGACGGAACAGGGCCTTGACCGCGTCACCGAATGGAAGGCGCGCGTTGGCGACACGCCGCTTTGCGCCATTGGCGGCATGACGGTCGAACGAGCGCCGGGTGCGCTGGACGCGGGCGCAGACATCGTTTCAGCAGTCACCGACATAACCCTGAATGACGACCCAGAAGCGCGCATGCGCCAGTGGTTGGTGGCGTGCGGATGAGCCGTTACGCCCGCCAGGTCATTCTGCCGGAAGTTGGTGAGGATGGGCAGAAACGCCTTTCCGCCGCCCATGCGCTGATCATCGGCGCTGGCGGTTTGGGCGCGCCAGTGATCCAGTATCTTGCGGGCGCTGGCGTTGGGCGGATCACGATTGTCGACGATGATCTGGTGGATGAAACAAACCTTCACCGTCAGACTCTGTTCCAGATGGAGGATGTCGGTCAGGAAAAGGCTGTGGCCGCGGCCCTGTTCGCCCGTCGTTTGAACCCGGACCTCAGCATCTATCCCATCGCCATGGGCCTCGACCCGACGAACGTAGAAATGATGGTGAAGGGCGCGAACATCGTACTGGATTGCGCTGACAGCTTCGCGGTCAGCTACACCCTTTCAGACACCTGCCTACGGCTTGGCAAACCGCTGATCAGCGCTTCCGCTCTGCAATGGTCAGGCTATGTCGGTGGGTTCTGCGGCGGCGCGCCCAGCCTGCGCGCCGTGTTCGCGGACATGCCGGATAATGTGCAGAACTGCGCCACGGCAGGCGTTCTTGGCCCAGTCGTCGGCGCGATTGGCGCGATGCAGGCGCAAATGGCGGTGAATGTGCTGCTAGCTGTTGATCCGGCACCTTTGGGCCAGTTGGTGACATATGACGCCAAGACCTTCGCCTTTGGCGGGTTCCGGTTCGACTGGGCGGAAGAACCCGAAACGGCCTTTGCGTTCATCGCGCCCGAAGACATCCGCGCCGATGATTTCGTCGCGGAAATGCGGCCTGAGGCAGAGGCGCCAATACCCGCCGCCGCTCATGCCGAACGCTTTAACGCCGCCGATTTCACCGAAGCCGGCCCGCGCCCGGTGCCGGGCCAACGCGTCGTGATGGCCTGCCGTTCGGGCCTGCGCGCCTGGCGCGCCGCTGACAACCTTTCGAAACACTGGGACGGCGAGATTGTTCTTGTCGCCTTTGGAAATGACTGAATACAACTGGAGACATCCGATGAAATTCCTATCCGCAGCGCTGATTGCGTTGATGGCCACCCCGGCCTTCGCCGCCGACAAGATGACCCTGATCCTCGACTGGTTCGTGAACCCCGATCACGGCCCGGTCATCATCGCTGAAGAAAAAGGATACTTCGCCGATGCAGGGTTGGAGGTTGAGGTGATCGCCCCCGCAGATCCCGCTGATCCGCCGAAACTGGTCGCCGCTGGCAAGGCCGATATGGCGATTTCCTATCAGCCACAGCTGCATCTGCAGATCCACGAAGACCTGCCGCTGATCCGCGTCGGCACCCTGGTCGCGACCCCGCTGAACTGCCTACTGGTTCTGGAAGATGGCCCGATCAAGTCAGTCGCGGACCTGAAGGGCAAGAAGGTCGGCTTTTCGGTTGCTGGCGTTGAAGAAGCGATCCTTGGCGCCATGCTGGCTCCCCACGGCCTTGGCATGGACGACATTGAACTGGTCAACGTGAACTGGTCGCTCAGCCCATCCCTGATGTCCAAACAGGTTGACGCCGTTATCGGCGCGTTCCGGAATTTCGAACTGAACCAGATGGAGATTGACGGCGTCGATGGCCGTTGTTTCTACGTCGAGGAGGAAGGCCTGCCATCCTATGATGAGCTGATCTATGTCTCGAATCCCGCCACGATGAACGTGGACATGGTCGAACGCTTCCTTGCAGCGACGGAGTTGGCAACGCAATTCATCATCAACAAACCGGAAGAAAGCTGGGAGATTTTTGCAGGCACGTCTTCCGAGCTGCAGGATGAGCTGAACGCCAAGGCATGGGTCGACACGCTGCCCCGCTTTGCACTTCGCCCTGCCGCGGTCGACGCGGGCCGGTATGAGCGGTTTGAGGCGTTCTTGAAAGACGCGGGCCTGATCCCGTCGATCAACCCGGTCGACAAGATCGTCATGGACGTGACGGCAAAGTGAGTGGGGGTGAAATGACCCCCGACTACGGCAAAGCCTTTGGCCTGTGGCGCGACGCCGCCGCAGGCCCCTGGGCCGAATACACCCGTCACCAGTTTGTCGAAGGGCTGAGGACCGGCGCGCTGCCACGATCATCCTTCCTACACTATCTCGTGCAGGATTACGTGTTTCTCGTCCATTTCTCCCGCGCCTGGGCGTTGGCCATCGCCAAGGCTGAAACGCTGGAGGAAATGAAGATCGCCGCTGGCACCGCGAACGCCCTCGTCAATGAGGAAATGCGGCTTCATGTCGGCATCTGCGCCGAGGCAGGCATTTCCGAAGACCAGCTTTTCAATGCGGTCGAAGAACGCGAGAACATGGCCTACACCCGCTACGTCCTTGAGGCGGGCTATTCCGGCGATTTTCTCGACCTGATGGCGGCGCTGATGCCCTGCGTGATGGGCTATGGCGAAATTGGCGCGCGGCTGGCGGCGGAGAAAACCTCAGAAGATTACGCCGACTGGATCGCAACCTATGGCTTCGATGACTATCAGGACATGTGCCGAACGGTCGGCGCGATGATCGATGCGGCGATGGTCCGCCGCATCGGGCCGGATTTCGCCGCCTCGCCCCGCTGGGCCTCGCTGTCCCATAAGTTTGAAAGTGCAACGCGGCTTGAAGTTGGGTTTTGGGATATGGGCCTGCGCAGCGGCGCCAGCGGCGCATGACCATGGCCCCCGGCGTGCGACTTTCAGGTGAGGCGGTTATCGGCGCGCGGGCGCTGTTTTCCGGCCTGACGCTGGACGTTGCGCCGGGGGAATGGACCTGCCTGCTGGGCGCGTCCGGTGTCGGCAAATCGACTGTCCTGCGTCTGATCGCAGGATTGGATGTCGGGGCCGAGTTCACAGGTGATATCGCCGCCAGCGACGGTTCCGCGATTGCAGGGCGCATCGCCTACATGGCGCAGTCGGATCTTCTGCTGCCCTGGGCGACGGTGCTGGACAATGTCACGCTGGGCGCTCAGCTCAGGGGCGACGCCGCTGATCGCGACCGCGCCCTTGCGCTGATTTGCCGGGTTGGCCTGTCCGACCACGCCCAAAAGAAACCGTCCGAACTGTCCGGCGGCGAACGCCAACGCATCGCGCTGGCCCGCACGTTGATGGAGGATCGCCCGCTGATCCTTCTGGACGAACCGTTCTCAGCGCTCGACGCGCGCACCCGCGCCGAAATGCAGGAACTGGCGGCGGAACTGCTGGCCGGCCGCACAGTCCTGCTGGTCACGCATGATCCGGCCGAAGCCGCCCGGTTGGGTGCCTGCATCTACGTGATGACCAGCGAAGGGCTGCAGCAGGCTGAAATCCCTTCAACCCCGCCAATCCGCGACATCGACGACCCTGACACCCTGCAGGCGCAGGGCCGCCTCCACAGAAGCTTGCTGGGGCGCGGATAATGATGATCGTCCCCCACAATCTTTGTCCCGAAAATATCCTCGTCGAAGACAGTTCGAGCGCAGCTCGAATCCCATGCAGCGCAGAACTGGACGCATGAAGGGCTGGCGAAACATCGCGCTTGCCGCATTGCTGGGTCTGACCATCTGGCAGGTGGTCGTCTGGGTGACCGGACTGCCGCATTTCATCCTTCCCTCGCCTCTGCGGGTCGCAACGGCGATGTGGAAATCGCATGAGATTATCGCGGAACATTCGCTTGTAACCCTGTCCGAGGTGCTGATCGGCATCGCCATCGGCACGGCGCTGGGCATGGCTACGGCGATCCAGCTGGCGATCTCCGCCAGCGCGCGCGAAGTCATGCGCCCGCTTCTGGTCTTTAGCCAGGCGGTGCCGGTCTTTGCGCTGGCGCCTATACTGACGCTGTGGCTGGGATATGGTCTCTGGTCCAAGGTCGCGATGGCGGTGCTGATCATCTATTTTCCTGTCACATCCGCTTTTCTGGACGGTCTGATGAGGACGCCGCAGGGATTTCTGGATCAGGCGCGCATCATGGGCGCGTCGCGCATGTCGACAATGTTGCGGATCCGCATCCCCGCCGCGTTGCCGTCGCTGGGATCGGGGCTGCGTCTGGCCGCGGTCTATGCGCCCATCGGGGCTGTGATTGGCGAATGGGTCGGGGCCAGCCAGGGGCTGGGGTACCTCATGCTGTTGGCGAATGGCCGGGCGAAAATTGATCTGATGTTCGCTGCGCTGATCGTTCTGGCGATCATGGCCGTGATCCTTCACACGCTGGTCGACAGGCTCGCACGACGCATGGCCCCGGAAAGTGATTAACAAATCTGACACTTTCGCCTTGTCGCGCCGCACAATCTGTTGTTCAATTTTTCCAAACCGCGCCTCAGACGCGGAGTGACAGGGTGATTAATGGACGGATCAGCAGGGGCCTCAGCCGCGCCGGTGCTTGAGGTCAACGACCTCGAGACCATTTTCCACACTCGCGATGGCGCGGTGCACGCCGTGAACGGCGTCAGCTTCAAGATCGGCGAAGGCGAATTGCTGGGCGTCGTTGGCGAAAGTGGGTCAGGCAAATCAGTGACCATGATGTCGCTGATGAAGCTGCTGCCCATGCCCCCCGCTGAGGTCACGAATGGCGAGGTGCTGTTTCAGGGCCGCAATGTTCTGGACATGACCGACGCCGAATTGCGCGCCCTGCGCGGCGGCGAGATCGGGTTTGTGTTTCAGGATCCGATGACCTCGCTCAACCCCGTTTTCACGGTTGGGTTTCAATTGGTGGAGCCGCTGCGCGAACACCTGAAACTGTCGAAGAAAGACGCCAAAAAGCGCGCGGCTGAGCTGCTGACGCTGGTTGGCATTCCTTCCGCCGCTGATCGCCTGAACGACTTTCCGCACCAGTTTTCGGGCGGCATGCGTCAGCGTGTGATGATCGCCATCGCGCTGGCGTGCGACCCCAAGGTGCTGATCGCGGATGAGCCGACGACTGCGTTGGATGTGACCATTCAGGCGCAAATTCTTGAACTGGTGAAAGACCTTAGGTGCGATTTGGGTATGGGGATCATCTGGATCACCCACGATCTGGGCGTCGTCGCCGGCATCGCGGACCGCGTGATGGTGATGTATGGTGGTCAGATTGTCGAACACGCCGACACCAAGGAGCTGTTCCGTAGCCCCCGCCATCCCTACACACGCGCGCTGATGGAAACGATCCCGGCGCTGGAAGGTGAACGGCCCGATCGGTTGCTGTCGATCTCAGGCACGCCGCCGACGTTGAACGCTAAGCCGACCAGTTGCCCATTCGCGCCGCGCTGCGCCCACGCCTTTGACCGCTGCCTGAAAGAAAACCCGCAGATCAGGCAGGTCGCCGAAGGTCATGATGTCGCCTGCTGGTGGGATTCCGAAACGGGGGAGGCCGCCAATGCCGCTTGATGGCGTCAAAGATGTTCTGGTCAGTGTCCAGAACCTCACTATGCATTTCCCGGTCTTCAAGGGCGTCTTTCGTCGTCAGGTCGGGCAGGTCAAAGCGGTCGATGGGGTTAGCTTTGACATCGTGCGCGGCGAAACGCTGGGTCTGGTGGGCGAAAGCGGTTGTGGCAAGTCAACGACGGGTCGGGCGATTCTCCGCCTCTATGATCCGACGAGCGGCAGCATCGTTCTGAATGACCAGGATGTGACTGCGCTGGATGGCAAGGCGCTGCGCGATCTGCGGCCCGAAATGCAGATGATCTTTCAGGATCCGCAGGCCTGTCTGAACCCGCGCATGACCGTCAGCGACATCATCGCAGAACCGTTGGACGAACACCGGCCCGACATGTCCAAGGCGGACAAGCAGGCCAAGGTTAAGGAACTGCTGGGCCAGGTTGGTATGAACCCCGATTTCGCCAACAGATACCCGCACGAGTTTTCGGGCGGTCAACGTCAGCGCATCGGCATCGCCCGCGCGCTTGCCCTGAACCCTAAGTTCATCGTCTGCGACGAGCCGATTGCGGCGCTGGATGTGTCGATCCAGGCGCAGGTGGTGAACCTGCTGGAGGATCTGCAGCAACAACTTGGCCTGACCTACCTGTTCATCAGCCATGATCTGTCGATGGTCCGACACATCGCTGATCGGGTGGCGGTTATGTATCTGGGCAAAGTTGTTGAACTGGCGGAGCGTGACGCGCTGTTCGATGACCCGCAACACCCCTACACCAAGGCGCTGCTTTCCGCCGTGCCAACGGTCGAGGAAACCCAGCGTGAGCGGATTATCCTGCAAGGCGACGTGCCCAGCCCCGCCAATCCCCCCAAGGGCTGCAATTTCTGTACGCGCTGCCCGGTCGCCGAAGCGCGGTGCCGCGAAGAAGAACCCGAATGGCGCGAGGTTGCGCCCGGCCGCTTCGCCGTCTGTCATCTACTGAATTGAGGATGAGCTCAGCCATCTGAAAAAACCAACCCTAGTCGCGGGTCTACCGCGCAAAACCCCAACCAAGTCAGGGAGACTTAGAAAGTGAAACTCAAACACGTCGCACTGGGCGCCGCAGCGGTCGCAATGACTGCCTCCGCCGCCCTCGCCGCAGGCCACAAAACCCGTGGTTCTGACGGTCACGTCAACATTATTTACTGGCAGGCCGCATCGATCCTGAACCCGTTCCTGTCGGGCGGCACAAAAGACGTCGAAAGCGCCTCGATGGTGATCGAGCCTCTGGCGCGCTACGACGAAAACGCCAACATGGTGCCGTGGCTGGTCGAAGAAATCCCCACCGTTGAAAATGGTGGCGTTTCCGAAGATCTGACCACCATCACCTGGAAAATCAAACCGGGCATCCTGTGGTCAGACGGCACGCCATTCACCGCAAATGACGTCGTTTTCACCGCTGATTACTGCATGGACCCATCAGGCGGCTGTCAGCAGCTGTCGAAGTTCGATGACGTCACGAATGTCGAAGCGCTTGACGACCTGACAGTCAAGGTCACCTTCGGGAAGCCAAAGCCATTCCCGTATGGCCCATTTGTTGGCGGTGAAAGCCCGATCATTCAGGCCGCTCAATTCGCTAACTGTAAAGGCGCCGAGGCGCCTAACTGTACTGCTGAAAACTTTGGCCCGATCGGCACCGGCCCCTTCCGCGTCACCGAATTCAAAGCGAATGACGTGATCTCGATGGAAGCCAACCCGAACTATCGCGATGCGGCCAAGCCAGCCTTCGCAACGCTGACTTTCAAGGGTGGCGGCGATGCGGCTGCGGCGGCGCGTTCGGTTCTTCAGACCAGCGAGTTCGACTACGCCTGGAACCTGCAGATCGACCCGCAGATCCTGGCCGACATGGCTGACGACGGCAAAGGCAACGTTGTGTCCGCGTTCGGTACGGGCGTTGAGCGTCTGATGGTCAACATGACCAACCCGTCCGCCGATCTGGGCGACAAGCGTTCGACCGTCGAAGGCGGCCCGCACCCGTTCCTCGTTGACGCCGACGTCCGCCGGGCGCTGAGCCTGGCGATCGACCGCAACCTGCTGGCTGAAATCGGTTACGGCGCGGCTGGTAAAGCTACCTGCAACGTGGTTCCGAACCCGCCGGCGTATGTGTCGACCGCAAACGACGAATGCCTTGTGCAGGACATCTCCAAAGCAAACTCCATCCTCGATGCGGCCGGTTGGGCCAAGGGCGGCGATGGCGTGCGCGAAAAAGACGGTGTTCGCCTGTCGATCCTCTACCAAACGTCGACCAACGCCGTCCGTCAGGACACCCAGGCGCTGGTCAAGCAGTGGTGGTCTGAAATCGGTGTCGAAACCGAGCTGAAGAACATCGACGCGGCTGTCTTCTTCGGTGGCGACCAGTCGTCACCTGACACCTTCCAGAAGTTCTTTTCCGACATCGAGATGTACACCAACATCTTCAACGGCACAGATCCGGAAGCCTACATGGGCAACTGGACCTGCAAGGAAATCCCGAACCCGAGCAACAACTGGCTGGGCTCGAACATGCCGCGCTACTGCACCGAGGCTTATGACGCCCTGGCTTCGAAACTGGCCGGCACCGCAGGCCTCGACGCCCGCGCAGCGATCGTGAAAGAAATGAACGATATGCTGATGCAGGAAGGCGCAATGATCCCGCTGATCCACCGTGGTCGCGTGTCTGCGCACGCCAACACCCTTGCTGGCGTCAAGCTGAACACCTGGGACAGTGAGCTTTGGAACGTGGCCGACTGGTCGCGCGCTGAGTGATCTGAACTGATCTGAAAATCGAGGGCGGCGTCCGCGCCGCTCTCACACCCAGGCTCATCACCCGAGGCGTCATTCATGCTGAACTACACGATCCGGCGATTGCTGATGGCGATCCCGACGCTTTTGATGATCAGCTTCATCATCTTTCTTCTGCTCGACCTCGCGCCCAATGATCCAACCGGCAACCTGCCGATGACGATCACGCCCGAGGTGCGCGAAAAGATCCGCATCAGCCTTGGTTTGGACGAACCGATCCATGTGCGGTACCTCCTCTGGCTTAATCAGTTCTTCATTAACGAGCCGCTGAACATCATGGCCGAATGGGGCTGGGTTGCGGAAAACCCGGATCGCCTGCGCGTGCGGTCATGGGCGACGCGCAGCCCGGTGGTTGACCTGATCGTTGAGCGCACGCCCCAGACCCTTTGGGTCGTCGGCATGGCCTTTGTCGTCGGCATCCTGATTGCCGTGCCGCTGGGCGTGGTGTCCGCCTACAAGCATTATTCCTGGTTTGATCAGGCCGGCACATTCATTTCCATGGTTGGCTTTTCGGTGCCGACCTTCCTGACTGGCACGGTGCTGATCGTGATCTTTTCGGTCTATCTGGGCTGGCTGCCGTCGATCTATGACACGACGCATGAGGTCACCGATCTGGAAAGTTTCTGGTATCAGGTCAAACAGATGATCATGCCGGTGATGGTTCTTGGCCTCTTCAACGCCAGCCAGATCAGCCGCTTCATGCGCGCATCAATGCTGGATAACCTATCCCAGGACTATGTGCGCACCGCCCGCGCCAAGGGGTTGAAGGAACGCGCGGTTCTGCTGATCCACGTCCTTCGCAACTCTCTCATCCCGGTGATCACGGTGATTGCGCTGTTGATCCCACAGGTCTTTGGTGGCGCCATCATCACGGAACAGATCTTCAAGGTGAACGGTCTGGGCCAGCTGCTGATCCTGGGCATTCAGGGCGCTGACATTCCGCTGGTTCAGACGCTGACCTTCATCTTCGCGGTCCTGATCGTGTTCTGCAACCTGATCGCCGACATCTTGTACGCCATCATGGATCCGAGGATTCGCTATGACTGACGCCACAGCCAACACGAACGACAATTCCGCTGGCGAGGCGATTGGCGAACACCGATCGATGTGGGGTGATGTCTGGTCGCAATATTCGACCCATCGCGGCGCCATGGTCGGCACGATAATCTTCATGCTGATCGTGATCGCTGTTTTGATCGGGCCGTTCTTTCACACGATTGACCCCAGCTATATCGACATCAGGGCCAAGAACCAGGGGCCAAGCTGGACCCACCCGATGGGCACCGATCAGCTGGGCCGCGATACATTTGCGCAGGTGTTGTCCGGCGGGCGCGTATCGATGGCGGTTGGCGTCACTGCAATGCTGCTGAGCCTTGTGATCGGCGCGCTGATCGGCGTGCTGGCGGGCTATTTTAAACGTCTGGATGGCCCGCTGATGCGGTTCACCGACCTTTTCCTCGCACTGCCTTTGCTGCCGCTGCTGCTGGTCATCATCATGCTGTTCCGCGAAACGCTGAGGAAGAATTTCGGGCCCGAAACCGGGATCTTCATCCTTGTCGTCTTTGTCATCGGCATCACCAGCTGGATGCAGACCGCCCGCATCGTGCGCGGCGACGTGCTGGCGCTGAAGGAACGTGAGTTCGTGCTGGCGGCGAAATCCATCGGCACCGGGGAACGGCGGATCATTTCGCGCCACATCTTTCCCAATATCCTTTCCCCGATCATGGTGTCGGCGACGCTGGGCATCGCGTCGGCGATCATCACGGAAAGCGCGCTCTCGTTCCTCGGCCTTGGCTTCCCATCTGATTTTCCGACCTGGGGGCGACTGGTTTATGATGGGGTGGTGTTTCTTGAACAGTATCCCAGCCGTGTGTTGTGGCCCGGTCTGGCGATTTCCCTGACAGTGCTGAGCGTGAATTATATGGGCGATGGCCTGCGCGACGCGCTGGACCCACGGATCAGGGGGAGGTGAGGGAATTTGCCCAATAAATGACCAAGTCGGGCGGTAGGTCGGTAGTGTAAATGGGAGTGAGCCATGCGTCTGACCAATACGGTTTCGATAGAAGAAGTCGAAGCGGCGATAGCTGCTATTCTTGATGACGATCCGGTATCGTCCGGCGATGAGCGCATCCGAGGTGTGATTTCGGACTTTGAACTGGGTGGCGTCATTGCAGATCTGCAGTATCTGGTGAAGGGCGAAGACCTGCTTTCTGAAGACGATGCAGAGGTAGGGCAGTTTCGCCTCTGCCATGGCTAAGATGAACTGATCCTGACAGGCGTCGAAATTGATCTAGATGAAGCTTTGGCGGCGCTCGACGCGGGCACACTGGAAGAGTTCATCAATGCGAACCTCGAAGAGTCGTCAGATGACGATGACGAAGATCCCGACGATGATGATGACGACGACGAAGACGATGAAGATGGCGGCGAAGACAACGAAGGCGGCAGCGGCAATGGCGGTAGTCGCCCGACATTTGGTGTAACAGGCACAGACGGCGACGATGTATTGCGTGGGCGCGGTCGTGACGAAGAGTTTGACGCCGGCCTTGGAAACGACCGCGTCTTCGCTGGCGACGGCGCTGACACCGTTCTTGGCGGCGAAGGTGACGACACGCTGAATGGCGGCGGAAAAGGCGATGAACTGTCTGGCGGTTTGGGCAACGAACTGACCCGCGGCCAGGCCGTGACGTGGTCAATGGCGACGAAGGCGACGATGTCATCCTTGGAAACGGTGGCGGGGATGAGCTGTTCGGCGGTCTCGACAACGACAAGATCAAAGGCCAGGGTGGCGTCGACGTCGCAGACACGCTGATTGGCGGTGGCGGCAAGGATGAGATTTCCGACGGCGATGACAAGATCAAAGGTGGCGGCGGAAGCGACACCTTCCTCTTTGCGGATGGCGCTGATGGTGACGTTATCAACGGCTTCTCCGCCAGCAATGACGTCATGGACTTCAGTGGCTCGGCAACTGTGACCACATTCGCCGATCTGACGATCGAGGGTTGCGCTGAAGGGGCAGAGGTTTCGTCGGCTGAAGGTGTTATTGTGACCCTTGCAAATATCGAAGCCGCAGCGATCGACGAAGATGACTTCATCTTCGGCTAAGCTCGCCAAATGACATTGAAAAAGCCGTTACAGCGTTGTGGCCGCCTTTTTTTGTTTCACGCCAAGGCGACTTTGCCTCAGACGTTGAGTTCCGCCTCCGCCTCGATCTCAACCAGCGCTTCATCCTCGACCAGCCCACTGACCACAACCATGGTCATCGCGGGGAAATGGCGGCCCATCACCTAACGGTAGATCGCGCCCATTTCCTTCTGCGCTGCCACGTATTCGCGTTTGTCTGTGACGTACCAAGTAATGCGGGTGATATCTTCCGCCTTGCCGCCAGCGGCTTCGACGACCGCCAGTACGTTGCGCTGGACCCAAGGATCAGGGGGCGGTAAGAGCGCCTTCTGAGGGTTGCGTAACTTCAATTTTAGAAAGTCATTGCTTTGGCCATTTTCGTTCAACGCTGCCCGTCAGCGCAATAAATGACCTGCGTTTCATTTCAGGCGTAGGTTCGCCTTCAACCCCGACATTCAACAACACGCTGCTGACGATCAGGTTTCCGGCGTCGATCGTGGGTGTCGGGTCGACCGTGCTAGATACGCAGATCATCGGGGTGAACCTGACCTCAGCAAATTCCGCCTCATCCCGTGTCACGGACATCATCATCGAGACGACCGATGGGCGTTTTCTGGAATTCCGCGATTTTGACGCCCAGACCGGTGACTTCATCCGCGCACTGCAGAGCGGCGCCAATGAGCGTGCGTTTGAGCTTGGCGGCCGAGGCGCTGATGCGTTGGTTGGTGGCGGGGGCCGGGATCAGTTCGTCTTCAACCGCGTCGACTGCGATCAGATCCGCAACTTCAAAACAGGCATAGACAGCATCGATCTCAGCCGCGTTGGCCAAATTGAGGACTTTGTTGACCTGACTGCAAACCATCTGCGCGACACTGGTGCTGGCGCTGAGGTGTTTGCGGGCGACGATGTGGTTGTCTTGCTGCGTGGGGTCGAAGTTGCTGCTTTGGACGAGGCGGATTTTATTTTTTGATCGCAGGTTTGGCGGCTGGTTCCGTTGAAAAAGGCGTTAGCCAGCCTTCCCCAGAATGTCTCGTGCAATGACCTCACGCTGGATTTCGCTGGTTCCTTCAAAGATGCGCATGACGCGGGCGTCGCGATAGAGGCGCTCAATCTCATAGTCCTGGCTGTATCCGTTGCCGCCATGCAGTTGCAGCATCGCATCGACGACCTTGCCGCATGCTTCAGAGGCAACCAGCTTGGCCATAGACGCTTCACCTCGAATAACGACGCCATTGTTTAAGAGGCGCGCAGCGCGCAGCATCAACAGCCACGCCTGATCCAGCGCCGCACGGGCGTCGGCGAATACGAAACGGCTGTTCTGAAAATCCGCAATCCGCTGGCCGAATGCGCGGCGATCCTGCGCATAGTCGAGGCCCAGTTGAAAGGCGCGCTCGGCGATGCCGATGGATTGCGCCGCGATGGCAATTCGGCTGGGGGCGATCGCGGATAGGGCGACGCCCAGACCCTGACCGGGTGCGCCTATGACATTGTTTGCAGGGATGCGGCAGCCGTCGAAATGCAGCATTGCGGTGCCGGAGGACCGAAGGCCCATCTTGTCCTCTCGTCGGCCCAGTTCGAAACCGGGCGTTCCGGCCTCCACCACGAAACAGGTGATGGCGTCAGGCGCGATGTTGGACATTTTGGCGAAAAGCACGAACACCTCTGCCCCGGCCGCGCCGGTGATCCACTGTTTGGCGCCGTCGATGACCCAGGTCTCTCCGTCGCGCGCGGCCCGTGTCTGGACGTTCGCCGCGTCGGACCCCGCACCGGGTTCCGTCAGCGCGAAAGAGGCCGCGCCCCGCTCGCCCCGCGCCAGGGGGCGAACAAAGCGCGCGCGCTGATCCTCCGTCGCGTTCTGGGCGAGGATGGAGGCGGCCAGGTTCCCCGCCACCATCACCACGCCAACTGAAGCATCGCCACGGGTGATTGCCTCCACCGCCAGCGCGTAGCTGGTCGCGTCCAGACCCGGGCCGTCATCAGCGGGCGCGGCCTTCATCGCCATGCCGCCAAGCGCGGCGAGCTCAGCGATCAGGTCGTGCGGGTAGTCATGGCTCCTGTCCCGCGCCGCGGCGCCTGGTGCGAGGCGATCCTCGGCGAAGCGCAGCATCATCGCGCGCACCTCGCGCTGGTCGTCGGTGAAGTCAAAGCCGAAGCGATCGAGCTCGTCGGTCATGCGGTCCCCCCTTTGACGCGGGCGGGTCAGCTGATCTCCGCCACCGCTTCAATCTCTACTAACGCGTCGTCTTCGACCAGGCCTGACACGACGACCATCGTCATTGCTGGGAAATGGCGGCCCATCACTTCGCGATAGATCGCGCCCATTTCCTTCTGCGCTGCCACGTATTCGCGTTTATCGGTGACGTACCAGGTGAGGCGGGTGATATCTTCCGCCTTGCCGCCAGCGGCTTCGACGACCGCCAGTACGTTACGAAGCGTCTGCGCCGCTTGGCCCAGGAAGTCCTTCGCCTCAAAGACTTGATCCGCCGTCCAGCCGATCTGGCCGCCGACATAAAGCGTGCCTTTGTCGGATAGGACGCCATTGGCGTAACCCTTGGCGGGCACCCAGCCTTCGGGGTGGATGATGCGGTTCATGATCCCTCTCTCAGCCGGAAACGTTGGATTTTCCCGGTCTCTGTTTTTGGCAGGGCGTCGATGAAGACGACGCTGCGGGGGTATTTGTAGGGGGCGATGGTTGCCTTGACGTGGTCCTGCAGACGCTTGGCCGTGGCGTCGTCGCGGGCGACGCCATCCTTCAGAACCACATGCGCCTCGACGATGTGTCCCCGTTCCTCTTCTGGCGCGGCGACCACGCCGCATTCGGCAACGTCGTCATGGGACAGAAGGGCGGCCTCAACCTCCGGCCCGGCGATGTTATAGCCGGATGAGATGATCATATCGTCGTTCCGTGCGGCGAAGTGGAACCGCCCATCCTCATCCCGCCAGAAACTGTCGCCGGTGATGTTCCAGCCGTCGCGCACATATTTCAGCTGGCGGTCGTCGCCGAGATAGCGGCACCCGGTGGGGCCGCGTACGGCAAGGCGGCCTGTTTCGCCTTCTGCAACGTCGTTCATGTCGTCGTCGACCACCTTCGCCTCATAGCCTTTCACGGGTTTGCCGGTGCAGGCGGGGCGGTGATCGTCGAAGCGGTTGGTGACGAAGATGTGCAGCATTTCCGTCGCGCCGATGCCGTCGAGCATGGGCTTGCCGGTCTTTTCCATCCACTCGTCATAGATAGGGGCGGGCAGCGTTTCGCCTGCGGACACCGCGGCGCGAAGGCTGGAAAGATCCGCCCCTTTGTCCATCGCCGCCATCATCGCCCGGTATGCAGTTGGCGCGGTGAAACAGACGGTGGCTTTGTAGGTTTCGATGATCTCGACCATCTTGGGCGGCGTCGCCTGCTCCAGCAAAGTCGCTGCCGCGCCAAAGCGCAGCGGGAAAATCGCCAGCCCGCCAAGCCCAAAGGTGAAGGCGAGCGGCGGGGAGCCGACAAAGACGTCATCCGGCGTCACGCCAAGGACTTCCTTCGCATACCCGTCCGCGATAATAAGCAGGTCGCGATGAAAATGCATGGTCGCTTTGGGCGAGCCGGTGGTGCCAGAGGTGAAGCCCAACAAAGCGACATCGTCCCGGCCGGTGCGCACCGCCTCAAACCGAACGGGCTGTTGCAGCGCCATCCGGTCGAGTTCGGCGTCGTGGTTGGCGGTGCCGTCAAAGCCGATCACAGATTTCAGAAATTCTGAACTTTTGGCGGCGGTGGCCAGTTCGTCCATCATGCGGGTGTCGCAAAGGGCGAATTTTACCTCGGCTTTGTCGATGATCTTGGTCAGCTCACCAGCCCGCAACATCGGCATGGTGTTGACCACGACCGCCCCCGCCTTGGTCGCCGCCAGCCAACACGCGACCATCGCGGGGTTGTTAGCCGACCGAATCAGCACCCGGTCGCCGGGTCGCACGCCGATCTGCACCAGCGCATGAGCCAGCCGATTGGTCCAGTCGGTCAGTTCCTTGTAGGTGCGCCGCCGCCCATTTCCGATCAGGGCGGTGTGGTCGCCAAAGCCGCGCTCCACCATCCTGTCCGTGAACTCGACGCCCGCGTTCAGGTAAGGCGGGTAGTCGTAGACCTCGTGATTGATCTCTGGCCACTGGTCGGCGGGGGGCAGGTTGTCCCGCGCAAAACTGTCGGTATGTCCGGTTGGTCCAAGCATCAGCCAGCCTCCGCCATCGTGGTTCTTGCGATGATTACCTTTTGCACGTCTGATGCGCCCTCGTAGATGCGGAGTGCACGGATTTCGCGGTAGAGCCGCTCCACCATCGCGCCGGACCTGACGCCGTCGCCGCCGTGCAGCTGAACTGCGGCGTCGATCACCTTTTGCGCCTCGTCGGTTGAGTACAGCTTCGCCATCGCCGCCTCGCGGCTGACCCTTGGGGCGCCGGAATCTTTGATCCATGCGGCGCGATAGACGAGCAGGGCAGCGGCGTCGATCCGCAGCGCCATCTCGGCGATATGCGCCTGCACCATCTGCAGATCGAACAGCGATTGCCCCTGCACCTTGCGGGTCGAGACACGCGCGAGGCTTTCATCTAGCGCCCGGCGCGCAAACCCCAAAGCGGCGGCGGCGACTGTTGATCGGAAGACGTCGAGCACGCTCATCGCGATCTTGAACCCTTCGCCCGTCTGGCCGATCAGCGCATCGCCGGGCAGGCGGACATCGTTGAATTTCAGCGTGGCGAGCGGGTGAGGCGCGATGGTGTCGAGCCGCTCTGCAATCTCCAGCCCCGGCGTATCGGCGGGCAGGATAAAGGCGCTCAGCCCCTTCGCGCCCGGCGCATCGCCGGTGCGGGCGAAGACGGTGTAAACATCGGCGATGCCGCCGTTGGAGATCCACGTTTTCTCGCCGTTCAGCACGAACCCGTTGCCGTCCGCGACAGCGGTTGAGGCGATTGCGGCGACGTCTGAACCTGATCCGGGCTCCGTCAGCGCAAAGGCGGAAATCGCCTTGCCTGTTCGGGTTTTGGGCAGCCAAGCCGCATTTTGCTCAGGTGTCCCGAACAGTGACAGCGCGCCAGTGCCGAGGCCCTGCATGGCGAATGCGAAATCAGCCAGCCCGTCATGGCGCGCGAGGATTTCGCGGCTCAGGCACAGCGTCCGGACGTCGAGCTTTGCGTCCGGGTCCGCCGGATCGATAGCGGAGTTTGTCAGGAACCCGTCAGCCCCCATCGCTGCGACCAGAGAGGCGCAGGAGGCGTCGATGTCCTCGTGGTCGACATGGGCCAGCTTGTCCGCCGCCCATTCTTCCAAAGCCGCGGCGTGTGCGCGGTGACGATCTTCAAAGAAGGGCCAGGTGAGGAAGGATTTATCGGGCAAGATATGTGTTCCCTTTGCAACCGCCCCGGACTTGATCCGGGGCCTTTCGCAGCTCATCCAGGCCCCGGAACAGGTCCGGGGCGGTGGGTGCTGAGAGGCTCTGCATCAATTCCCCTCAAACACAGGTTTTTCCTTCGCAACGAACGCCTTGTACGCCCGTTCGAAATCCCGGGTCTGCATGCAGATCGCCTGCGCCTGCGCTTCGGCCTCAATCGCCTGCTCCAGCGACATCGACCATTCCTGATTGATCTGCGTCTTTGTGATCCCATGCGCGAATGTCGGCCCGGCGACCAACCGCGACGCGTAGTTCAGCGCCGCCGCCTCAAGCTTATCCGCGCCATGGAGCTGGTTGAACCAGCCCCACCGTTCGCCTTCATCCGCGTTCATCGCACGGCCGGTGTACAGCAGGTCCGCCGCACGGCCCTGACCGATGATCCGGGGCAGCATCGCGCAGGCGCCCATATCGCAGCCCGCCAACCCGACGCGGGTGAAAAGGAATGCTGTCTTCGCCTCTGCCGTTCCCAGCCGGATATCCGACGCCATCGCAATGATTGCGCCGGCGCCGACGCAGATGCCGTCGATGGCGGCGACGATGGGTTTGCTGCAGCCGATCATCGCTTTGACCAGATCGCCTGTCATACGGGTGAAGTTCAGTAATTCCTTCATGTCCATCGCAACCAGTGGGCCGATGATGTCGTGCACATCCCCGCCGGAACAGAAATTCCCGCCATTGGACGCGAACACCACCGCATCCACGTCATCGGCGTAGACAAGCGTGCGGAACCAGTCGCGCAACTCGGCGTAGCTGTCGAAGGTCAGCGGGTTTTTGCGGTCGGGGCGGTCAAGCTGCAGGATCGCGACGCGGCCTTCGATCCGGCATAGGAAATGTTCCGGCTTGATGTCTGCGATTGCGGTCATTGGGACCTCTCTTCCAGTTCGGTGGTAATGTCATAGAGCCGCTGAGCGAGCGCTGAGGCTTCTTCTGCCCCGATGCCACCCAAAAGATCGCTGATCCATCCTTCGTGTTCGGCGGCCATCCCGCCAAAAACTTCTCGCCCCTTCTGGGTCAGGCGGACCAGCATCGCGCGGCGGTCGCCAGGCACCGGCGCGCGCATAATCATGCCGTCATTCACCAGTCGGTCGACGATGCCGGTGACATTGCCGTTCGACACTTTCAGCTCACCTGACAGCTCGCTCATCTTCAGGCCCTGTTCGGATCGATACAAAGCGGCCATGACGTCGAAACGGGGCAGGGTGGTGTCATGTTCGACCCTCAGCCGTTCGCGCACCTCATTCTCAATCGACCGCTGGGCCGACAGAAGGCGCAGCCATAAGCGCAGACGCTCTTTCGACGCTTCCACCTCTGGCTTTTTCTGCGCACTCACACCTGCCCCCCGGAAACGGGGATCGCCTGGCCTGTGATTGCGCCTGATCCCGGCCCGCACAACCACATTGCGGCGGCGGCGACCTCGTCTACCTCGATCAGCCGCTTGAACGGGTTGACGCTGGCGAGCTGCGCAGTCGCTTCCTCAGCCGTTACACCGGTCTTTTCGACGATGTTGTCGATGCCCTTTTGCACCAGCTCGGTCAGCACATAGGCGGGGCAGATGGCGTTCACCGTTATGCCCTTGGTCATGGTTTCATCCGCCGCCGATTTCATCAGCCCCAGCACCGCATGTTTCGACGCCGAATACGCCCCGATATAGGGCGCGCCCTTCAGACCCGCGACGGAGGAGATGATGATGATCCGCCCATATCCACGCGGAACCATCTGGCGGACCGCTTCACGGGTGCAGACCATGACGCCTTCCACGTTGGTCGCAAAGACCTTGCGCCAGTGATCCATGGTGATCTTCGCGACAGGGGATGTATCGGCGATGCCGGCGTTGGCGACCATGATGTCGATATCGCCTGCCGCAGTGATTGCATCGACGATGGAGGTTTCGTCGGACGCATCCATCACGTGCCAGGCGATCTTTGGCGATTTCGCCGCTGTTTCGATCAACGGCGCCTCACGTCGCCCCGTGATGACGACGTCTGCGCCAGCCTCGGCTAGCTGCAGCGCGACGGCGGCACCGATGCCGGTGCCGCCGCCGGTGACGAAGGCTCGTTTTCCTGTGAGCATCATGCCCTCCCGATTTCCTGGGCTCTTTCGGCCAGGCGCCATGCCTGGTCGCGGCCCGGTTCATATGGTTTTGGCCAAACCGCCTGGCGGTCGCCGATCGATGCGCCTGCGCGCAGCGTCCAGTATGGATCAGCCAGATGCGGGCGGGCCAGACATACAAGATCGGCGCGCCCCGCCATGAGGATCGAATTTACATGGTCCGGTTCGTAAATGTTGCCGACCGCCATGGTCGCGGCGACGGTTTCGTTCCGGATGCGATCCGAGAACGGCGTCTGGAACATGCGGCCATAGACCGGCTTCGCCTGCGTTGAGGTCTGCCCTGCGGACACGTCGATGATGTCGGCCCCCGCCTCGGTGAACATTGAGGCGATCTTTTCCGCCTCTTCCGGCGTCACGCCATCGTCGCCCGCCCAGTCGGATGCTGAGATGCGAACTGACATGGGTTTGCCTGCGGGCCAGGCGTCGCGCATGGCGGTGAACACCTCCAACGGATACCGCATGCGGTTTTCCAACGACCCGCCGTATTCGTCATCGCGGGTGTTCGAGAGGGGAGATATGAAGCTGGAGATCAGATAGCCATGCGCCGCGTGCAGTTCGATCATGTCGAACCCCGCGCGGTCGGCCATCTGGGTGGAGGCGACGAACTGGTCGCGCACCCCGTCCATAACTGCCCGGTCCATCGCTTTCGGCGTCTGGTTCCGATCGGACCAGGGGATGGCGGAGGCGCTCAGCAGTGGCCAGTTGCCTTCGGCCAGTGGCGCGTCCATCTCCTCCCACCCGACCTGGGTCGATCCCTTGCGCCCTGCATGGCCGATCTGGGCGCAAATCTTCGCCTCCGTCTCTTCATGCACGAAATCCGTGACCGTCTTCCACGCGGTTTCATGTTCGGGCGCGTAGAGACCGGGGCAGCCGGGGGTGATCCGGCCCTCGGCGGAAACGCAGGTCATCTCGACATAGACGAGGCCAGCGCCGCCCTTCGCTCGCTCGCCGTAATGCACCAGATGCCAGTGCGTCGGCTTGCCATCCTTGGCCTTGTACTGCGCCATGGGTGAGACGACGACGCGATTTTCCAGTCGCATGTCGCGCAGCTGATAGGGCGCGAACATTGGTGCGCGGACCGGGGCGTTGTCGCTGACGCCGGACTGGACCTGGAACCAGCGTTCCGCATCCTCCAGCCATTTGGTGTCGCGCATCCGCAGATTTTCGTGGCTGATCCGCTGCGATCGGGTCAGCAGCGAATAGTTGAACTGCACCGGATCGAGGTCGAGGTAACGTTCCACATCCTCGAACCACTCCATCGAATTGCGGGCGGCGGATTGCAGGCGCAGCACCTCCAGCCGCCTGACGTCCTGATATTTCTGGAACGCTTCATCGAGGCTCGGTTCCTGATCAATCAGATCCGCCAGCACAATCGCGCTTTCCAGCGCCAGTTTGGTACCCGAGCCAATGGAGAAATGCGCCGTCGCCGCCGCGTCGCCCATCAGCACGATATTTTCGTGTCGCCAGTTCTGGCAGAGGACGCGGGGGAAATTCATCCAGGCTGATCCGCGAATGTGGTTCGCGTTGGTCATCAGCGCATGGCCGCCAAGATGGTCTTTGAAGATCTCTTCGCAGATCGCAATGCTTTCCTGCTGGCTGATCTCGCCAAACCCATAGGCCTGATAGGTTTCCGGCGCGCATTCGACGATGAAGGTCGCGGTGTCAGCGTCGAATTGATAGGCGTGCGCCCAGACCCAGCCCTTTGGCGTTTTCTCAAAGATGAATGTAAAGGCGTCGTCGAATTTCTGGTGGGTGCCAAGCCAGGTGAAGTGCAGTTTGCGCGTATCGACATCGGGCTGGAAGGTATCAGCGAATTCCATCCGCGTTTTCGAATTCAGCCCATCGCAGGCGACGACGACGTCGTAGGCCTTTTGGTATTCCGATGCTGATTTGATCTCGGTCTCGAACCGCATGTCGACGCCGAGTTCCCGCGCCCGGTCCTGCAGGAGGAGGAGGAGCGTCTTGCGGCCGATCCCGCAGAACCCGTGGCCCGACGACACCCTGTTTGCGCCCGCATGGCGCACGGCGATATCATCCCAATAGGCAAAATGGTCCCGGATTGCGGCCGCTGATTGGGCGTCATTGCGCGCGAGGTTGTCCAGCGTTTCATCCGACAGAACGACGCCCCAGCCGAATGTGTCGTCGGCCTTGTTCCGTTCCAGCACGACAACTTCGGCGTCCGGGTTTCTCAGCTTCATGGAAATCGCGAAATAGAGGCCAGCTGGGCCGCCACCGAGGCAGATCGTTTTCATCGCGTAACGCCTTTCCATCATTGATTGCAGAAAACGATAGTCATCCGCTTGAATATTTCAAGTATAAAATATACGGGTTGAGCGCGCCTGCTGTCGCGAATGTGACCGCTTCGGCGGCATTCTGGCTTCGATGGAAATCCGAACTTTGGTAGATGTTGTGCGCCTGAACCAACGCAAAGAAGCCCATGATCAGATTGACCGCCGCCCTTATCCTAAGCGCCGCTGCCGCAACGGCGGGTGACTGGTCCGTAACCTCCCTCGATTCTGCTGGTTGGGCGGATGCGATGGCCGAAGCGGGCGCGCCTGCGCCGGATGGGTTGCCGGACGGGCGCGTGGCGGTTGCGGCGGGCGACATTCAGGCCACCTGGTACATCGGGCCCACCCGCCGTTACGTCAACATCGCTCGTAACAAGTAGCCATTTGGCTCTCGCGTCGTGAACGCCACTCACCGGTTTTGGTGCGACGAGCACCAAGGTCT
>CBFHXH010000044.1:0-25679 GCA_965659735.1 uncultured Pikeienuella sp.
GGCCATCATCCCGATGGACCAACGGCCAATCATGCACTAACTTTTAAAATGGACCACTCAAGTGGGGCTGTGCAGTGATGACCTATCTGGGCCCGCCTGCGGACGCTTCCTGATCGTCAGTTCAGATCAGCCGAACACGATCGCAGATCATCCAGAGACGCGACATCCAGCGCCCGCTGATGGGTTGATGAAAGGCGCACTCTGGGGGCCTTGCTTGCCTCGTGCGCTTCGGCCCAACGACCGGCACACAAGCACCACTGATCACCCGGCTTTAACCCGGCAAAGCCGAATTCAGGCCGCGGCGTCGACAGGTCGTTGCCCCTTGCCTTGGAAAATTCCAGAAATTCCGCCGTCATGACGGCGCATATCGTGTGCGATCCGTGATCCTGATCACTGGTGTCGCAACAGCCATTCCGAAAGAAACCCGTTACAGGGTCCAACGAGCAGGGTTTCAATTCTTCGCCAAGAACGTTCACAGAAGCGTCGATTTCGTGAGGTTTCATATCCCTGTCCTCGCAGATGAATGAGCTTTAGGCTATGATGATAGAACAAATGCCGATAGAGCACAGGAGACTTTCGATGAGCAGCCTTACCAGACGCGCCCTTTTCGCCGCCGCAACCGCCCTGCCGCTGGCGACCGCAACCGTCGCCGCGGCCGACAGCGCACAGGAAATACAGGAAAACGTGAAATTCGCGGAACAAGCCCTCTATCAGACCATCCCCGGATCGAAGGAACTGGCGGCCAAGGCCCACGGCGTCCTGATCATGCCAGAGGTCGTCAAAGGCGGCTTTATCGTCGGTGGTTCCTACGGCGAAGGCGCGCTGAAAATCAGCGGTGTGATCGACCGCTACTACAGTGTGGCCGCTGCATCTATCGGCTATCAGATCGGCGTTCAGAAAACCTCACACGCCCTGTTCTTCATGACGCAATCCGCGCTGGAGAATTTCCAGAACGCTTCAGGCTGGGAACTTGGGGCGGACGCGGAATTCACCGTTCCGGGCGACGGTGCTTCGGTCAACGTCGATTCCACATCTCTCAAAAACCCGGTCATCCTGGTGATCTTCGCGCAAGACGGCCTCCTAGTCGGCGCCTCGCTGGAAGGCGCAAAATACACCCGTATTTTGCGCTGACCCTCACCATCTTTGTCCCCAAAATATCCAACCCTCCCCTTGGAGGAAGGTAAAATTGGAACAACGCCCACGCCCACCATCTGCGAAACAGCATTTTTCATACCTTGAGATATAATGCGATTATCAATTATTTCAGACAGTTAGGCATGGTTTCACGCGTGAAACCTTAGCCGGTTTGACACGCCGCCGCCCTGATCTCAGCAATCAGGCGGCCATACTCCGCTGCATCCGCACCCTTGTAGACGGCGGAACCAGCCACCAGAACATCCGCCCCAGCGGCCGCAACAAGCGGGGCAGTTTCGGGCGTTACGCCACCGTCAATTTCGATATGCACGGGCCGGTCGCCGATCATGTCCCGCAGACGGCGAACCTTATCCATCATCGGAATAAAGCTCTGCCCCCCAAAGCCGGGATTGACCGTCATTACGCAGACAAGATCGATCTCATCCAGGACATGCTCCAGCACGTCAGCAGGCGTCGCCGGGTTCAGCGCCACGCCAACTTTTGGGCCTAGGTCGCGGATGTACTGCAGCGACCTGTGCAGATGCGGCCCGGCCTCAGCATGCACAGTCAGCACATCCGCCCCCGCCTTGGCGAAAGCTTCCAGATACTGATCGGCGGGCGAGATCATCAGGTGAACGTCCATCACCGTCTTGATATGCGGGCGGATCGCCGCGCAGATCGCCGGGCCAAGCGAGATGTTGGGCACGAAATGCCCATCCATCACGTCGACATGAATCCAGTCCGCGCCGTGATCTTCCACATCGCGGATTTCCTGGCCGAGGGCCGCAAAATTCGCCGCCAGGATCGAAGGCGCGATCTTGATGTCACGACTGAAAGTCATCAGCGCGTCAGTCGCTTCATCAGCGAGGACGTATCCCACCGACCGCCGCCCATGTTCTGTACTTCGCCATAGAACTGGTCGATCATCGCAGTCATCGGCAGTCGGGCTTTGTTGTTGTTCGCCTCTTCAAGACAGATGCCCAGGTCCTTGCGCATCCAGTCCACTGCGAAACCAAAATCGAACTTGTCCTCAGCCATAGTGACAGCCCGGTTTTCCATCTGCCAGGACCCAGCCGCGCCTTTTGAGATCACATCGATCACCGCAGGCACATCCAGCCCCGCCTGCTTGGCGAAGTTCACCCCTTCGGAAAGCCCCTGCAACAGACCGGCGATACAGATCTGGTTCACCATCTTGGTCAGCTGCCCGGCCCCTGTGTCGCCCATCAGCCGATGGGACCGCGCATAGGCGTCCATGATCGGCGCGGCCTTGTCATAAGTCGCCTGATCACCGCCGCACATGATGGTCAATACGCCATTCTCAGCACCCGCCTGCCCGCCCGACACCGGGGCGTCGACAAAGCCAAAATTGCTGGCCGCGGCGCCAAGTTCCCGTGCGACGTCAGCGGACGCCGTGGTGTGGTCGACAAAGATCGCGCCAGCCTCCATCCCTTCGAAGGCGCCGCCCGAAGCGGTCGTGACGCTACGCAGGTCATCGTCATTGCCAACACAGCACATGACGAAATCTGCCCCTGCAGCGGCCTCAGCCGGGGTTTTTACAGCGGCGCCGCCATGTTCCGCCGCCCAGGCTTCGGCCTTGGCGAAAGTGCGATTATAGACGGTAACTTCATGCCCTGCCTTGGCCATGTGACCCGCCATCGGGTATCCCATCACGCCCAGTCCGATAAATGCCGTTTTCGCCATGTTTCCTCCGTCTGGATTTAGCCCTAAGTTGGCCTGCAAATTGTCGTCGCCCGGCCCGTCGGTCAAGGGCGCAAGCCTGATTAACGGAGACCGCGCGACGTGAGGACGATCTTTCGCATACTGTCCCGGCTTCTGGCTGGACTGGCCGCGCTCGCCGCGGGTGGGCTGGCGCTGGCCTACTACCTGGTCATCCGCTCTCAGCCGGACTACACCGCCGATTTCGCGATGGCCGGGCTAGAGGGCGAGGTTGAGATCATTCGTGACGCCAACGCGGTCCCCCATATCTATGCGACCACCGAAGCGGACGCCTTTTTCGCTCTTGGCGTCGCCCACGCGCAGGAACGCCTCTGGCAGATGGAGCTGACCCGAAGGGGCGCGCAGGGGCGCTTGTCAGAGCTGTTTGGCGAGGCCGCCTTCCCCATCGATCACCGGATGCGATCACTCGACCTCTATAACCTCGCAGCAAAGTCGGCCCACAATCAGTCCGACGAAACCATCGCAGCGCTGGAGGCGTACGCTGCGGGCGTGAACGAGTGGATCCGCAAGGTTAATGAAGAGGCGCTTGGCCGCGGCGCACCCGAATTCTTCCTCTTCGGCGACGGGCTGGCGCCTTGGACGCCGGCAGACAGCCTGGCCACGCTGAAAGTCATGGCGCTTCGCCTAACAGATTCGGCTGAACGCGAGGTTCGGCGGGCCAAGCTGCTGCGCCAGTTGCCACCTGAAAAGCTGGAAGATGTCTTTCCGATCTACCACGATGATGGGGTGATGGCCTTGCCGACATACAGTAAGGCCTTCGACGGTCTAAAGCTGCCGAAAGGCCAGCGCCGCGCCGAAGCGTCGGAACTGGAGAACCTGTTCTTCCCCCGTGCTGGCCGGTCTGGCGCATCGAACGCGTGGGCGGTGGACAGCAGCCGCGCGACGGCTAGCGCGCCTCTCTTGGCGACTGACCCGCATCTGTGGCTGGGCGCGCCCAGCCTGTGGATGCTAGCGCATGTCGAATTCCCGGATAAGGGCGTGATCGGCGCGACTATTCCAGGCGTGCCGGTTGTGGTGATTGGGCGCAACCGATCCTATGGCTGGGGCGTTACGGCCGCGAACATGGATGACCAGGACATCTTCATAGAAAAGCTGAACCCCAACGATCCCGACCAGTATCTGACCCCTGACGGCTGGGCCGACCTGCAGTCGCGCACCGAAACAATCCGGATCAACGGCGCGCCATCGCGTGAAGTTACGCTGCAGTGGTCCCGCCATGGCCCGATCCTGCCGCCAGCCGTCTATGACGTTGGCGCGGTGACCCCCGAAGGCCATGTCGCCGCCCTGTCCTGGACCGCTCTGACCGCTGGTGATCGGTCGATCGAATACCTGCTGCGCAACATGCGCGCCAATTCGATCGAGGATGGGTTGGAGGCGAGCCGCCATGCGCTTGCCCCCGCGGTCAACGTGGTGATGGCGGATCAAAGCGGCGTGGGCGTTGTTCTGTCTGGCCGCGCGCCACGCCGCCAGCTGCAAAGCCGGTCGCAGGGGCGCATCCCCTCTCTCGGGTGGATCCCGGAAAACGACTGGGACGGTCTTGGTCAGGCGTGGGAGATGCCAAGGTCCATTCGCCCAAGATCAGGCATCGTCGCCAACGCCAACAACCGCGTCACGAACGCCCCTTTTCCAAACCATGTCTCATTCGACTGGGCCGCGCCTTATCGGATCAGGCGGGTCGAACAGCGCCTGAATGAGAGGGAGTTTCACACGCGTGAAAGCTTCATCGAAATCCAGAACGACGCGGTCAGCGGCATGGCCAGGTCAGTGCTGCCGCTGGCCGCGCGCGACCTTTGGTGGACGCGGGACGAGGCAGTCGGCGACCCGCGGGGCGATCGACGCGAGGCCGTGCTGGCGATAATGGGCGAATGGAACGGCGAGATGACCGAACACGCGCCAGAGCCGCTGATCTTCACCGCCTGGATGCGCTCGCTCACCCGACGGATCGCCGCCGATGAACTGGGCGAGCTGTTCGAGGAAATCGAGGGCTTGCGCCCCCTCTTCGTTGAACGCGTCCTTCACGATGTCGGCGGTGCCGGCATCTGGTGCGACGTGGACAAGACCCTGCGCGAAGAAAGCTGCGCTGAAATTTCCAAGCTGGCGCTGGATGATGCGCTGGATGAATTGACCGAAGCTTACGGCGAAGAATTCACGTCCTGGCGCTGGGGCGAGGCGCATCGCGCAGTCCAGAAACACACGCCACTGGGCAGCCAGTGGCCGTTTGATCTGTTCGTGAACATCGAACACGAAACCTCTGGCGGCGACTATACACTGCTGAGGGCCAAGACCGCCGGATCAGGGCCAGACCCGTATCAGAACGTCCATGCGGCAGGGTATCGGGCGGTCTATGATTTTGCTGATCTGGACCGGTCCGTCTTTGTCATCGCGACGGGTCAGAGCGGGCATATGATGTCGCGCCACTATGACGACCTGGCCGAACTGTGGCGGAGCGGTCAATACATCTCCATGTCCATGAACCGCGAGGACGTAAAGGCGGGGGCTTTGGGCGTATTACGGCTGAAGCCCACCGAGGAATAGAGTGACACGTATGAAATCCGGCCCAGTTTCACGCGTGAAACCAGAATTAAGTACCTGATTACAAAATATTTTGCATTATATTGCGCAATCTGATTTCGCGGTTTCACACCGCGAAATCAAACAGCGGGCTGATCAACCCATAAGTTCATGACACAATTCCAGCGCGTCGATCAGTTCATCGACCTCTTCGCGGGTATTATACAGCCCAAACGACGCGCGGCAGGTAGCGCTGACGCCAAAATGCTCCATCAGCGGCTGGGCGCAATGATGCCCGGCGCGTACCGCGACGCCCTTTTGATCGATGATGGTTGAGATGTCATGCGCATGCGCGGACCCGCTCATGGTGAAGGAAAATATCCCCCCCTTGCCCGGCGCCTCGCCATACAAATTCAACCAGTTCGCCCCGCGCAGACGCTCACCCGCATACGCCGTCAGATCAGCCTCATGCGCCATGATGCCGTCCCAACCAAGCGTTTCCATATATTCGATGGCGGCGCCCAGGCCGATCATCTGCACGATATTGGGCGTTCCCGCCTCCAACAGATGCGGAGGGTCGTTATAGGTTATGACGTCCTTGCCTACATCGCGGATCATGTCGCCGCCGCCCATGAAGGGGCGCATTTCAGCAAGGCGTTCCTTGGCGATATAGGTCGCGCCAGACCCTGACGGTCCGTACAGTTTGTGGCCGGTGATGGCGTAAAAATCAACGCCCAGATCAACAACGTCGACGGGCATATGAACAGCCGCCTGGCTGCCATCCACGCAGACCGCGACACCCTTTTCACGGGCCGCATGGGCGATGGTTTTGATGTCGACAATAGCGCCTGTCACATTGGACATGTGACTGATCGCGATCATCTTGGTCTTCGGACCGATCGCATCGATGATTTTTTGCGGGTCAAGCGATCCGTCAGGTTCAATATCGACCCATTTCAGCACCGCACCCTGCCGTTCCCGCAGGAAATGCCAGGGGATGATGTTGGCGTGATGCTCCATGATCGTCAGGATGATCTCGTCGCCCGGTTCGATCCGCGGGCTCAGCCAGCTGGACGCCACCATGTTCAGACCAAATGTCGACCCGGTGGAATAAATGATCTCATTCTCATCCTTGGCGCCGAGGAACTGCGCGATCTTAGCGCGCACGCCCTCATAGTTGTCTGTCGCCAGATTGGACAGGAAATGAAGGCCGCGATGCACATTCGCGTATTCTTCTGAATAGGCCTTGGTGACTGCGTCGATCACGATCTGCGGCTTCTGGGCCGAAGATCCATTATCGAGATACACCAACGGTTTGCCCCGCACATCGCGCGACAGGATTGGAAAGTCCTTGCGGACGGCGTTTACGTCAAAATCAGTCATGATCGTTACATAGTGTTCATGCCGGCCAGCGACATGAGAAAAGCAGGAATTAACAGCAATCCGAGCATGACTGCGGCGACTTTCCACACACTGGTGAAGCGGTGCGCCTCAGCCACGAAGTTAAGCAGCAACCAGATCACGAACAGCATGATTAAGACCGGGCCAATCATGCCGCCACCGTCCGAACTCAGCGACGCCAATGACAGGAACGGCGAAAAGACCACGGTGATCAGGCTGTGCCACGCCAGCGCGGCGCAGACATTCACCAAGGTGCCGGTTCCGCCGAACATGCGCCCGACACCATAAACAATGCCACACAGCATCGCGAACAGCACGGCGCTGAAGATCAGGTTGCTGATGATCAGCGCAAACGCGCCGCTCGCCATTTCGCCGTCCAGACCCGGCTCGGGCGCATAGGACGATTTGGTCAGTAGGATCATAGCGTTCAGCGTGAAGCTGAGGCCAAAGATAACGCCAACACCCGTGAAATCTTCGACCCGATCAATGATGCTGCGCGCAGCCTTGCGCGGCGCGACAAAGCTGTCGGTGAATGTGCGAAACAATTCCTGAAGCATTACCCTGCCGCGGAGCCTCCCAGCGTGGCGACGAGATAAAGAAGCGCGATCCCGATGATCGCAATCGCCGCCATGACACGGTAGGTGTAGCGGAAACCCTGAGCCTCGGCGACCCCTGCGGACAGGAAAAATCCAAAGGCAATGGGGCCGATGAAATACGGCATCTCAACAAACCAGGAATTGTTCAGGAACCCGATATCTGGCCTCAGATAGACCACCAACGCGGTCATGATGGCCCCAACGACTTCGATCGGCGCAGACACCAACGCAGCCCAGAAAACGCCGCAGCGCGTTTCGTACCAGCCGCCTTTGCCGCCAAACAGCCGCGATACGGATGTGGCGGCCATCGCGATGGCGTAGAACAGCGAGGTGCGCACCAGGAAGGCGATGATCACGCCGAGACCCACAAATTCTGGCAGGCTCGCCTGCACCTCAACCGGCGGCGCCACGACCATAGAGATCGAGCGCGCCAAAAAGAAAATCACATCCGACAGCAGCGCCAGAAACAACAGGCGCGCCTCAGACGGGCAAGTTTCGATGAAAGAACGCGTGGAGGACCGCATGTCGGCGTAGGCGTCAAAGATCCGGTCCAGATAGGTGCGTCCGGATTGAAGATCCGGATCATCATCGGAAATATCGTCGAGCAGATATCGACGCTCCGCGAACCGATCCCTACGCTGATCACCTTGTTGAGACATACTAACACCCTGCACTCACACGCTACGCCTTGAGCCTTAAGCGAAAGTCAGTGGCGCGTCTGCCTTTTTTAGCCCAAATTGGGTGCCGCAAGAAAAACAGCGCAGGCCGCGGCCAAAACAGCGCCGACCTTCCACGGGTCGAACCTGTGGGCGGCGGCCAACATCGGGGCGAACCAGATCACCCAGACCGCCCCGCCGATCAGCGCGCCCAGGCTGCGGCCATCGACGGCGGCGCCTAGCCCGTGGCTCAGTGTGATAAGCGGCCCGGCGGCTGCGCCCGACCAGAACAGGGCCAGCCGCGTATCCGCCCATGATCCGGCGCCGCGAAACAGACGGCAGATCAGGCGGATCACGGCGGCGAAGGCGTAAAGCGCAAGAACGCCAAAAGAAAAGCCGATCAGGATGGTCGCCGCAAACCAGGCGGTGCGATCCTCGCCCAGCGCCAGTTCCGGCCTGATGGTTTCCGCCAGCACCCGGCCCAGCGTCAAAAACAGGCTGGTGCCAAAGGCGAAGGCCACCAGCCGCGGTTCAGTCAGGCCAGCGTGATTTTCTTCGCGAAAAGACGCACCGGGCGCGGTCAACGCCCGCCACGCCCGGTCGGTAAGGGATGCGCGCACGGTCAAGACGTTGACCGACGCTCCAACCACTGGCCAATGCGGGAACGGATTTCATCGGCGAGTTCATCGCTTTCGATTTCCTGAACCGCTTCGTCGACAAAGGCCAGCACCATCATGTCCTTCGCCTCGCGCAGCGGCACGCCGCGGGATCTGAGATAGAAGAGCGCCGTTTCATCCACCGCGCCGCAGGTCGACCCATGCGAGCAGGCGACGTCGTCGGCATAGATCTCAAGCTCTGGCTTGGCGTTGAACTCGCTGTCGTCATCCAGCAGCAAAGCCTGGCTGATCTGGTAGCCATCAGTCTTCTGTGCGCCTTCCTTGACCAGGATCTTGCCCTGGAACACGCCCCGCGCCCCTGCTTGCAGCACCTTTTTGAACACCTGGCGGCTTTCGCAGCCAACGGCGTCATGGGTGATGAAGACGGTGTCGTCATGGTGAAACTTGTCTTCGCCGATCGAACAGCCTGCAATGTGGCCGACGGCATCGTCGCCGGTGAATTCGATCACTGCTTCGTTCCGCGTCAGGCGGCCATTGACAGTCAGCGTAAAGCTTTTCAGCAGACTTTCCGCGCCAAGACGGGCGAACAGATGCGTGGCCGCCAGGCGGTCATGCTCCCTGCCCTGCGCGCGGATATGGTGGCAGGCGCCACCATCTGCGACGTCAATCTCCATCACCTTGTTGAACCGTGACGCAGCAGGCCCGTTTTCCAGAACGGTGAGCGAAGCGCCAGGCTCAACCCGGATCAGGTGGCGGATCACGACGTCAGACCGGTCTTCCTGATGCCGATAGCGCAGATGCACCGGGCGCGGCGCGGCGCCAGTGGCACGGATCACGAAACCTGCATCGGCCTTTGCGGTGTTCAGCGCGGCCAGCGGGCGGACGACGGGGGACTGGCCCGCAGCCTCCAACGCGCCGTAGAGCGGCTTCGCCCAGTGGATGTCCGCGCTCAACGCCTCGGCGAGGGGCTGAATTTCGACGTTTTCCATCGCCAGATCATCAGACAGATCCGGGGCGAAAACGCCATCGATAAAGACAAGTCGCAGCGCGTCGATCGCATCGAAAACCGGGTTTTCCTCAACGGCGAGCGGCTGGCAGTTCGTCACCTCGGGCGAGGTAAGCGCGGTGGGATCGGTGTACTTCCAATACTCATCCCGCCGCCCCGGCGCGCCAGCCGCAAGCAGGCGCGACCGTGCATCGGCGCGGGTCGCTTCGGCCCAGTCCGACGCCTTGGCCCGCGCCGCATGGCGGGCCAAAAGCGTCTCAGCGCTGGTTTGCGCGTTTGCAGGAACCGCCATTACGCCACCTTCGCCAACAGGTCGGCATAGCCGTTGTTTTCAACTTCCAGCGCCAGTTCAGGACCGCCGCTTTCGATGATGCGGCCGTCAGCCATGATGTGCACGACATCAGGTTTGATGTGGTCCAGCAGGCGCTGATAGTGGGTGATCACGAGGAAAGACCGCCCCTCGGACCGCAGCGCGTTCACGCCTTCGGACACCAGCTTCATCGCATCGACGTCGAGACCTGAATCCGTCTCGTCGAGGATGCACATCTTTGGCTCCAACAGCGCCATCTGAAGGATTTCGTTGCGCTTTTTCTCACCGCCAGAAAAGCCGACATTGACCGGGCGCTTCAGCATATCCGCGTCGATCTTCAGGTCCTTGGCCTTGGCGCGCACCAGTTTCAGGAACTCAGCTGCGTTCAGTTCAGCCTCGCCGCGCGCTTTCTTCTGCGCGTTCAGCGCGGTGCGCAGGAAGGTCATGTTGCCCACACCGGGTATTTCGACTGGATACTGGAAGGCGAGGAACAGGCCCGCCGCAGCACGCTCTTCCGGCTCCATTTCCAAAATATCGTCGCCCAGCAGCGTGGCGCCGCCTTCGGTGACTTCGTACCCGTCGCGACCCGACAGAACGTAGGACAGGGTCGACTTGCCCGATCCGTTCGGGCCCATAATGGCGTGAACGGTTCCGGGCTCAATCTCAAGGTTCACACCTGTGAGGATTTGTTTGTCTTCTTCTTCCAGCTTTACCTGGAGGTTCTTGATGGAGAGCATGTTTCGCACCTCTGTGTCATTACGGACTTCTTCCGCGCATGTTTTTCAGCAATTTTTCAAATCGTTCCGCCGCAAGATCGACGATTGTTTCGATCTCTTCGTCGTTAAGTCGCGATAGCGAGTTTCGCGATTTCGGCAAAAAGGCGGGCGGCGCCGCTAGCCTGGCTGCGATCGCTTCGCAGTAGGCGGTCCGCGATCTGACGGGATGATAAACGCGTCCCCCTTCCGAAACGGGCAACACATCCACCAAAAGGTCGGGGTCGCTTTCGAACTGAACATTTTCGAACCAGTTTGGAGCCAGTTCCGTCAGATCACCGACTGTCTGATCATCATTCCTGGCGCAGTTGAAGAAAACGAACAGTTCGTCATTGGTGTGCAGGCGGGCGCGGCGGCGACCCATTCTGGAGGTCTGCCTTTCGCCCACCAACCAGTCCAAAGCTTTGCCTGACAGTCGCGTCAGAGCGAAAATCGCCCTGAAGTGATCAATATCTGGCAATCCCTTGGTAAAGACGTTGTAGGCGTCATAGGGCATGGGCTGAATGCCCAGGGCATAGTCGTCAGCCGCGGCGACCGCTGCAAAAAAGTCGTTCGGATCTTCAGTAAAGTGAACGTCAGGCTCGATCAGCCAGTAGAACCGCTTGTCGGGCGCGGCCTCGCGCAGGGCATAGTAGAAATAGTCGCCGCACCGCCAGCCCCAATCAGGCACCGCGCGCAAACGCTTTTCCCGCACCCACTCGTCAGAGATATCAACAACCGGCAAAGGTAATTTCAAACCATCCGGCCGGTTGTGAAAGACCACGACAATGTCGTGACCATCAACGCACTTCAAACGAACGAAAAGCGCTTCTTCCTCTTCCCCCCAGCGGTGGGTGGGTATGCCGATGACTTCGTTCATCCGCGTTGCGCCAAGACCAAAGAACCCGGAAGCAGGTCGACATAGGCGTCAATTGCAGTTTGCTCAACCAGGCCTCTGGCGACCAGGTGATCGAGGCAATGCAATATCAGATCAAAGCTCTGAAACACGCTGTCCGAGAGGATCGCCAGATGGCGCCACTGATCGTCGCTTATCCTTTCGGGCGTTTCGGTATTGCGAATATACACCGCATCGCCGTCGACCAGCTGACTGCCGATACGCCGGGGCCTGACATCGGCCATGCGGGAATGGCGGACCTGAATAGACTTGGACGCCATGATTTTGTGCAGTGCGAACCCCATTGATCGCAGCGCCTGATCTATACCTGCGAACATCGTTTCGTGGTTGTAGAGGCGGTAAAAGCGAACTTTGGGGATGATCGCGACAGCGTCGCGCAGCGCCATTGGACCGCCATGAAACACCTCGACCTCACCACCCTGAATGTCGATCTTCAACAGATCGCACGGCGGTAGATCCTCGATGTCATCCAGCCGTCTGGTCGTGATCGCAGTTTGCTGCGCCAATTGCGTTTGACGCTGGAAACCCAAAAAGCCGGCAGCCCTATTGTCGATTTTGAACAAAGTGAAGCCGCTGCCGCGATGGACGTTCAGATCAGCGTCACCACCATCGCACACGGCGAAGGCATAGTAGGTTTCATTCTCAGACTTCGCCGCCTGCAGCTTTTCAAACGCTGTTGGTTGCCGTTCAAACCCCCACAACTGGCAGCCTCCCACACGCAACAGCGGCAGATGAGCCGGGTCTTCCAAAGGGTTGGTGCCAACATCCACGACACGCGTCAAACGATCTGCGCTCACGGCTGATGTTCGGAAAGCCAGCCTTTGAGCCGCTAACTCAGACATCCCGAACAGTCCGAAGGTCTATGTGCAAACGACCACGCATCACTTGGCGTTCATCCGTTTGATAAAAAAGAACATGGCGCCCGCAAATACGCCCATCAGGGCGGAGAATACTAGGTTCGGGACAAGCGATCCGCCCATCCCCGTGGTGTAGCCGACAAAGAAGACGGCCATAGCGACAACGCAGCCGTAGATGATGGCGTGGCGCATCATTTATAACACTCTGCGCCAGCAGACCAACGGTTCGAATATTCGTCGTTCTTTGCAGCGTCAGTCCTAGCGTCATGCTTTTTGATCAGACGGACCAGTAAAAACTGCGATACGGCCCAGGCGACAAACCCGCCAACAAGACTGCCGATCATCGGCCTGCCCCAAGCCGCGCCGAGGTAAATACCAGCGATGACACCAACAGCGCCAACGAGCCATGCGCTATGGCTTGCGAAAAATTCAAGCGATATTAACCGATAGTACTCCCCCTTCGCGCCAGTTGGGTGATCTTGCCAATCCATCAGGCCGCGTCCGTCGAAACTGCGGTGCCAGATACCGAAACCATCAGCATGCTGTCGCCGACCACTTCATAATCAAGATCAACGCCGACGACGGCGTCTGCGCCCAAGCGCGCCGCCCGCTCTTCGAGTTCCTTGAAGGCGACTTCGCGAGCGTCGACCAGCTTTTGCTCATATGCGCCAGACCGGCCGCCGATGATATCGGTGATCCCGGCGAAGAGGTCACGCACGACATTGGCGCCCATGATCGCCTCGCCCACGACAATGCCGTGATAGGCGGTGATCTTGCGGCCTTCGATGGATTGGGTGGTGGTGATGATCATCGTTGCAGTTAGCTCTCAGTCTGTACCCAGCTAACGGCGTCTTCAAAGGGCGACCCTTTCAAGATGGTTGCATCGCCCAGCCTCTCGCTTCTCTCGATATACTGAAGGAACAAGTGAGCTGCAGTCCCAACATTCTCCGAAGAAGTCTTAAGTAGTGGCTGATAACAGTTATCGTTGGCATTTCTTTCAAGAGCGATTGAACCCCAAGAATTGTGGATTGCGGCAATCAACAAAGTATCGCAGTGGTTGAGTTTTTTTCTGCACTCCTCCGTTATCGAGCGTGCGTTAGCCGCAACTGACCCGATCAGAACCACTAAGGTGCTGAGGACTAGTGGCCTCACCCAACCGATCCTTCCAGCGATATCGCAACCAGCTTCTGCGCTTCGACCGCAAACTCCATCGGCAGTTCCTGCAGCACTTCCTTGCAGAACCCGTTAACGACCAGCGCGACGGCCTCTTCTTCGTCCATGCCGCGCGACCGGCAGTAGAAGAGCTGATCGTCGTCTACCTTGGACGTCGTCGCCTCATGTTCCACGCGGGACGAGTTGTTCTTGCACTCGATATAGGGAACCGTGTGCGCGCCGCATTTGTCGCCGATCAGAAGGCTGTCGCACTGAGTGTAGTTCCGGCTTTCCTTCGCCTTCGGGTGCATCGAGACAAGCCCGCGATAGGTGTTCTGCGCCTTGCCCGCGCTGATGCCTTTGGAAACGATCCGCGATTTCGTGTTCTTGCCCAGATGGACCATCTTGGTGCCGGTATCCGCCTGCTGGGCGTTATTGGCGATGGCGATGGAGTAGAACTCACCCTGGCTCTCGTTCCCGCGCAGAATGCAGGATGGGTATTTCCATGTGACGGCAGAGCCAGTTTCGACCTGCGTCCACATCACTTTCGACCGGTCGCCCCGACAATCAGCGCGCTTGGTGACGAAGTTGTAGATACCGCCCTTGCCGTTTTCGTCGCCCGGATACCAGTTCTGGACGGTGGAATACTTGATCTCCGCATCCTCAAGCAGCACCAGCTCCACGACAGCGGCGTGCAGCTGGTTGGTGTCGCGCATCGGCGCTGTGCAGCCTTCGAGGTAGGAAACGTATGATCCCTTGTCCGCGATGATCAGCGTGCGTTCGAACTGGCCAGTGTTTTCCGCGTTGATGCGGAAATATGTCGAAAGTTCCATGGGGCAGCGCACACCGGGGGGAACGTAGACGAAAGACCCATCGGAAAAGACCGCCGAGTTCAGCGTAGCGTAGAAGTTGTCGGTCACCGGTACGACCGAACCGATGTATTTCTTGACCAACTCAGGATGCTTTTCGATCGCTTCCGAGATTGGGCAGAAGATCACGCCTACTTTGGCTAGTTCTTCCTTAAAGGTCGTGCCGAGCGAGACGCTATCAAAGACAGCGTCGACAGCGACCTTGCGCTGCGACGGATCATAGTCTTCCGCGCCTTCGACACCTGCCAAAATGGCCTGCTCTTTCAAGGGAATACCGAGCTTTTCGTAGGTGCGGAGAAGTTCTGGATCAACCTCATCCAGCGTCTTTGGTTTTTCCGTCGCCATAGATGCGGGCTGGGCGTAATAGTAGATGTCCTGGAAGTCGATCTGAGGGTAATCGACCATCGCCCATTCAGGTTCCTGCATCTTTTTCCAGCGTGCAAATGCCGACAGGCGCCAGTCGGTCATCCAATCCGGCTCGCCATTCTTTTCCGAAATCAGGCGCACGATGTCTTCGTTCAGACCGATGGGGGCGAATTCCATCTCCACTTCGGTCTCAAAGCCATACTTGTACTTATCGCCAACCGAGCGAACCGCTTCGACCGTTTCCGCATCGACGCCGTCTTTGACTTGGTCGGCGCTGAACTGTTCTTCCAAAGCCATCTGGCTCTCCTCGCTGGCAGTCAAGCCGCCTTTGCCTTCCACCGCCTGTAAGCGGCAATCCACGCGTCGGCAAAGGCTGTCAGCTCCGCCGGTTGAGTTGTCGGCCCGATTGATACGCGCACCGCGCTAGAGGCCGTGATGTCGTCACATCCCATCGCCAGCAAAACGCGGCTGGCTTTGTTCACCTTGCCCGACGAACAGGCCGAACCTGCGCTGATCGCGAAGCCCGCCAGATCCATCTGCATGACCTGCGTCTCACCCCGCCATCCCGGCAGTGCAAAGTAGGACGTATTCGGCAATCTGGGTGCGCCTTTCCCTATGATAAGTAGGTCAGGTGCCGCGTCTTCAAGTGTTGTTTCTAGAATATTTCTAAGTTCAGCGACCGCGTCCCACGTTCCATCGGCAAGGTCGCGTTTCGCCGCCTCAGCCGCAGCGCCGAAGCCGGCGATGGCGGCGACGTTTTCCGTACCTGAACGGCGGCCATGTTCCTGCCCGCCGCCAATGACCATCGGGTCCAGCCCATGTTCACCGCGCAGGATCATCGCACCCACGCCTTTCGGGCCGCCGATCTTGTGCGCAGACAGGACACCGCAAGTATAGACATGTTCGCGGTAATGTTCGCCCAACGGGTCGCGCAGGCCGCCATCGCCGCCCGTCGCCGCCTTTACCGGCCGCCCTGCAGCCTGGGTCAGATCGCAGATCACCGTCACGCCCATCGACGCATAATCCATATGACGATCCAGCTGGTGATAGACCCCTGTTTCGCCACTGGCCGCCTGCAGGCAGACAAGATCGTTCTTGTCCGACAGAAGGCTGGGTTCCTTGCCATAGAGCGGACCTG
Source organism: uncultured Pikeienuella sp. (assembly GCA_965659735.1). Classification (GTDB taxonomy): domain Bacteria; phylum Pseudomonadota; class Alphaproteobacteria; order Rhodobacterales; family Rhodobacteraceae; genus Pikeienuella. The sequence goes on from CBFHXH010000044.1 coordinate 16,019, forward strand.
ATGAAGTTGGCAGAAGCCACTGGTCATCATCCAGGCCGTCGACCACCTGTACATGTTCGCCGACGTCATCAAGGTTCAGTGCGCCATCCACGTTGGCGGTCAGGTGAAACACCTCAGCCCCCGATTTGGCGATGGCGGCGGCGCCGGCGTCATGTTCATAGCCGCTGGTCAGGATGCGCCGCCAGCGTCGCCCGCCGATGGCCATCGACAACGCCTCGGTCGCGCCGGAGGTGAAGACAACCTCAGCGGTGTCGCAGCCCGCCAGATCCGCAACTTGCGCGCGGGCGCGCTCGACAATGGCCTTGGCCTTGCGCCCTTCGGCGTGAACAGATGACGGATTGCCCACTTTGTCGAGCGCGCGGATCATGTGATCGCGCGCTTCGGGCCGAAGAGGGGCTGACGCGTTCCAATCGAGATAGGCGCGTTGGGTATGGCTGGCGCCAAGGGTCATGCGCGGGCCACGTCCTCTTCCAGCAGCGTCGCAAAATCTGGCACGGCGGGGCATGGGGCCATCCGGTCGCTGACGACGTCGGCCAGAGTGGTCTGGTTCAGGAAGACATAGACATGACTGCTGAGCTGTTCCCAAAGGTTATGGGTCAGGCACACGGCCTTCGACCCGCCGCAGCCCTGTTTCAGGTCTGTCTCGCAGCCCATGGCGTTCAGTTTTTCGTCAACCGCGCTCATGATGTCCGAAATCGGCGTCTCGGCCGCAGGGCGCGCCAGCCGGTATCCACCACCCGGTCCGCGCACGCTTTCGACGACGCCGGCCTTGCGCAGCTTCATGAACAGCTGCTCGAGATAGGCGAGCGAGATGTCTTGGCGTTCCGAAACTTCGGCCAGCGACACCAGCGCCTCATCACCCTGAAGCGAGATGTCAGCCAGTGCGGTCACCGCATAGCGGCCTTTGGTGCTGAGCTTCATTTCGACCTTCCGATGGGCTGCGGCGAAACCGCGCAATTCGTTGACCGCAGGGTTGGCATGCCGTTAACGAGAGTTGCGCTTCAATGTTTAGTTTAGAGATTTTCTAAATTGCCCGAGTGATTCAGTCAACGAAGCGTTGGGGAAAAATAAATCATAAGGACTCTGTGATGCCTGAAATTATCTTTCCCGGCCCGGATGGCCGTCTGGAAGGCCGCTACCATCCTCAAAAGGAAAAGGATTCGCCCATTGCGCTGATCCTTCACCCCCACCCGCAGTTTGGCGGAACGATGAACAACCGTGTGGTCTACGAACTGCACTATGCGTTTCACCGCCAGGGTTTCAGCGTCATGCGGTTCAATTTCCGTGGCGTGGGACGCAGCCAGGGCGAATTCGATCAGGGCATCGGCGAATTGTCCGACGCCGCCTCAGCGCTGGACTACCTGCAGGCGATGAAACCCGAATCGAAGATCTGCTTCATCGCAGGCTTCAGCTTTGGCGCCTGGATCGGCATGCAGCTTTTGATGCGCCGGCCCGAAGCGTCAGGCTTCGTCTCAGTCGCGCCGCCAGCCAACATGTATGACTTCAATTTCCTCGCGCCGTGCCCGTCGTCTGGTCTGATCATCAATGGCGACGCAGACCGCGTTGCGCCAATGGATGATGTCGAAAAGCTGGTTGAAAAGCTGAAGACCCAAAAGGGCATTGAGATCACGCATGACATCCTGCCCGGCGCCAGCCATTTCTTTGACAATCACATGGATCCGTTGATCCAGAACGTCGAAGGATATGTTGAGCAGCGCGTGCGCGAAATCCGCGCCGGGATTGAATAAGCCCGCGCGTCAGTCCAGAACCGACGGGGGGGATACGCGCCCCCCTGTCACCGGAGCCCGGCACCCCGTGACGCCGGGCGCCGATAGCGGCAGGCCCCGCGACGATCGAACGGCGAGATAGGCGAAAGCCTGCGCCTCCAACAGATCACCGTCCAGTCCGACAGCCTCAACCGGATCGACCGGCGCGTTCAGCGCAGCGGTTAACATTTCCATCATCACCGGATTGCGCCGCCCACCGCCGCTGATCAGCCACCGGCTGGGGGGAGAAGGCAGATGCGGCAGCGCTGCAGCGACGCATCTTGCCGTCAGGGCCGTCAGCGTTGCGGCGCCGTCTTGCACATTCAGCTTAGACAATGCCTGAACCACGTCGGCAAAGGCATTGCGATCCAATGATTTTGGCGCAGAGCGGGCAAGATAGTCTTGCAATGCGTTACCACCGCGCAGCGCGTCTTCCGCCACCTGCCCGGCGAGGGCTGCGGCGCCGTCGCGGTCCATTGCTGCGCCTGTGTGGCGGGTCATCCAATCGTTCAGCAGCGCATTGCCCGGCCCGGTGTCAAAGGCGATCAGGGCGCCGTCCGCCACGGGCGCGTCAGCCGTTGGATCGACCCAGGTGACATTGGCGACGCCGCCGATATTCAGAAAGGCAATAGGTTCCGACGCGCCGATGTAACGGGCCAGCGCCCAGTGGTAGAACGGGGCGAGCGGCGCGCCCTCGCCCCCCGCCTCCATATCCGCTGAGCGGAAATCCCAAACGATCGGTCGGTTAAGTACGCGCGCCAACGCGGCACCGTCGCCAACCTGCCATGTCCAGCCTTCGTCCGGCGCATGGGCGACGGTTTGGCCATGAAACCCAATCAGCGCAGGCGTGACGCCGGTGCGGCACAACAGAGCGGTGACGGCCTGGGCATGGGCGGCCAAAACCTCGGCCGCCGCCGACTTAAGGACGGCGTTGTTATCGTAGGTTTCTGGCGGGCGATACGCCATCGGATCTGCCATAACCTTGGAAATCGCAGCCACGTCTTCTGGCGCATACGGCTGTTCCGCCCCCGGGCCAAACGCCGTCACCTCAACCCCGTCCGTGCACAAAAGCGCCACGTCCACCCCGTCCAGCGAGGTGCCCGACATCAAGCCCAGCGACCATACTGGATCGACTATTTCGTTCTGAGACATCCGCCGCCCTTCAATTCCTACGCAAACCGATATAATGCCAGCCCCTTATGCAACACCACCGAAAGACGGGACAATGACCTACAAGCCTAAGTCTGATTTTCTGCGCACGCTGGAGGAACGAGGTTTCATCCAGGATTGCACCGACTATCAGGGGCTGGACGAGCGGCTGCTCGCCGGCGTTGTTCCGGGCTATATCGGCTTTGACTGCACGGCGACGTCCCTGCATGTCGGAAGCCTCGTCCAGATCATGATGCTGCGCTGGCTGCAGAAAACCGGCCACAAGCCCGTTACCTTGATGGGCGGCGGCACGACGATGATCGGCGACCCATCCGGCAAGGACGAAGCGCGCCAGTTGATCACCCCCGAAAAGATCCAGTCCAACATGGATGGGATCAAGCAGGTGTTTTCGACATACTTGACCTTTGGCGATGGTGAGACGGACGCCATCATGCCGAACAACGCCGACTGGCTGGCGGACCTGAACTACATTGAGTTTCTGCGCGACTACGGCCGCCATTTCAGCGTAAACCGGATGCTGAGCTTTGATAGCGTCAAGCTGCGGCTGGATCGTGAACAGCCGCTGAGCTTTCTTGAGTTCAACTACATGCTTCTGCAGGCCTATGACTTCATGGAGATGAACCGCCGTATGGGCGTCGCCCTGCAGATGGGCGGGTCGGATCAGTGGGGCAACATCGTCAACGGCATCGACCTTGCCCGCCGTGTGAACAGAGCGGAAGTTTTCGGCGTCACCACGCCGCTGCTGACCAAATCCGACGGGTCCAAGATGGGCAAATCGGCCTCTGGCGCAGTGTGGCTGAACGAAGACATGCTGCCCGCCTATGATTTCTGGCAGTTCTGGCGCAACACATCTGACGCGGATACGGGCAAGTTCCTGAAGTTGTTCACCGAACTGCCGATGGACGAAATCGCCCGGCTTGAAGCGCTGCAAGGCGCAGAGCTTAATGAGGCCAAGAAGATCCTAGCTGACGAAGTCACCACATTGGCCCGCGGTGCGGACGCCGCCGCATCAGCGGCGCAGACTGCGCAGGAGACGTTTGAACAGGGTGGCCTCGGGGCTGATCTGCCGCGCGTCGCCTTTTCCGCCGCCGATCTGGCGGATGGCGTGTCAGCGGCGCAGCTGTTCGTCAAATCGGGTCTGGCCGCGTCCGGGAAAGAGGCGAAGCGCCTAATCCAGGAAGGCGGCGCGAAGGTCAATGATCAGGCGATGACAGATGCGGGACGTATGTTTGGCGTGGCTGATTTCGCAGATGGCCCGCTGAAACTGTCCGCCGGCAAAAAGCGTCACGCGCTGGCTGAGATTGGCTGATCAGGCCGGGGCGGCTGTCAGCGGTCGCCCTCCTGCAAGGTTTCGACGCCTTCGAGGCTGGATGACTGCCCTTCGCCATTCAGCGTGAAGACGCGGCGCAGAATGCCGGGCGTCAACACTGACAAGGGATTTACGCTGATCCCCGGGTCTGCGGAGGGGCCTTTCACGGCGAAGGTGAAGGCGAACAAGCCCTGCCCGTCACCACCTGTGAGGACTGTTCCCAAAAGCGGGATTTTGCCGACCAGGCTGTTAAGCCCGTAGAGCGGTGTGAACACGCCGTTCAAGTCCAGCGTGTCCTGCTCAACATCGTATTCGCCGGTGATGTTCACGCCGATTGACGGCCCTTTGGCCACGGCTTCATCCACCGCCAGCTTGCCCTCTTCAAACCGGAAGGGTGCAGTGATGCGGTTAAAGACGATCCCGTCGGTGCGCATCTTGTCCTGCAGCGCGGCAAGGTCGGCGCCCCGCAAAAGCGTCTGCAGCTTGGCGTCTTCGTGGATCACGATGTCCTCGACCTTCAGATCGCCGCTAAAGCGCAGATCAGACGCCCCATCGATATTCGCTACGACACGCAGGTCGCCCCCTGCACCATCTTCGAAAAACCCCACCTCGCGCAGCAATTCGCCCGCGTTTGGCGATTCGATCACCGCCTCGCCGCGGCTCTTGCCATTGCGCAGGCGGATATCCATAGGCGCCACGCCACCCACCAGACCCGATGCGCGCCCCGTGATATCGCCCCCAAGCGACAGGTTCAGCGCGCCGTTCGCCTGCGTGACCGACAGATTTTCGCGCAACACCAAACGGTCAAGATCGAACCGCACCCGCAATGGTGTCTCTGTGCGCGCTTCGTCCGTTTTTGGCGCGTCGTGATCGCCCGCAATCAGATCGTCGAACCGCGTCAGATCCAAGAGCGCGCCTTTGACATTGATCGACAGCCCGCCATCTTCGACAACGCCGCGCAGTTCCACGTCGGCGGCGCCACGATATTGAAGGCGCTTAAAGCGGAACCGTTTCAGATCGCCATCGGGCGTCAGCGCGAAATTGCCGTTCACCCTCAGGTCAGAGGACAAGAGTTCGTAATTCGGCGACCGCAGGCCTTCGCCATCAATCACCAGCACACCTTCCAGACTGGCGTCGTCGCCGGCCGGCTTGCGCCAAGCGATTTCTTCAATCTTCAGGCCGGCTTTGGTCAGATCAGCAGCAAAGGCGATCCGGGGGCCGATATCGGCAAAGCTTACGCTGGCGGTGGCGCCGGCGACGCCTTCTTCGAGCCAGGGCGCAGGCACCCCGAAATTGACCAGCTGTTCAGGCGAAATCGACGCCGCGATGGTCACGTCACGGGCACCGGTGGCGAAAACCTCAGCCCAGGTCACATCCGCCAGCACTCCGTTCAAAGTGACCTTGCCATTCAACGAGAAGCCTTTGGTGCTCGCCTCCAGCACCACGGATTTTGATGTCGCCACGGTATCAAGCAGTTCAACCGGCGCGCGGAGATTGGTGACGATGGCGGATGCGTCCGCCTCTACGTCTTCAAGAAGCAGAGCCTCGAGAAGAGGTAGATAGACATACGTCTTGACCCGAACATCCCCTGTCAGACCATCCAGCGGCACGCCTAGTTTTGAGATGAACCCAAGCGGCGGATGGTCGACGATGGCAAGCGCATCCTCCAACGTTCCATTGACGATCAGGTCGATGTCTGCAGGGCTTGCGGGGTGACCGAGGTCGGCGATCACAAAGGTGGATCCCGCAACATTTAGCGGCCCGCCGCCTTCGGGCGTCACCACACCATCGTCAACGGCGAGGGCAAAGCGTTTCAGATCAACCTGCCCGGCGCCAGCCCCGCCGGTGATCGGCGGCATGGGGCGCAGGTAATGACCCTTGGCGTTGATGAAGGAAAAGTCGAACTTCACTTCCTCAGCCTCGCCCCCGAGGCGCACGATGGCGTCGAAATCGGTGACATCCGCCGTTTCCATATTCGCCAGCATCCATTCACGGGCGCCTGGCGCGGCCTGGCGGGGCCAATGGGCCAACAGGTCCTGCACCGTCAGGCCCCCGCCATCCATCGTCAGATCGGCGGCCAGAGCGTCACCCTCCAACGTGATCTGGCCGGCGGCGTTGATCGCGAGCGCGTCCTTTTCAAGCCGCAGCTCGCCAATCTCAATTCCGAAAGGTTCGATGGTCACACGGCCGGTGACGCGCCCACGCTGATAGCTCAGAGGGGCGTCCAGCGCCTCTGGTGCCGCCACGTTCAGGTCGGTCAGGTCCAATTGAGCGATGACGTCGCGCACCTCGCCATCCGGCGTGCGCGTGACTTCGACAAAACCCTGCCCGTAGGCAGATGCGCGGTCTGACAGAATATCGACTTCGGACACCAGAAAACGGCTGCTGCCCGGATCGAATTCGAACTTCAGGGTTGCGGCGCTCAGCGGCTCCACCACGTCTTGCGCGATCTGAATGACGCCTTCACCCGCCAGCATTTCACCGCTGAGGCTCAGCAAGTCGCCCGCAGCATTGATCCCGATATCCATTTCAGCGCTGACCGGGGCGTCGAACGCCGCCAACCAGTCCAGCGCGCTGATCTGCGCCGCGATGTCGCCCGGCGCGGCGCGTTCAACCTTGGCGGACATGAAAACATCGCCGCCATCCACCCGATGACCGGCAATCACCAGCGTCATGTCGCCAAACTGCCCGCCCGACACCGTCGCGCTGGTCTGCGCATGCATGCCTAGGTCGGTGTTCCAAAAGCTGAGGTCGACATCCGAGGCGCGCCAGATGCGATTTGACTGGCGGTCGAGGTATAACAACGAGGCATCGTTCAGCAGCAGGCGGTGCCTTTTGGACGGACCTTCATCTGACGTGCTTGCGGCCAGGAGTTCCGCAAAGATATCCCCACCCGCATTGATGGCGTCTTCATCCGTTTCCGCGCCGCCGAAACCAAAACTGAACGCACCGTCAACATCCCGGATGATACGGGCGGTGACACCGGTCAGTACGACGTCGCTAGGCACGACTTCGCCCCGCGCCAGGCCGGCGATGTTGAAGACGCCTTCCGCCTTGGGCGCGCTCACAAATACGACGTCGTCTTCGTTCAACAGCAGAACATCCTCCATCACCAGGGCGGCGCCGCCTTGCGTGTCGCTCAGCGCGACAGAGGCCGCGCCAATGCTCAGGCTCAGCCCCGGCATGTTTTCAGACGCAATTTCCTGAATTTGCGGCAGGAAGGACTGCAGGCTGATCGGCCCCTGCTTCAGCCGCAGATACGCCCCCATCGCGACGACAATGCACAACACCAGACAAAAGGTCAGAAACCCACCCGCAAGCCGCCCTGCCCACGCCGCGCTGGCATAGGCGGCCGACCGGCCTTTGGGATTGATTTCAGGAACTTCGGCCACCGAGCCTCCAGTTTTTGGTCGGTCTTGCATTTTTTTCGTTGCATCAGCGTTGACGCTGTAAATTACTCTCTATGTCTACGAAAAAAAATGCGTTCACAATAAGGAGCGATTGCATGAGCGTGACAACTGGTGATCCCGCGCCGGCTTTCACACTACCGAGGGACGGCGGCGGCGAAGTATCTTTGGCGAACTACAAAGGCCAGAAGGTAATAGTCTATTTCTATCCCCGGGACGATACCCCAGGATGCACAACCGAAGCACTGGATTTCACCGCCATGGCGGGTGAATTCGCCGCAGCAGGGGCAATCGTGGTTGGCGTTTCCAAGGATAGCGTTGCCAAGCATGACAAATTTATCGCCAAGCATGATCTGGGCGTCATACTGGCGTCGGACGAACATGGATCGACCTGCGAAGACTACGGCGTGTGGGTCGAAAAGAATATGTATGGACGCAAGTCGATGGGCATCGAACGCGCAACATTCTGGATCAATGGCGACGGCGTCATTGAGCGTGTCTGGCGCAAGGTCAAGGCGAAGGGCCACGCCCAAGCGGTTCTGGACGCCCTGACAGCATGACCGCAGATACGCTGACGGCGTTGGGATGCGCTGTGCTGAACGAGCCGAATGCTCGTGAAAAAGCCCGCAAATCCCGCGCCGCAGCGGCGACCTGGCGCACCGCCCGTGAGGCGGGTGCACCCCTGGGTCGCGGCGAAGACACTCCACCCGACTTCCCCGCCCGACCCGAAGAGCCTGCCCTGCTGGACCCTCGCGACATGCCGAAACGGCGACGCGGCGGTAAGGCGGGTCGGATCGCGTTGCTTCACGCCATTGCGCACATCGAACTGAATGCGGTCGACCTTCATTGGGACGTCGCCGTCCGGTTTGCGGATCATGACCTGCCGCTGGGGTTCTGGGACGACTGGGTGCAGGCGGCGGATGACGAGGCGAAGCATTTCGGCCTGCTCGCCGACCGGTTGGAGGCGCTTGGCGCGCATTACGGCGCCCTGCCCGCCCATGCAGGCCTGTGGCGGGCGGCAGATGACACTACAGATGATCTGCTCGGACGCCTTGCGGTTGTGCCCATGGTGCTGGAAGCGCGCGGCCTTGACGTTACGCCCGATATGATCACCGCCTTCGAAAAGGCCCAAGATACCGAAAGCGTCGAAGCGCTGAAGATCATCTATAAGGACGAAGTCGCCCACGTCGCGTACGGGTCCAAGTGGTTCAACTTTATATGCGGTCGCATGAATACCGACCCGAAAGAAACGTTTCACGAACTTGTTTCGAAATACTTCAAAGGCCCGTTGAAACCGCCCTTTAACGAAGAAAAGCGGGCCGAAGCGGGGATGCCGCCTGACTTTTACTGGCCGCTCACGACCTGAAGTCGAGTAAATTTTGGGGTATCACCCAAAAAAGTGCATCTTGACACATCTCGAACCAACGCATTCGCTTGAAGCGACTGGCAATCTTGCCTAACCGTCTTAACTAAAGGCGCTCAACCTAGAAGCGTCGGGACTCAGTGATGCGAGGGTCGTGTATGATGCTCAGATTAAGTGAGACGATGAATGGCGTTTTGGCGCGTGTCGCCCCGGCGCGCAGCATCTTCGTCAAGTCCGAAACCAGAACGCGCCATCTGCGTCTGTCCCCTGTCAGCCAGATTGCGGGCGGCCTTTTCGCCATCGCCTGTCTGGGATGGGCCGGGTTCGCCACCTATCAAGTTGCATCCAACCATGACCTCAGCGAACGGCTGGTCGACGCGGACGCCAATGTGACGGCTTTGTACGAGGCGCGGATCGCCGCATTGGTCAAAGACAAACGCCGCCTCGCCGACAGCCTTTCCGAGGCGAATGTGCAGATCGCCAAGGTCAGCAGCGCGCTGACCGAACGCCATGCAGCGCTCGGCGCGGCGATTGCAGCCGAAGAGCAGATGGAGATCTCGCTCGCCGTCAAACGAGCCCAGATCGACGCTGTGACCACCGACCTGGAACAGACCGCAGACGCCAACGCCGGCGCGGCCAAAAAACT
>CBFHXH010000045.1:0-25362 GCA_965659735.1 uncultured Pikeienuella sp.
CGGTACCGCTGTCAAACTTGGTTTCCGCATCGAACAACGCCGCGCCGCAACAGACGCAGTGGAACGTGCCTGGCCCCTTTGGAAAGTCGTCATGGGTAAAGGCGCGCTCGGTCCCATGCTGGCGCGTAACCTTGTAGGCCAGATCGCTCAGTTGGGCCCGCCATTCCGCATCGATTTTTTCAACTTTCGCCATTTTTCGGCTCACCCTTCAAATTAGTGTCGTAGTGACGTCACTTTTCTATCCTCTTTCTGTACATATATGAGCACGTATCCGCCTTAGGCAAAGGCGTATGGAGAGAACAACCATGCCAAACTTCAAACGAGGCCGCTATCTGGCGCGGCTGGCTGAAGACGCAAACGACGTCAAAGCGGCGCAGAGGCTACGCTATCAGACCTTTATCGCTGGCACTGGCGCTGCCAAGGAAGGCCTCCGCGCCAAAGGCTTGGACGCGGATCACCTGGATGGCATGTGCGATCACATGCTAGTCGAAGATCGCAAGACTGGCGAACTGGTATGCTGCTTTCGGATGATGCCGCTGAAAACAGGTGCGGAAATCGACAAATGTTATTCAGCGCAGTTCTACGACCTTGACGCCTTGCGCGATTATCCCGATCCGATGGTCGAAATGGGCAGGTTCTGCATCCATCCTGACTACAAGGACCCGGATGTGCTGCGCATCGCCTGGGGCGCCATGACGGGCTATGTGGATGACAATGGCGTTGAGATGCTGTTCGGGTGTTCCAGCTTTCACGGCACAAAGGCGGATGAATACATGGACGCCTTCGCCCTGCTAAAGGCTCGCCACATTGCGCCGAAACAGTGGCTGCCGCGGGTCAAGGCGCCAAAGATTTTCCCTTACGCGAAACGCCTGACGATCAAGCGGCCCGACATGAAAAAGGCGCTCGACAAGATGCCGCCGCTTTTGCGCACCTATCTGTCGATGGGCGGCTGGGTTAGCGACCATGCGGTGGTCGACCCTGACATGAACACGCTGCACGTGTTTACTGGAGTTGAGATCAAGCGGGTTCCAAAAGCGCGGGCGCGGTTACTGCGCGCGACCTGAGGTTCGGCCTCAGATCAGTGGATTATTCGTCAGGCTCTGCTTCCAAACGATCTGCAAGCGAGGGATGAATAATCTTTGAATGCACGGCCAGCAGGATCAGTTGGGCGTCGATGCTGTCACCCTCGTCTATCGCATCCTCCAGCCGCTGCTCGGCGTCCTCAGCGCCTGCGAGGGTGTTGCTGGCGACAAACTGATCTGGACCGAGGATGGAAAAGCTCAATAATTCAGCTGCTTTGGCGTAATCCGCATCGCGCAGCTTATAGTGGGCGGCTGACGCCTTTTGCAGCAACCGGACGGTCGCCAACTTTACCGCCTCTGGCACAAGACGCGGGTGCACGTCGAATTCCCTAAACGCCTGATCCAGCGCCTTCAGGCTGTCAGAGCGGCCGAAGAAATTGAACCAACCGAGCATGTCAGACCCATATCATTAAACGCGCCCACCAGCGCACGGGAAATGAGGTTTAAAGCCCCATCTGCCGCACAGCCAGATCGCGCATGATCTCTTCTGACCCGCCGCCAATCGCCATGACCTTGGTTTCGCGATATGTCCGCTCAATCCGGTTGCCGCGAAGATACCCGGCGCCGCCCATGATTTGCATCGCCTCATTCGCGACAAAGGTCAGCGCTTGGGTGGCTAAAACCTTGCCCTTGGATATCTCGGCGACGGGTTTGTGCCCTTCGTTCATCGCCCAGCAGATCTGGTTCAGATACGCCTCGCAGGCGTCAATCCGCATCGACATGTCGGCAATCTTGTGGCGGATCACCTGGTGGCGGATCATCGGCTTGCCAAATGTTTCCCGCTCCTGCGCCCAGGCGATGCTGTCTTCATGACAGGCTTTCATACCACCAACGCAGCTGGCCATCATGCTGACCCGCTCGTAGTTGAAATTGTTCATGATGGCGAGGAAACCTGCGTCTTCCTCACCCATCATATTCTCCGCCGGCACGCGGCAGTCATCGAAATAGAGAGTCGCCTGATCCGACGCCCACCAGCCCATTTTTTTTGGTAGGGGCGTGCGGGAGAACCCTGGCGCGTCCGCCTCTACAAAGAACAGCGAGATGCCGTTCAGGCCGCCTTCGCCAGTGCGGGCGCCGACGACGAAATAGTCGGATTTCATGCCCCCCGTGATGAAGGTTTTTGAGCCATTGATGACAAAATGGTTCCCGTCCCGTTTCGCCGTCGTCTTCATGTTTGCAACATCCGACCCGCCGCCAGGCTCGGTGATGCTCAGCGAGGATCCTTTGCGGCCAGAGATGATTTCAGGCAGCGCCCGTTTGCGGATCTCTTCCGAGGCCAGGCGGGCGATCGGCTCGATCGAGATATTCCGCCCGCCAATCGCCGCGCCGACCCCGCCCGCGCCACATTTGGCGAGCTCTTCCGAGTAGATCGCGCGCAGGAAGACGTCGTCAAAGCCAAGGCCGCCGTATTTTTCATCAATGCCGAACCCAAAAACGCCCAGCGCGCCGAATTTTTCATGCAGTTCCCAAGGCACCTCGCCCGCCTCATCCCATTCATCGACATAGGGGATCACTTCGGCGGCAATGAAATCGGCCATGGTCTTGCGAAACGCAGCGCGATCTTCAGTTTCGAACGGGTTGATCATGGGCGGCCTCCGGCAGAATTTTGTGGACCGTCGCAGACAGGGCAGGCGCGGGCAAGTCCGACGCCGGGGCGCCTTTGCGCGGCGTGAAAAGACGCTTAATCTCCACCCATGTTCAAGATTGATCCTGCGGTCTTCCGCCCCGAAAGCATCTCAACCGAGACGGCGAAGTTCAACGAATGGCTTGAGGCCGCGCTGGCCGAGGGCCCGGCTCTCCACGAGGTGCCGCCAGCCGTCACCAGACAGGCCAGGCTGGAGGGCAAGGGCCTATTGCCATCTGGCGGGCCATTGGAAGGGTCCGACTGGCGCCCGGCGCCGACAGAAGCGGGCGAGGTTCGAATAAGCCTGCCAAAGGGCGAACCCACCGGCATTTTCATACACATCCACGGCGGCGGCTGGACCATCGGATCACCCACCCAGTGCGATGACTGGATGCAGTATCTGGCCGCGGAAACCGGATGTGTCTGCGTTTCGGTCAAATACAGGCTTGGTCCGGAAGAACCCTGGCCCGCTTGCGCTGATGACTGCGAGGCGGCGGCGATCTGGGTGATCGAAGAACTAACCAAGGAATACGGAACGACCCGCATCGCCATCGGCGGAGAAAGCGCGGGTGCGCATCTTTCCGCCGTTACGCTGAACCGGCTGAAGGCGCGGGGTATGGGCGACACTGTTCAGGGCGCGTTGTTCCATTACGGGGTCTTTGATCTGGCGATGACGCCATCGATGGCTAATTGGGGGGATAAGAACGTGATCCTGTCGACACCCACAGTCAACTGGTTCACGGACAACCTGATCGGTGATGACCCGGCGCTGCTGCGGTCGGCGGAGGCGTCGCCAATCCTCGCCGATCTCACCGGCATGCCGCGTGCGCTGTTCCAGGTCGGCACAGTTGATCCGCTGATCGACGATACGCTGTTCATGGCGCAGCGCTGGATGGCGGCAGGGGCGCAGGCGGCGGTGAATGTCTACCCTGGCGGCGTCCACGCCTTCGACATGTTCGACATCACCATCGCGAAAGAGGCGCGCGCCGCCGGCGCAGCATTCCTGAAAGACATTTTCGCATGAGCATCCATATCGGTGCCAAACCGGGGGAGATCGCCGAAACCGTCCTGATGCCCGGCGACCCCTATCGCGCCAAATGGGCGGCGGAAACGTTTCTGGACCAGCCCAAACTGGTCAACGAAGTGCGCGGCATGCTGGGCTATACCGGCACATGGAATGGTCATCCGGTGACAATCCACGGGTCGGGCATGGGGATGCCGACACTCAGCATCTACGTGAACGAGCTGATTGCCGATTACGACGTCAAAACACTGATCCGCATCGGGTCCTGCGGCGGCATGGCGGGTCATGTGAAGATCCGCGACATCGTGCTGGCGATGACAGCGTCTTCGGTGAACTCGCCTTCATCCGGCATCCTGCGGGGCGTCAACCTTGCCCCCTGCGCCGATTGGGACCTGCTGAGCGCCTCCGCCAAAGCCGCGAAAGACTGCGGCGCGCCAGTTCATATCGGCGGGATCTATTCATCGGACACGTTTTACGACGAACGCCCTGACCGGATGGAGCAACTGGTCCGCCATGGCTGCCTGGCGGTGGAGATGGAGGCGGCGGAGCTTTACACCCTCGCCGCCCGCCACAGCCGCCGCGCGCTGGCGGTGCTGACGGTTAGTGACCATCTGGAGACCGGGGAAGAGCTGCCGTCAGTAGATCGGGAGCGGAGTTTTGGCGACATGGTTGAAATTGCGCTGAAGGCGGCGTTTGGGTGATTTTGTTAGGGCAGAATGAGGGCGCAGCATGGGCGGGTGTGCGGGTTCTGTTGTCGTTCGAGCCAATGACACTGCGCGGCGGCTTTAGCCAGATCGGGAGCGGATAGAAGTAATTATCGGATGGTCATGAGGTCCACCTAGGGGGCCAAATACCGCGATCACCGGCCTCAGACCTCGACCACATCAAGGCAACTCCCAATCCCCTGATTTACGCGTAGAGGGACTCTCCGCAAACGCCAACCGCTTAGAAGTCGTGATGCTCATTGCGCCGCGAAGCGCACCTTCAACCCTACCCTCTTTTGGATAACCTGTCACACCGACCTCGCCGACAGACGTACCATGACACGCAAAGCATGAAGTCGAGTAATTTCCGGCAAAAGTATGCGAAACGCCGGGCGTCCTTTTGTCGTCGCTTCTTGGGTGAATGCCTCACCGGCGGGCCAGTTAAGGCTGAGGAGGTGTTCTTCGATAACACTGCGTTCCCATTTATCCGGGCGCGATTTGTGATTTCGCACCAGATCCACGGGCACAGTGATCTTTACGCGGGCTTGGTCGCCGGCCAATTCGGCGAAACGCTCATTCACCAGGCGGTCGAATATAGCCGGAACAAAGCCCTTGAAGCCGATGCCTAGGACGTTGATTTCATCCTGATGTTCGTCGATGACTTCGCGGATCAATTCAATCTGTGCTTCTGTCAACCGACGCTTCAGTTCCGGCATACCGTCTCTCAGCGGCGGCTTACCAATCCTTGCGGTGTACACGGCGATTGTCTCTTCAACGATCTTCTCGCCAGGGCTGTTTGTTGTCTTTCTCATCGTCCACTCCTTAGTGGCTACGATGAGCAACAAACACTCTCTTAGCAAATAACCCTATTTGGACCCATAAGCGCTGACGTCAGACAGACGGCGTGCTGCGCAGAGCCAAGATTGATGTCCGAGGAGACATGCGAACAGTCACCGGCGATTAATTCGTCTGTGCTTTACCAGTCGACATCGTGCGCAATCTGCTCACCGCTGATCAACTCGCGACCGCAGGTCTCGTGACGCCAGACGGCGTCGACATCAACAAGCTCGAAGTGTCCTGGATGAACGGCATCATGTACTACACGACCGTCGATGCATCGATGGTGAAGGGGCATGTGATCTATATCGATTCAACATGGGCGCTGACCTCTGTCAGCCAGGCGCAGTTCTGGGCGCCTGAGTTCCAATTAGATCAATATGGTGATGGCGCAGTGAAGGATATCCTGTCGTCGATTGTCTCCGAATGGCAGTACTAGGAAAATCCAGCCGACAAGTATCACAGCCGCGCCGCGATCAAAAAAGAGGCTTGGAGCCAAATCTCTGCGGCGCGGCCCACCAACGACCCAAACGCGATAAGTGAGGATCAGATAGCACTTTCATATCTTGATCCCGATATCACTGATACGGACACAGCCGCCTCCATCAAGGATACAGAGCCATTGCTGACCAACACGATCGGATCAATCCGTCATCGTCCAGCGGCCGAGACGCTGGTCTCGAACATGGTTCTGGCCAGCGATTATGTGAATACCTACACCAATCTCGCCACGATGGAGGGCGCGAACGAAGCAGGGCGCCGCGCGGCAAACGTCATTCTGGACGCTGTGGATTGGCAGGGTGAGCGCGCCATGGTCAAAAAGCTGGAAGAGCCACATGTCTTTGCCAGCTACAAGGAAGAAGACGCCGCCAGCTTCGACCCAGCCAATCCGGGCGAGCCGCCGATCGCCAAGATGCTCGACACATTCCTAGGTGGGTCTAACTAGATTGTTGTGCGGCTGTTGGGGCTGGCCCTATGGTTGAAACTGCATGCCTTTTTTGAACGGATCGCGCACTGGCTTGGTCTTGGTGAGCATTATCAGATCGAACGAAGGGTTCATGAACGGCTGAAACGGTAGAGCCTGAAACCTTTGACTTGTGCGGCGCAAGCGCGAAAAGCCTAAACAGCGAACTTTGCTGGCGTCGTATTGATGTAGATCAGGACTGCTTGAACAGTGCAGACAGACAAGGCGTTTTGTCAGAGCGATCCTAGTTTGGGTGAAGTAATACGGCTCCGCAAGGAAGCCTAAACACCATAATGAGAGATCTGCGTTGATGATCAGACCTTGGATTGGCCGAAATTTATTTGAATGGAAGAAATTCCAGATCATCAAAAGCTGCAGCAGTTTCTTCAGACCTTTCACTTCAAGATTATCATAAGGGGTACGGGGTGGGCCTTTGCCTGCCAACGCACACGCAAAAGGCTGCCAATAGCTCCGATTGGTAATCTTAAACTCCACCCTTCGAACTTTTCAGGCGATCGCCATCATTTCCGCGCCGTACAACCGCGAAACTCTACCAGCCGCTTTGACAACCGCACGGGCGATTGCAGATTCCTGATCCGTGGCGAAGCGGGCGGCCGGGATTGCGACGGCGATGGCACCGACGCCTTCGCCATCGTAGCTCACGACAGCGGCGCCAATGCCGATCACGTCGCGCTCATATGTCCCTGACATCTTTACGTATCCGTTTGCCCGCGCTTTCTCGATCAACGCGCTGGTCGCGATCAGGTCGGTCGGTGTTTGAGGTGTGAACGCCTTTAGCGCGCCCGTCAGAAGCTGCTCGATCCTCTGATCAGGCAGTGTCGCCAACAGTGCGACACCGGAACCACTGGCGTGCAAAGGCAGGGGGGCAGCCTCGTCGATATAAACGCGGGTGCCACGGTAGTTCGTCTCCTCGATCGCCGTGGTCATCAGTGCGTCGCCGACGAGGCGACTGGCATGCGCGGTCTCCCCGGTTTCCTTGACCAACTGGCGCAGGGTCTTGTCAACTTCGGCTGCAATCGGGTTGGTGCGACCGCGCACCATCGCCAATCGGGTCAGCGACGGTCCCAGACAATATGCGCGGCTGGTCGGGTCCTGCTCCAGCAGCCCACGCGCCGACAGGTCGCTGACATAGCGCTTCACATTGGATTTATCCCAGTTCATCCGGCGAGCGATGTCCGATAGGCGCAGCGTCGGCTGGCTTTCAGAAAAGAGGTCGAGAATGCTCAGCGCTTTGTCGATCGTGCTCATCTGGTCGCCTCCCGTCCCGCCAAAAATTCATTGACTCTGTATTGAGCTTATAACAGCGTATTTTGATACATCGTGTCAAATAATGACACACCGAACAGGGAGCCTTCACATGAAACTTCACATCGCAGCGGCGGTCGCCGCGTTTGCAACGGCCATCAGCGGCGGCGCCCCGGCGGTCGCGGAATACCCGGAAAAGCCGGTAAACTTTATTGTACCTTGGCCTCCGGGTGATCTGGAAGACGTACTGACCCGCATGATCGCTGAGGATATTCAGGCGAAATATGGCGTGGCGGCTGCAGTCGTTAATAAGCCCGGCGGCGGCGGTGGGCCTTTCCCCGGCGCAATTGAGGTCGCAACAGCGCCTGCTGATGGGTATACAATCGGGTCTTTCGTCATTGGCGTTCCGCTGATCGGCCACAAGATCGGCATCCCCGAATTAGCGCCTGAAAAATTTGATCCACTTGGCATCTTCCTGACCTATCCGTTCGTTCTGGCGGCGGCGGGTGATGCGCCCTATTCGACGATGACTGAACTGGCCGAGCACGCTAAATCCAACGAAGTCGCACTGGGTCATTTCGGTGCTCCGTTGATCCCAACCAAGATGACCTTGGCTTACGCCAAGATCGCTGGCTTTGAGTGGGGATCAGACGCCGCCTTCGACAACCTGGATTGCAACACGCTGGCTGCCGGCGACGCGGACGTGATCAACACGACACTGCAACTTGTCCTGCCGTGCCTCGACAACATCACGATCCTTGCCGCCGCAACCGACAGCAGGATTGCGACCCTGCCAAATGTTCCAACAATGGGCGAACTGGCGCCTGAGCTGAACCTCGGCCTCTGGAACGGTCTGTTCGTCACCAAGGACACCCCGGCTGACGTCCGCGAAAAGATCATCGCCGTCGCGAAAGAGACGATGATGTCTGTGCGTGCGCAGAAGCTCGCCATGCAAACTGGCGCGGGCGTCTATTGGCAGGGCGCGGATGAAAGCGCCGCGCGGATCGCCGCCGATGGTGAAAAGTTTGGCGCCATCAACGGCATGCTTGAGTAAACCCTTCTGGGTCGGCCTTACCAGGCCGGCCCTTTTCTGGGGGACGACAACGATGAGCGAGCCGACAAATGCAAACAAAGGCCCCGGCGGCCTGCTGTTTGCCGCTCTTTTCCTTGGCTTTTCCCTTTTCCTTCTTTCGCAATTAGGGGCAGAGACGAAGTTTTCCGCCAAAGGGAAGCTGTTCGCCCAGCCGGCGTTCTGGCCTGCTGTTGGCGTGATTGGCATGGTCGGCTTTGGCCTTCTGCACGTCATAACCCGCTGGCGCGCGAACATCGTGGCCGAACTGGCTGAGGGCGCGATCTGGCTGCGGCCCTTCGAATACCTTCTGTGGTTCATGGCTTATGTCTACGCCTCACCCCAGATCGGCTATCTCGCGGCGACCATCATCTTCATGGTGCTGCTGGCGCTGCGGGCCGGATATCGGTCCGCAAAGATGCTGGCGGCGGTGGCGCTTACAGGGTTGGCCATTGTGTTGATCTTCAAGACTTTCCTTTCAGTGAAGATCCCCGGCGGCGCAGTGTATGAGGCGCTGCCAGGCGCATTGCGCAGCTTCATGATCGTGAACTTCTGATGGAGCTGATCGCCGACGCCCTCACCATCCTTGCCCGCTGGGATGTAGCCGCAGCCCTGCTGGTCGGATCGATCGGCGGAGTGATCATCGGCGCCATCCCCGGCGTCGGAGCAGCCGTCGCGATTGCAATTCTGCTGCCCGCGACTTTCTTGCTGGACCCCATTGTCGGCCTGACGGCGCTATTGGGCATCTATGGATCATCCATGTTCGGCGGCGCCATCCCCGCCATCCTGATCAACACGCCCGGCACGGCGGTCAACGCGCTGACCACCTATGACGGCTACCCCATGACCCAGCGGGGTGAGGGGCGCAGGGCGCTCAGCCTCGCCTACTCCGCATCCTTTTTTGGCGGCGTCTTTTCGGTAGTTTGCCTGATCCTACTGTCGCCAGTTTTGGCCAGGATTGCGCCCATGTTCGGCAGCCGCGAAATTTTCCTGGCCGCGCTTCTAGGCATTATCCTCGTCATCCTGGCCCATCGCGGACAGGTGCTTGCGGCGGGCATGATGGCCTGTTTCGGCATCTGGGTGAACACAATCGGGTTGGAGCCGATCCAGTATTCCAAGCGCTACACCTTCGATCAAAGCTGGCTGTCGGGCGGTGTGGATCTGATCGTCGTCGTGCTGGGCCTTTTCGCGATCAGCCAGGCTTTTGTTTTGCTTGTCAACAAGGACAATGCGCCAAAGGCCAGCGTGGAAAGCGGCGGACTGTTTCAGGGGCTGAAAGAGGTGGCGAAACATCCACGCGTCGCCGCCATATCCTCCACCTATGGCGTGATGATGGGGATGATCCCGGGAGTTGGCGAATTCACCTCGCAATTCCTCAGCTATACGACCGCGCGCAAATGGTCGAAAACGCCCGAACAGTTCGGCAAGGGCGCGCCAGAGGGGTTGATCGCCGCCGAGGCGGCCAACAACGCCGTACCTGCCGCCGCGATGATCCCACTGCTGGCGCTTGGCATCCCGGGCGAGGCGCTTACCGCCATGATGCTCAGCGTATTCTACGTCCACAATGTTGTGCCTGGAGCGGGTCTGTTTCAGAACCAGATGGACTTCGTCGTTGCGATCTACATGGCGCTTTTGATCCTCAATATTCTCGTGCTGCTCTTCCTAATGGTGTCCACCAAACAGTTGCTGCGCGTCATCGAAATCCCAACGCGGTTTCTGGGCCTGACGATCCTCACGCTCAGCTTTGTCGGGGTCTATTCCCTGCGCAACAACGCCATTGACTGCGCAGTCGCCGCCGGTTTCGGCGTCTTTGGATTCATCCTAAAACGCCTCAACCTGCCCATCGTGCCGATCATCCTTGGGATGGTGCTTGGCGGGATTATGGAGGCGAAACTGCGCACATCCATGATGCGGGTGAAAACCCCGCTTGATTTCATCGACCGCCCCATCGCGATGATCCTGTTCGGCATCATCGTCATCATCCTCGCCGCCAATATCTGGGGCGCCATCAAATCGCGAAAGGCCGCGAAATGACCAACAAGACCATACTGATCATCGGCACTTACGACACCAAAGACGATGAACTGAACTACATGTGCGACCGGATCAAGGCGCTTGGCGGCGGCGCGCTGACAATGGATGTCAGCGTGTTGGGCGACCCTTCGGCCCCTTGCGATATCTCCAAGCATCAGGTTGCGGAGGCTGCCGGATCATCCATTCAGGCCGCCATCGACAGCGGCGAAGAAAACCTGGCGATGCAGATCATGGCCAAAGGCGCATCTAAGCTGGCGGCGAAGCTGCAAGCCGAAGGCAAGTTCGATGGTGTGATCACGCTGGGCGGCACGATGGGCACAGATCTGGCACTGGACGTCTGCCAGGCGCTGCCCTTGGGCGTGCCAAAATACGTTGTGTCCACGGTGAGCTTTTCGCCACTGATCCCGCCGGACCGCCTGTCGGCGGACATCCAGATGATCCTGTGGGCGGGCGGGCTTTATGGTCTCAACGGCGTTTGCAAATCATCGCTCAGCCAGGCCGCGGGCGCGGTACTGGGCGCCACGCGGGCGGTGGAGCCACCCGCGAATGACCGCCCCATTGTCGGCATGACCTCGCTCGGATCATCGTGCCTGAAATACATGAAGCTCTTAAAACCCGCGTTGGAAGACCGGGGGTTTGAGGTCGCGATTTTCCACGCGACAGGCATGGGCGGCATGGCGTTTGAAAGCATTGCGCGCGATGGCGGGTTTGCCTGCGTCATGGATTTCGCTCTGCCAGAACTCGGCAACCTCTTAGCTGGGTCTGTAGTACATGGCGGCGAGGATCGGATGCTGAACGCAGGCGCGGCGGGCATTCCGCAGATCATTGCACCCGGCTGTCTGGATCTTATCGATTTTGCGGGATGGCAAGAGATTCCAGAACGGTATTCCGACCGCCCCTTCCACGCACATAACCGGCTGATCAAGTCCTCGGCGCTCAACAACGAAGAACGCCGGGAAACCGCGCGTGAGATTGGCAAACGAATGGCGGGGGCCAAGGCACCGGCGCATGTGTTGATGCCGCTGCAGGGGATTGAGGAATGGGACAAACAGGGCGAGCCGGCGCATGATCCCAAAGGCCTCGCCGCATTTACTGACGAAATCCGCAAGGCGATCCCTGCTGGCCAGCTGACAGAGGTGGACGCCCATATCAACGATCAGGCCTTTGCCGACGCCGCGCTTGCGCTGTTTGACCGATGGGTGGCCGACGGCGTCGTCAAGGCATGAGCCGCTATGACGTTCTGTTTGAACCGGTGAAAATCGGCCCCGTCACGGCGCCAAACCGGTTCTACGCCGTCCCCCATGCCACTGGCCATGGCTGGGCGCAACCGAATGGCGCCATTGCATTTCGCGCGATGAAGGCCGAGGGCGGCTGGGGTGTCGTATGCTCGCAATTGACGGAAATTGGGCCTGACAGCGACATGGGCAATCACCAGATGGACCGTATCTGGGGCGACGACGATATCAGCGTGCACGCGAAACAAGTGGAGGCTGTACACGCCCACGGCGCACTGGCGGGGATTGAGATTGGGCATGGCGGGATGCGCAGCCGCAACCTCCATACCAGCCTGCCGGTCATGGGACCGACGACTGCGCCGGTTCTGCGGCCAGAGGTGCCGATTCACGCCCGCGCGATGGACAAGACTGACATCAAGGATTTTCGCGATAAGCACAAAGCTGCCGTGCGGCGGGCGGCGGCGGCGGGTTTCGACATCATCTATGTCTACGCCGCGCATGACCTGTCGCTGCTTTCGCATTTCCTGTCCAAGCGAACCAATCACCGGTCGGATGAATATGGCGGATCGTTCGAAAACCGCCTGCGCCTTCTGCGCGAGGTTCTGGAAGATACGTTAGAGGCGTGCGCAGGCCGCCAGGCCGTCGCCCTTCGCTTCGCTGTGTCCGAACCCGGCAAGGCCATCGGCCTAAAACATGACGGCGAAGGCCGCGAAGTGGTGGAAGCGCTGGCGGAACTGCCGGACCTTTGGGACGTCAATATCGCCGGTTGGCCCGAAGACAGCGCAACCTCTCGCTTCACCGACGAGGGCTATCAGCTGCCCTTCACCGATTTTGTTAAGTCCGTAACGACGAAACCTGTCGTTGGCGTTGGCCGCTTCACCTCGCCCGATGCGATGGTGAGCATGATCAGGCAAGGGCGGCTTGATCTGATCGGCGGCGCCCGCCCATCTATCGCTGATCCGTTCCTGCCCACGAAAATCCGCGAGGGGCGCGAAGATGAAATCCGGGAATGCATCGGCTGCAATATCTGCGTGTCGATGGACGGCTACGGCGTGCCCATCCGATGCACGCAGAACCCGACAGCGGGTGAAGAATGGCGGCGCAGTTGGCACCCAGAGGTGATTACGGGCGGCGGCGCGAAATCTCACCTGATCATTGGGTCGGGCCCCGCGGGTCTGGAATGCGCCTGGACGCTGGTGCGCGGCAACCATCATGTCACGATCGCCGAGGCGCGCGATGTCGCTGGCGGCCGCGTAACCCGCGAAGCCGCCTTGCCCGGCTTGAACGCATGGGTCCGCGTGCGCGATCATCGGCTCTATCAACTCAGCCAGCGAGCGGAGGCTGATATCTATCTGTCCAGCCCCATGACCGCCGATGATCTGTCGGGGTTTGACGTCGACAGCCTGATCATCGCTACAGGAGCTACCTGGCGGAGCGATGGCGTTGGGTCGATCCGGTCCGCGCCGATTGAGATTGGCGGCGTGCAGGCGCTGTCGCCCGACGACATAATGGATGGCGTCCAGCCGCGCGGGCGCAAGGTGGCCATCTATGACGACGACCATTTCTACATGGCCAGCATGATGGCTGAGAAACTGGCGATGGACGGCTTTGAAGTGACGTATATCTGCCCGTTACCCGCCATCGCGACCTGGACAGATTTTACACTGGAACAGGGCCGCATCATCGCCCGGCTCAATGAACTGGGCGTTCAGATGTTGCCAAACACAGCAATGCAGGAGGGGGGGCAATTTGCATCCACGCTCACCGGCGCGCCGGTTGGTGGCGCGTTTGACGCCATCGTCACAGTTGGCGCGCTGACGCCTGTCGAAGACCTTTACCAGCTGACGACCGACCGGACCGATCTGCCGCCACTCGCACGGATCGGCGACTGCAATGTGCCGGGGATTATTCAGGCGGCGGTGTTATCCGGGCACATGCATGCCCGCGAACTGCTCGGCGGAAATGGCGCGGGCACGTTCAATCGGGACTTTGTGGCCGCGGAGGCGCTGCGGGTCTAAGCCCTTGGCGATAGACCCACGCTACGCCTAAGTTGGGGACGCAACAAAGGATCCGCCATGTCCGCCAGCATCCCCCGTGTCGAAAAGCGTCCCGCAGGCCTCTCTGACCATGACTATGTCGCGCTCTACCGTGACCAGGCGCCAGTGGCGATTGATCGCTACGGTTTCTATTGGATCTTCTCGCACGCACATATGCTGACGGTCACTGACCCGGCGCTGACACGGCAGGTTGAAACGGAAAAGCTGGGCGTGCTGGGCATAAAGGATGGCCCGATCTGGGAGTATTTCGCCAACTCGCTGCTGTTTTCCAACGGCGCAGCCCACGAAAAGCGCCGCCGCCCGCTGGCCAGGGCATTTGCATTTCGGGTGATGAACGGCCTCCGCCCCCGTATCCGCGCCATCGGCGAAGGGTTGATCCGCCCACATCTGGGCGCAACGACAGACGTTCTGAACAACATCGCAGGCCCCCTGCCCGCCCGTATCGTGGCGGAGGTTCTTGGCGCCCCGTCCGAAGACATCCCGCGCTTTTCCGCCATGGTCTATACCGCGATGCGCGCGCTGTCGCTGCGCCCGTCAGAGCATATCGCCACCGATGTCAAAAGCCTTGCGGCGCTGGATGACTATGTCACCGCTCTGTTGCAGGCCCGGCGCGCCGCGCCGCAAGAAGACTTCCTAAGCGCCTATGTCGCGCAGGTTGATGAGGCTGGGCTGACGGCGGATGAAGCGCGGGTGCAGATCACGTCAGTGATCCTCGCCGGGTCTGACACAACGCGCATGGCGCTTTGTTCGACGCTCGCGCAGTTATGGCGCCACCCTGACCAGTGGGCCGCGTTTGTCTCTGATCCTGATGGCCTGAAAGCGCGGGTTGCGGCGGAAGGATTGCGGTTTGATCCGGTCATCGGCTCGCTGCCCCGCATTGCCTTGCAGGATTTTGAGTTGGAGGGAGTGACGATCCCCAAAGACGCCGTCATCACCCCGATCGTGCCGGCCATCCTGCGTGATCCCGCCGTGTACGCTTCGCCAGACCAATTCAACATTCACCGCACCGACCACCCGAGGTACCACCCGGTCTTTGGCGCAGGCGCCCATCGCTGCCTTGGCGAGGCGCTGGCACGGGCTGAGTTGGAAGAGACTTTGGCGGCGATGGCGACCCTCGCCCCGGAAGCTCGGCTGATCCGGGCGCCCAACCTGAGCGGCGTGTCGGGCGCGCGCTCGATTAATAGCATGACAGCACGGCTCTAGCTCAGCGCGCAGTTACGTCATCCCAGTCACCCATTGGCATTATCGCCGCGGTCACCCATGTTGCGACGCAACATCACCTGAGCGACCCTACCGCCATTTCGGCCAAGGCGCGCATGAATTGGCGGGAGGATGGCATGGCTGAATTCGATCTAATCGTATATGGCGCGACCGGTTTCACCGGCCGCTTGATCGCTGAATACATCAATGCAACCCACCCGGATCGCAGTTGGGCGATTGCGGGGCGCAGCACTGACAAACTCGCCGCTGTACGTGATGAAATGGGCCTGCCATGCGACACCGCCCTGATCGTCGCTGACGCCGCTGACCCCGCCTCCATCGATGCCATGGTGGCGAGCGGCGATGTTATCATCAGCACCGTTGGCCCCTATCAGGCCTATGGTGAGCCGCTGGTCGCCGCCTGCGCTGTGACAGGCACGGATTACGTCGACCTCAGTGGCGAGCCGCCGTTCATGTGGAACATGATCGAAAAATATGATGCGCAGGCGAAAGAGACCGGCACCCGGATCGTTCATTCCTGTGGGTTTGACAGCGTACCTTTCGAGATGGGCGTCTATTTCCTGCAGAACCACGCAAAGGAGAAATTCGGCGCACCCCTCACTAACGTCAAAGGCCGCGTGCGCGGCATGGCGGGGGCCGCGTCAGGGGGCACGGTCGCGTCCGGCCAACTGACGATGAAGGCGGCGATGGAGGATCCCTCGGTCATGCAGCGCCTCATGTCATCCTTCGCCCTGACACCGGGCTTTGAAGGCGCCAAGCAGCCCACTGGCCACAAGCCTTACGAGGACACAGAGCTTGGCAGCTGGGTCGCCCCCTTCTACATGGCACCGATCAACACCAAGAACGTCCACCGGTCGAATTTTCTTCTAGGCCATCCCTATGGGACCGATTTCACTTATGAAGAGATGATCTTCACCGGCCCCAGCGAAAAGGGTGAGGCCATGGCCAAGAAGCTGTCGAAAATGGATCCCACCAAAGACCTAAACGCGCCCAAGCCCGGCGAAAGCCCTTCGAAGGAAGAGCGCGAGAATGGGTATTACGACCTGATGTTCACTGGCGTGTCGGCGGACGGCAAGCGCATGATCGCCAGCGTAAAAGGCGACCGCGACCCGGGCTATGGATCAACTTCGAAGATGATAACCGAATGCGCGCTGTGCCTGCTGGACGAAGCGAAGGACGCCCCCGGCGGCGTTCTGACGCCTGCCCCGGTAATGGGTGGCAAGATCATCGACCGGCTTCAAGCCCATGCCGGGCTGACCTTTGCACTGGAAGCTTAAGGTCGGCTGACCCAAGGGATGTGCTTTGACGACGCGGTTTGGGGCGATACCATCGGCCCCAACCGAAATCTGAAAGGAACACATCATGAAAGCGATACGCGCGCACGCCTTTGGCGGCCCGGAAGTTCTGCAGTTGGATGAAATCGACGCGCCCACCGCCGGCCCGGGCGAAGTTGTCATCGACATCAAGGCGGCGGGCGTGAACCCCGCCGACACATACATGCGCGGCGGGGCCTACGCCATCGTGCCCGACCTTCCTTACATTCCCGGCGGCGATGCAGGCGGCGTGGTCAGCGCCGTTGGCGCCGGCGTCACCAAATTCAGCGTCGGCGACCGAGTCGCTTGTGGCACTGCGCGGGGGTTCACGATGCAGGAATGCTACGCTGAACAGGTCGTGCGAGCCGAAGGCGATGTCGTCGCCTTGCCCGATCGCGTCAGTTTCGCGCAAGGCGCGGCCTTGGGCGTGCCCTACGCAACCGCGCATTACGGCCTTTTCGCGCGTGGAGGCGCCAAGGCTGGCGAGACCGTGTTCATCCACGGCGCGTCCGGCGCGGTCGGCACCGCAGCGATCCAGCTGGCCAAGCGCGCCGGTTTGAAAGTGATCGGTTCAGCGGGCACCAAAAAGGGCATGGAACTGGTGTTGGCCGAAGGTGCCGATGTCGCCGTTAATCACACGGCGGAGGGATATATCGACACAGTACGCGAGTCTTCAGACGGCGGCCCCCAGTTGATTCTGGAAATGCTCGCGAACGTGAACCTGGCCGCCGACCTGGACCTGGTGGCGAAATACGGTCGGATCATCATCATAGGCAACCGGGGTGAAATTACCATCAACCCGCGCCTGACGATGATGAAAGAGCTGGATGTGCGGGGCCTAGCCCTTTTCAACGGAACGCGGGCTCAGATGGAGACGATCATGGATGATCTGATGGCCGGGCTGGCCGATGGATCGCTGAACCCGATTATTGGTACTGAGATGCGGCTGGCCGACGCCACCGCCGCGCATATCAAGGTGTTGGAGCCCGGCGCCCACGGCAAGCTGGTGCTGACCACCTGAGCCTGCGCTGCCGCCGCCTGACGCAAGGGGCGGGTTGACCTGCCCTCGCTGCTCTGTTCGAAGCGGATGGCCCGACCGGAAGGGCGATGCGGAAAGGCGTTGAGATGGACAGGCGGTATCTGGTGGTTCTTGGGGCTGTGATTACCCAGTTCATGATCATTGGCCTGTTCTTCGTCTATTCACTGCTGATCAAAAGCCTTGAAGAGGAATTTGGCTGGTCGCGCACGACGCTATCGGCTGGCGCCTCCATCGCCGGATTGATGATGGGAATCTATGCGATCTTTGGCGGGCGGCTAAGCGACCTTTTTGGCCCGCGTATCGTGCTGACCTGTTCCGGCCTGATCTACGGACTGGGCTATGCATCGATCTCTTTTATCTCCGAACCCTGGCACCTGTGGGCGATCTGCGGCCTTTTCTTGGGGCTTGGCATGGGCACCCATGACGTCGTGACACTGGGCGCAATCGCGCGATGGTTTCCCAATCGTAAGGGCCTCATGACGGGCGTCGTCAAATCAGGCACCGCGGCGGGACAGGTCATTATGCCGCCAACGGCCGCTTACCTGATCGCCACCCAAGGTTGGCGTGAAGCCGTAGTCGTAATGGGACTGACCGCGGCGGTTCTGTTGATTTTGGGGGCGCAGCTAATGCGCCGCCCACCGGCACCTGCGGCCACCAACGCCGCCAAACCTGTCAGCGGACTGACCTTCGCCGAAGCCCGGCGCACCAAGCGTTTCGCAATCATGTGCTGCGTGCAGTTTCTGTTCTTCGCAGCGCTGATTACGATCCCACTCCACATCGCAGTGCATGGCATGGACCTTGGCATGACGCCGGTGACCGCGGCGGGGCTTCTGTCATTCCTTGGCGCATCCTCTGTGGTCGGGCGGCTGGCGATCGGCATGTTCGCCGACCGTTTGGGTGGGCGCATGGCCTATCTGCTCTGCCTCGCGCCGATGATCGCCGCGCTGAGCCTGCTGATCTTCATCGAAACGCACTGGATGATCTTTGTGATCATCATTCTTTACGGAGCCGCGCATGGCGGGCTGTTCGTCGTGGTCGCGCCTACCATCGCAGAACTGTTCGGCACCCGCGCTCATGGGTCGATTTTTGGCGTGATTGTTTTCTTCGGCACCTGGGGCGGCGCGTTAGGCCCATTGCTTGCCGGCCAGGTGTTCGACCAGACCGGCGGCTATGACTACGCCTTCGCCACGCTCGCGGTTATGATGACGCTGGCGCTGATCCTAACCCGGTTCCTGCCGGGCAAGGCCAGCACCGAAGCGGTCAGCCCTGCATAGACGGGCGGGCCATGATCGACTGATACCAGCGATGGACGTTCGGCCATCCTGCGGCTACGTCAATCTCTAGCGCGGCGGCCATGTTGACGGTCAGTGCGCCAATCAGGTCAGCCATCGTGAACTGATCACCAACGACGAAATCGCGTCCCGCCATCAGGGGTTCAATCCGGTCCAGAAAAACCGCTACGGTTTCCTTGCCGCGCTGGGTCATCTCAGGCATCTGCGGAAGGTCGGATCGCGTTCCGGGCAGCACCCGGCCCGCAAAGTTCGGCAGGGCGTTGCGGACACCGTGGAGGGCCGGGACAAAGGCGTCCAGTTCGAACCGGCGCATCCACATTTCCACCAGCGCCTTTTCTTCATCATCGCGTCCGAACAAGGGCGGCTCTGGGTGCTTTGCCTCGATATAGCGGCAAATGGCGACCGATTCCCCGATCACCCGACCATCGTCCAGTTCCAGGAACGGGACACAGTGAAAAGGGTTCATCGAAGTATAGGGTTCTTCATACTGCGCACCCTCGCGCACATTCAGTTCCTTGGCGTCCAGCTCGACGCCCTTTTCCGCGAGGAACACGGTCACCCGGCGACCATTCGCGGCCAGACCGAAGGTATGTAGCTTCATCCTTCATACCCATCGACGAGAATCATGTCGCCACTGCTATTGTCAAGCCGGTGACGGATAATCGCCTGATATTCCGGCGAGTTGTACCAGCCTTCAGCGACCGCGCGGCTGGGCCATTCGATCACAACATGGCGATCATTTTCCATCGATCCTTCGACCAGCGTATAGTCACCGCCCCGGCACAGATACTTGCCTCCATGCTTGGCGATGGTGGCTGGCACTGCGGCCCCATAGACCTTGTAACCTTCCATGTTCGTGATGGTGATGTGGCCGACTGAGTAGCACTTCATGACTGTTTCCTGTTCCCTGTTTCGTTCGACAATTTCATTGGCGTCACTGCAGAAGCCAAAGTCTCAAATACTTTGACGCCGACGCGCAAGACCTGACTTGTGATCACGGCCGAACATAAAGGAACGACCCACCAAAACTCTTCGCCGGTTTCGGGCCACAGTCAGACCGCGAAGGTCCGTCAGAGGTTGTTCGAAAGAATGATCCGGATCGCCATGATCGCCAGCAGCGCTACGATGGGCGCAAAATCGAGCCCGCCCATCTGTGGCAGGAACTGGCGAATGCGCCGATACATAGGTTCGGTCACCGCGTTCAGGCTGGACCAGACTTGATAGATGAACGGCTGGCGAATGTTCAGGATGTTGAACGATATCAGCCAGCTCATCACTGCCTGGATGATGATGACGAACCACGCCAGCGACAGCACAGCATCAAGAATTTGTACAAGAGAGGACATGATTTCTCCGCGTTTCCAGCCCAACAGGTAGAGACGTGGGCCGCAGGAAGCAAGTGCTTCACAACCAGTTCGGCCCCATGTACTTTTAAGGCAGTGATGTTGCGATTTGTTGAGATGGATTTATGGGCGCAGATGATCAGTCTGACGACGCGCATGATCGTGTGACGACGCTGTCGGTGTTCGATCTGAATATGGCCACGGCGTATTACGCCTGCGTTTTCGACGCGGAAGTCGACGATCTTTCAGCAAAGGATCGCCGGCCTAGGGCGATTGGCGATCAGCGGTTCATGCTGAAATTGCAAAAAGGCGGCGCCCCATCACATGATCCCTATGTCGCAATGGTCGAAGACGCAGACGTCTGCGTCGCGCGCGGCGCAGCCAAGGGTGGTATGATCATCGACGCTGTGGCCGATGGGCCCGATCACCGCCGCACCGGCGCGCTTCGCGATCCTTTCGGTTTAAGCTGGCGGATCGCCAACCGCGTCTAGGCGTGGTTCGCAGCCAGGCCTATCGCCAAGCCAGCAAGGCAAGGCCGATGACGGACGCCGCGGCGCCCATCCATACTGTCGCCGCCGCCCAGCCGTGGCCCAGCGCGGCCTCCCACAAAATTACGAAACTGGGTGTCAGGTAGGTGTAGGCCATGACCTTGCCGGACGGCAGGCGCATCGTAGCGAATTGCAGGCACAGGAACGACATCAGCGTCGCTCCGATTGCAGTGTAGAAGATCGTGATCCAGACGATCGCCGGCATTGCCGCCCAGTCGGTCAGCGCCAAATCGCGGCCTGCCCAGATTGCGATCAGGATCATCGCCACAAAGATTGTCCCAAAAGCAAAGGCGGCGACAGGCTCACCCCGGTTCAACTTCCGGACAAGTGGCGCATAGAACGCGTGTGCAACAGCGCCGAAGAAGAACAGGCGTTCACCAGGGCCAACCTCAAACCCAAGGATTGCATCCAAATCACCGCGAAAGATTACCCAGACCGCGCCCACCCCGCCGATGGCCAGCGCCGCAGCGTTGAACGGTGTCGTCACCTGACGCAGCAACATCCAGCCAAAAATCGCGCTCATCACTGGGGTCAGTGTAAAGACGGCGCCGGTGGAGACAGGATCGGTGATCTGCAGCGCTTCGAACATTGTCACGAAATACAACGCCATGGTCGAGCCAAGCAGCAGGTACCGCCATGGCGAAGCCGTAAAGTGGCGGGCATGCATCCCCCCGCTGACATAGGCGACCATCCCCATCGCGACAGATGCGATCAGGAACCGCACGGCATTGAACGCACCCGGATCCAGATGCGGTGCCGCCATACCACCCAGAGAGAATGATCCTGAAACCAGCGCCGCGAACAGGAACATGGCGACATGGCCTTTTGCCACTTCGGTCACTTGGATCGTCTCTTCACGATGGCTTCCTGTTCACCAGAACAATGCCTAGTCCAACCATGACTAGCGCACCGGCGATGGCGAGTGAAATCGCCTCATCAAAGATCAACCAACCAGAGAGAACGCCAAATAGCGGCGCGAGGAAACCGAACGACGCCATATCTGACGCCGGATAGATCGACAGCACCCAAAACCACGTGAGAAATCCGATTCCGACGATAGCGAGCGACTGAAAGAGGAAGATATAAAGATGCGTGTACGTCATGTCGCGATAGGTGTCGCCCGTCCAGATCGCGATGCCGATCAGGATTGGGGCGGATACGACCAACTGGTAGAGCAACTGCATTTCAGGGCGCGCTTTGGACATCGCTGTTGTGCGGGCGATCAGGGCGATGGCTGCCCACATGGTTGACGCGACCAGCGCCATGACATCGCCGATCCACGCATCCTCGCGCGCCGCGATTTCCTGATCTGAAAGCGCCAGCACTACGCCGCCCACCGCAAGCAGCAGGCCAAGCACCCGCATCAGCGTCAAACGCT
Organism: uncultured Pikeienuella sp.; assembly: GCA_965659735.1. GTDB lineage: Bacteria > Pseudomonadota > Alphaproteobacteria > Rhodobacterales > Rhodobacteraceae > Pikeienuella. The sequence goes on from CBFHXH010000045.1 coordinate 22,031, forward strand.
CCCCAGGGATCAGGAAGTGCGCGCCCAGCGCCACCCACATCGGCATCGTGTAGAACAGGATCGAGATCCGGGCGACGGAGGAATATTCAACCGATTGAAACAGCAGCATGAATTCAATCGCGAACAGCACCCCGGTCAACAAGCCAGGTAGAAACGACCCATCGCGGAGCGTCAAATGCCGCCCGGCCACAAAAGCGAACAACATCACAACGGGAAAGGCGACGGCAGACCGCATGCCCGCCTGGAAAATCGGTCCCATGCCTTCATTCACCAGCTTCACAAGCGCCTGGTTCAGACCCAGCGAAACAGAAAATAAGATCAGCGCCATGGCGCCCAGCGCATCGATACGATCCTTGCGCGGCATTTCGATCCCCAGTTGCTTTTAATCCATAGACCGCTGACTTCGCCTAAATGCAATCACGCGATTGGCTTACCTAACGGCTTGATTTCGCAACGCCAACAGCCAATCAAGATGGATAAGCCAAGGAGACGCCCCCATGACCACCCCCCTATTTCGTGACGACGCCTATCTTGCAGCATGCGACGCAACCGTATCAGAGGTCACCGTAGATGGCGGTGTGATCCTGAACCAGACCGTGTTCTACCCCACCGGCGGCGGACAACCAGGCGACGACGGTGTGATCCGCTGGGATGGCGGTGAGGCGGCGGTTACAACGGCGGTGAAGGGTGATGGGGACGCGATTGTTCATGTACTTGCCGAAGGCGCGGCGCTTCCGCCCGTTGGCGCGGCCGTTACGGCGCATCTGAACGAAGACAACCGCGCGCTCTATCGGCGGATACATACGGCGCTGCACCTTCTGTCCGTTGTCATCCCGTTGCCGGTCACTGGCGGCGCGATCAGCGCATTGAAGGGCCGGCTGGATTTCGACATGCCCGAAGCGCCCGAAGATATGGATGCGCTGGCTGAAGAACTGAACCAGCTAATCGCAGGCGACTACGCTATCACGACCGAATGGATCACGGATGAAGAGCTTGCCGCCAACCCTGGTCTCGTCAAGACAATGCGGGTCAAACCGCCAATTGGTCAGGGCCGCGTTCGGCTGGTGCGCATCGGCGCTGGCGACGCGACGGTGGATTTGCAACCCTGCGGCGGCACGCATGTGAAATTCACCGCCGAAATCGGGCGGATCCGGCTGGGCAAGGTGGAGAAGAAGGGCAAGAAGAACCGGCGTGTAAATCTGTTGCTGGACGATTGAGCTGCTTGACCGAGGTCGCTTTCAGACGCGCATACCCATAAGGCATGGCGCATCTTTGGCGTTGCCGCCTGACACCCCCAACCCAAAGGTCATGTCCTGAAACCACGCGCCGACAGCATTGTGCCTGCAGTGATGATCCTGTTCACAGGCATCATCCTGTTCGACATGATGAGCCTGATCATCAAGTACATGTCATCAGGCTATAGCGCGGCTGAACTGTCGGCCTATCGCAACATCTTCGGCCTGATCCCCAGCGCTTTGGCGTTGGTGTTTGCGCCTGAGTGGCGGCGCAGCGGGGCCAGCCTGCGGCTGCGCCAATGGCGGCTAGCGGTGTTTCGCGGCATCTGCGTGACCATTGCGCAGTTCAGCTTTTATGTGTCGCTCGGCTTGATGGCCTTCGCCAGCGCGACGACCATTTCTTACGCCATGGCCCTGTTCATGACCGCCTTCGCCGTACCGATCCTAGGTGAAAAGGTCGGGCCGATCAGATGGATGGCGGTCTGCATCGGGTTTGTTGGCGTTATTATGGTGATGAACCCGGGCGCCGACACGTTTCAGTGGGTGGCGGTGTTGCCGCTGATCGCCGCCGCGTTCTACGCCATCGCGGGCGTGACGACGCGGCTGATGGATGATGATGCGCCAAGCGCGCTGATGAACCTTTATTCGACGCTCGTATCCAGCATTGGGGCTGTCGGCCTGACCTCGGCGATGGGCGGGTTTTCGGCAATCCAATCGATGCGGGACTTTGGGCTGATCGTTGCAATGGGGGCGTTTGGCGGGGCGGCGGTGCTGTGTTGGGTGATCGCCCATCGCAAGACCGAACAAAGCAACCTTGCCCCATTCAACTATTTCGGCATTCCGCTGGCCTTTGCGCTCGGCTGGATATTCTTTGGCGAGGTGCCGATTGACGACATTTTCCCGGGCGCCCTGCTGATTGCCGCGGGGGGGCTGATGATCCTGTGGCGCGAACGCCGCCGTCGCGAACCCTGATCAGGCGTTCGGGCGAGACAATGACGCTAAAGCAAAAACAGCAACATCTTCCGCCAACCCGCGCACTGGGTGCGCGCCGCATGGGGTGAAAAGATCAGGTGCCGCCTCCGCCACCGCAGTTGATACCAGAACCTTTTCGCCAACGATCTTCGTCAGACCCTCAATCCGGCTGGCGAGGTTCACGGCCCCGCCCAGCACGGTAAAGTCGAGGCGGTCAGGGCTACCGAAATAAAAATATAAGTTTGTTTATTATCAATGACTTAATAATCTCGTAGGTCCCTCGATACTTGCACGAGTAGGTCCCTATAGCTGGAGGAAAAGCTTAGATAGTGCCATCAGTCCTTTATACGAATCACAACCAAGCGCGACCCTTCGGTATTACAGTCGAAAAGGGGAGAAGCCGTGGACGGCAAACTTCGTAGGCGAAGATCGGGGTAATCATATGCTAAGCAGACAAACGCTCATTACACTGACCGCTGGACTTCTATTGTCTGCATGTGGGGAGGATCCGGATGAACGGTATGACTCTGGTCGCAGTGATGGTTACGCGGCGGGATATAATACAACTTGCAATATAAGAGATACGATGATCGAGGCGGATTGGGACAGCCAAGACTATACTCAAGGTTACAATCGGGGTTACATGGACGGCTCTGCAGCTTGCTTAGCAGATAAAGATTAAAAGCAGACCCTCCAGATCCTGTGGATAGCTCAAACGTCAAATGAGACGCCTATAGAGCGTAGCCGTTTTCGTAGATCTGCCCGTACAGAAATCTTCTGAGGCAGTCCAGAGCGCCGTCAGGCCAGCCTACCAGAGCGTCTGCATCGGCCTGTGGACGGGTTTGCGCAAACATGCTCGTAATCGGATCTAAAAAGGGGCTGTCGTTGTGTTGTTAGTTTGCGGTCTATCGGGATGGAAATCTCATTTACCGAGGAGGTCTTTCACACCCTCAACAGACAACCAAGGTTTTCGTCGGTGTATCATTCGGTGACAGTTGGAACAGACCAACGCCAAGTCATTAATCTTGGTCGTCTCACCATTCTTCAACTCAGAGACAGGTTTAGTGTGGTGACACTCAATAAACCCATCCCCTCGCTCACCATACGCTGCTGAAAAATCAAAAC
>CBFHXH010000046.1:0-24606 GCA_965659735.1 uncultured Pikeienuella sp.
TTCAAGTTGGCTATGTCGATTTTGACGCGATGATCCTGGGTGTCGCCGTCACGCAATATACGATGGGCGCGACTGATTTTCTGGCGAATACCAAAGTCACCTATCCGAACCCAGAACTCAGAGGGTTGGAGAGTGGCGATTACGCCTGGATCGACCCCGAAGATCCGTTTCGCCTGTGGGTCTATTGGGCGGGATCTTCGCCTGGCGACTACATAACGGTGTTCACCGCCCGCTCGCGCGGGGTTTGAGGTGGCGTTCGCGGTCTGATCCTCTAGGGTCGCGCAGATATGACAGAGCATCTCCGCATCGCAGCTTATAATGTCGAATGGTTCGCGGGCCTGTTCGATGAAGAAGACCAACTGATACTGGACGATAGTTGGTCAGCCCGCCATGACGTCGTCAAGCGACGACAGACCCACGCCATCGCTGAAGTCATGCGAGCCGTTGATGTAGATGTCTCCCTGGTCGTGGAAGCGCCGAACGAAGGTCGGACGGCGTCTTGCGTCAAAGCGTTGGGGGGGGTTCGCCAAAAGGTTTGGACTTCGCCAGTCAAATGCGATGATCGGTTTTGCCAATTGCACTACACAGGAATTGGCGCTTTTGTTCGATCCCGCCCGGGTGGCGCTACGCCATGATCCTCTGGGCCATAAATGGGCGCCGCCGCGCAGTGGCCGCCGGATGCGCCTGAAATTCCTTGGACCCCTTGCGCGTGCGCCGCGGTTTGACGGCGTTTTGCCGCTGGATATCGACGAAGATGGACTGGTCGATTTTCAGACCTTTTCCAAGCCGCCAATTGAGGCTGAGCTGACCATCGCCGCCGCCACGCTGCGCTTGATTGGCGTCCACGCAAAATCCAAAGCGCCGCATGGGGCCAAGAACGACCGTGACGCCGTGTGCTTGCAGATCGCCAATCGGCGTAAGCAATTGGCGCAATGTGAATGGATCCGCCGACGGGTCGACCAGCATCTGGACCGGGATGAGCACGTCATCGTTCTGGGCGACTTCAATGACGGCCCCGGCATTGACCGTTATGAAAAGCTGTTCGGACGGTCAGGGGTTGAGGTGGTGATTGGCTCGGTCGCTGAGCCGGATCGCCTGCTGCGCAATCCATTCGTAAAAGCACGGCTGCATCCTGATCTTGGTTGGCGTCCAGCAACGGCGCGGTTCTACAACCGGGAAAAGCGCGGTTATCTTAACGCGCTGATCGATTTCGTGATGCTCAGCCAATCGATCACCCGGGACATGGTGCCCGAATGGCGTATCTGGCATCCGTTCAACGACGCCGCCTGTTATGCGGACGAGGCGCTGAAGCAGGCGCTTCTGGACGCGTCGGATCATTTTCCGGTTAGCGTCGATCTACGCCTTTCATAACCGTTCGCGTTACACTGGCGGCTGGTAGCGTGCGCTGCGTCTACCGCAAGACCGCTCAACCGTCGCCCTGCGTTTTACGATAGAGCGTCGAACGCCCGATCTGAAGCCTACGCGCCGCTTCGGACATGGAGCCGTCATATAGCTTCAGTGCATAATCCAGCGCGGCGGCTTCGATATCTGCCAATGGCAGGATGTGACCGTCGGCTGCGACAAATGGATGGGGGGTGTTCGCCACGTCCGGGGATGGGGCTGGCACCGCGAGATGCGGGAAATCATCTGCGCCCAATATCGCGCCCTCGGCCAGCACAACGGCCCAGAAAATCATGTTTTCCAACTGACGCACATTCCCCGGCCACGCCGCCGCCGCGAGACGATCGCGGGCAGGTTGAGAAAAGCCGCTGATCGCCTTGCCTTCGGCCTTAGCAAAACGCGCTGCGAACAGATCGGATAGAGGCGCGATGTCAGCACGCCGATCGCGGAGCGGGGGCAGGGTCAGGGGAGAGACGCTGATGCGATAGAACAGATCCTCACGAAACCGGCCTTTGGCGACCTCAGCCATCAAGTCTCGGTTGGTGGCTGTAATCAGACGAAAATCGGATTTGACATTGCGCGCGCCGCCAACGGGATCAACCTCGCCTTCCTTAACAGCGCGCAGCAGCTTTACCTGTGCGTCTAGGGGCAGTTCGCAGATCTCGTCAAGGAACAGCGCTGCGCCATGCGCTTCTTCAAACTTGCCGACGCGCTTGGCGATGGCGCCAGTGAATGCCCCTTTTTCGTGGCCGAAGAGAATGCTCTCGACCAGGTTTTTGGGCAGTGCACCGCAGTTAACGGCGACAAATGGGCCATCTGCGCGGGCTGACGCGGCGTGGATCGCCCTAGCGAATATCTCTTTGCCGACGCCGCTTTCATCCTCAACCAGAATCGGGATGTTCGATTTTGCGCCTCGCGCGGCAATGCGTATTGCGCGTCTGGTGCTGTCAGCCTCAGCGATCAGGCCGTCAAAGCCGGCGCTGATTTCCGTGGACGACAGGCGGCGCACCTCAGTTGTAAGGGAACTGATTTTGAGCGCGTTGGCGACCGATACCGCCAACCGCTCAGCAGCCACGGGTTTGATCAGAAAATCGGTCGCCCCCGCCTGCATCGCCGCCACCGCGTTGGAGACGGAGCCATTGGACGTTAGCACGATGACCGGAAGGTCAGGGCGATGTGGGCGCAGCCGCTCCAACACCTCAATCCCATTCATGTCGGGCATCGCAAGGTCCAGAAGAACAAGCGAGACATCGCCCCCGCCGGCACCGTCAATTATTGCCAACGCCGCCGCGCCACCGTTCGCGTCGCGCCATTCGCGCCCGGCCGCGGTCAATAACGCGCCGGCAATGCGTCGTTGTGTTGGATCGTCGTCAACGATCAGGACCATGTGCTGGCCCGCAGTCTGATGTAAGCGAGGCTAGGCTCTGCGGATAACGTCGAAATATGGTTAAGAGGTCAGAGCCAATTCCACCGGCGCTGGGGTCAGCGGGGCAGTCATGCGGAACGTCGCACCAACGGGGCCTTGCACGTATTCCAGCGACCCACCCAGATTGCGCATGATCTGACGACTGATCGGCAGGCCCAGACCGGCGCTGCCCGCAGTCGCCTTGGCGGATAGCCGCGCAAATTTTTCGAACATCAGATCAACCTTGTCGGCCGGTACGCCGTGCCCGCTGTCAGAGACGTCGATGAAAACCTGCCCCCGATGCAAGCTTGTTGTGATGCGGATGCTGCCCCCTTCAGCGCAGCCGTGGCGGATCGCGTTTGTGATGAGATTGATTAAAACCTGGGCCATACGGTCAAAGTCGGTCTCAACAGCGATCATTTCAGCGTCGCGATCGCGAGCGATGGTCACATGACGATCGGCCCGCACTGTTTCCGTCGCGGCCATGGCCCGGTCGATGATATGGGCGAGCCTCACTTCCTCAACATTCAATTTGACCTGACCGTTTTCCAGAAAGCTCAGGTCGAGGATATCATCCAGAAGACGTGTCAGGCGCTGACTTTCGTCGTGAATGATGGAGGAATATCGCGCCCGCTGCGCCGTTTCGACATTGTCGCTGTCGCGCAGGATTTCCGCAAATGACCGGATGGAGGTCATGGGCGTGCGCAGTTCATGGCTGACCTGGCTGAGGAACTTGTCCTTCTGATCTGAAAGCTCAGTCAGTTTCCGGTTCGCTGACCGAAGCTCTGCAGCCGTTTCCGACAGTTTCTTGGACTGCGCTTCAAGGCGTGAGGAATATTCCATGATCTGAGCTGTTTCGTCCGCCACAGCGATCAAATCCTGAACCGATATCGCCTCGCCCGAGGCGATCTGGTTGATCATCGCGTTGGCTGTCGCCGCGCCGACTGACCCTGCAAACTCTCGTTCAAGCCGTTGGATGAAGTTGTCCGTCGGGTCGGGCAGGCCACTTGTTTTGCCCTGCTCAGCCGCCGTTTCATTGAAGAGCTTAATGCCTTCATTCCTGCCGAGCACGCGCTGGGCGAGGATCAGGAGGTCTTCTGACGTCGTCACCCGGCTGATTCCGCGCAGTTCAGCGCCACTATCAGTCCGGTCGATGAACTGCATTGCTTGAAGCCGCTCAATCGGCTGAGGGAACGAGGCGAGCGACACCAGGACAAACACAATCGTGTTGCCGCCCAGCGACCAGATCAGAGAATGCACAAGTGGATCTTCGACTGTTAGTCCCAAAAGCGCGCGGGGGCGCAGGGCCTCTATCCCGAAAAGGCCATGTTCCAATACCGCTGAAGAAAGAACAAAGCCGCCTTCAAAGCTTGGCAGAAACGAGGTGTAGAGCCACAAGCCAAACCCTACGGACACGCCTGCGAGCGCACCTCGGCGCGTTGCGCCCCGCCAGAACAGGCCGCCCGTTAGCGCGGGCAGAACCTGGGCGACGCCAAGGAATGCGATCAACCCGATGGAGGCGAGCGCGCCAGTCCCGCCTGTAATCCGATAGTAGAGATAGCCAAGCAGCAGGACCACCGCGATGGATATCCGCCTGCTTTGGATCAGGACAGTCTTGACGTCATTGCTTTCCGGGGTCTGGTCGACTGACAGGCGTAGCCAGACAGGTATTACGATATGGTTTGACACCATGGTCGCCAAGGCGAGCGATGCGACGATCACCATCGACGTCGCGGCGGAAAACCCACCCAGAAACGCCAGCGTCGCCAGCGCTCCCTGATTTTGGGACAGCGGTACCGTAAGGACGAACAGGTCAGGGTTCGATCCTGCAGGTAATTCTGACAAGCCGATGATTGCGATTGGCAGGACAAATAGGCTCATCAGGAAAAGGTAAAGCGGAAACGCCCAGGATGCGGTCGCCAGATGGCGTTCACTGGAATTTTCAACGACGATGACCTGAAACATTCTTGGCAGGCAGATCACTGCGGTGGCGCTGAGGAAAATCAGGGTGACCCAGCGGCCAGAGAAAGCCTGCTGGCCTTGCAGTAGCTCTGGATCGATGCGCGCGACGATGTCTCCTGGGCCACTGGCGACCCCCCAGACAACGAAAGCGCCGACAGCGATCAGGGCGATCAGCTTGACGATCGCCTCGACTGCAATCGCCGTCACCACGCCATGGTGGCGTTCGTTCGCATCGATACTGCGTGTGCCAAAGATGATGGTGAACAGCGCCAGACCCGCCGCAACCCACAAAGCGGTGACACTCGCGTCCGTCGCTGATCCATCGGAAAAGACTGAAAAGCTGAGAGTCAGCGACTGTAGCTGGAGCGCGATATAAGGCGTTGTGCCAACAACAGCCAACAGCGTGACGAGGACCGCCAAAGCGGCGGATTTACCATAACGGGACGAAATCAGGTCGGCGATGGAAGTGACGCGCTGCGCCCTGCCAACGCGAACCAGCTTCCGCAAAAACCACCACCAGCCAATGAAGACCAGCGTTGGCCCCAGATAGATTGCGACAAATTCCAGCCCGCTTCGCGCCGCCGAACCCACTGCGCCATAATAGGTCCATGCAGTGCAGTAGACCGACATCGATAGCGTATAGACGAGGGGGGATCGCAGAAAACCCAACCGGCCACGGCTGGCGCGCTGTTCAGCGATCCACGCGATCAGAAACAGCGCGGCAGCGTAGATGATGCAGATCGTTACGACAAAATTGAATGACAGCGTCATTCCGAACCTGCCTCACCCCGCAGAAGCAGCGACATTACGAATGCAACGATGATCAGCGCACCCCATGCTGCAAAGATATAGAGGACGACGTTTGGCAGCTCGCTGTCGTCCCCCCCAGTCACCGCCGAAATCAGCGGCGAGGCGAACAGCACCACGCCAAGGATTGGCGCCAGCGCCGCGAGGTCCTTAATCTTGCGCCCGATCTGCCCACGCCGGTCCGCGGCGCTTTGCGCTTCCTTGTCCATCAGTCGCCCAATGCGCGGACCGCAGCTAGCAGTTCTTGGTTTGCGAACGGCTTGGTCATGAACTGGGTGACGCCGTTCGCTTCGGCGGTTTCGCGGTCTTTCGCCTGACCCTTTGCCGTCAGCATCAGAACAGGCAGTTGCGCATGGTCGGGCGAGGCGCGCAGATCGCGCAATATGTCAAAGCCGGACTTGTTGGGCAGCATGAGGTCAAGGATGACCACATTCGGGCTGATCGCTTTGGTGCGTTCCACTGCGTCAGCGCCATCGGAATGGGTTTCAACGCTCCAACCATCCTGTTCCAGAATGAATCTGATCGCTTCAATGATGTTCGGCTCATCCTCGATGAGCAGCACTGACCGTGCCATTCGGACCCTCCCCAGCCCCGGCGTGCAGGGTTTTCCCTATCTCTCGCCGCTATGTAGTCAACGCTATTGTAGCAGAAATGTTGCGCGGCGCGAGGCGCAAGTATTACGCGGGCAGACACGGCATTGGGTGCCGATTTCGACCTCGGGCGCGGCGCCGTCCGGGGGGGCCAGCCAGGCGTCGGCAGTAAAAATCATGGCACTACGGCAAACTGGCGGCAGGCCGTAGGGGCCATGCGGTTCGGGGCTGGCGATCGCCCATGCGACAAAGGTTTGATCGCTGGGGGTGCGCAGCAAGGCGCGCACCAACTGGCCCGGCTGACTGAGCGCGCGATAAAGCGGCCACAATGGGCACGCGCCGCCGAGGCGCGGCAAGGGGAAGCCGGGAAGTTCCTTGCGAAACAGAACACCGCCCGACGCATCGCATTCGATCAGGCCAAACACTGGCGCGCCGTCCTCCGTCGGCAAATGCGCCAAACGAAAGAAGACGTCGCTCAGCCCAGTCTCAGTCATCTGCGCAATGGCTAGCGGGTCCCAGCGCGCGCCGCGGGCGACGGGCATGAAGGTTGGCAGAGGCAACGCGCTGACCATCGCGGCATATCTGTTCAACGATTTTTTGGCGTCAGCGTCCGGAATATCCACCATTTCCGCTGCTAGGCCGGCCGCGGCGCCGCCCTCCTCCAGCGCGGGGGCGTGAAAGTTGCGCTTAGCCCAGAACGTGTGCAACTGGTCGGCGGTTTCTTCGCCGCCGACGCCGCGTTCCTGTGGGTTGTCAAAATAGGCGACCAGGTCTTTCGCTGTTTTGGTCAGGCGGATGCTTTCGTCGTACAGGTTGCCGGTAAAACGGCTGCGCGGCGCATCGGGCATGTCGGCGTTTTCGGTCAAAATGCCCGCCGTGGAATGCACGGCCGTCACAGATGACAGCATCAGGTGCATCGCTTCGGCCAGATAAGGATCATGCGCCAATCGGTCGGACAAAAGAGAAATCTGCCTTTCCTGCGCCTCTGATCTATATGCAAGCGCGCCCAATGTGCGGGCCCAGCCCGGAAAACGGCCGATCAGTTCGCTGACTCGATCCATTTCCGCCCCGGCGCCCGGCGCGCTTTCGGCGGTTTCCGTAAGAGTTTCGATCAATCCCGCATCAGCGCCTTCGGCAAGCTCAGCCGGGGCCATTTGCAGCTCCCTGGCCAAGGCGTTCAGCGTTTTGCCGGCGATTCCACGTTTGTTGTGTTCGATCAGGTTCAGGTAAGACGCGGAAATCCCGACTTGGCGCGCCAGATCGGCCTGGCTGATCTTTTTCGCCCGCCGCCGTTCACGAATTCGTGGGCCGATTAAAGAATGCGCCATACCCAATTCCCCTTCGCTTTGAGCGCCTTGATCGCAGATTAGCAAAGAAATTTACAATTTTTCGCACTGCACAAAACAAGAATTTACAAGAAAATCTAATGAAAGCAACTATTTATTGTTTTTTTGACATCATCGACTGATAATGTGATCAGCCTGATAGGCTAAAAAAGCCGTCGCAGCGGAAAAGCTGGTCGACAATACCGAATTCGGATGGGAGGAAATCCATGTCTTCATTCACGCCAAACCGGCGTTCTCTTCTCAAGGGCGGCGTCGCCCTTGGCGCTGGCGTTGCGGCGCCAACGATCTTCACGGGCCAGTCATGGGCCGCGAGCCACGCTTACACCAACGCCCCAACTGGCGGCACTGTCACGCTGGGCTTTAACGTCCCGCAGACCGGCCCGTACGCCGATGAAGGCGCGGATGAGCTGCTGGCGCAGCAGCTGGCTGTTGAGCACTTGAACGGCGAAGGTGACGGCGGTTGCCTGAATACCTTCTCGTCGAAAGCTCTCAAGGGTAACGGCATCCTCGGCAAAAAAGTCGAGTTCGTCACCGGCGACACGCAGACCAAATCCGACGCCGCACGCGCATCGGCCAAGTCGATGATCGAAAAAGATGGCGCACTCATGATCAATGGCGGCTCGTCCTCGGGCGTGGCTGTGGCTGTTCAGGGTCTGTGTCAGGAAGCTGGCGTTATCTTCATGGCTGGTCTGACCCATGCCAATGACACCACCGGCAAAGACCGTAAAGCAAACGGTTTCCGTCACTTCTTCAACGCCTACATGTCCGCCGCAGCGCTGGCGCCGGTGCTTGAAGCAGAGCTGGGAGCCGACCGCCGCGCGTATCACCTGACCGCTGACTACAACTGGGGTTGGACGCAGGAAGAGTCGATCGTCGCATCGACCCAGGCAATGGGTTGGGAAACTGTCAATACGGTGAAAACCCCACTGGCGTCGACCGACTTCTCTTCCTACATCACGCCTGTTCTGAACTCTGGTGCTGACGTTCTGGTTCTGAACCACTACGGCGGCAACATGGTGAACTCGTTGTCGAACGCAATTCAGTTCGACCTCCTGAACAAGCAGGTGAACGGCAAAGACTTCAAGATCGTCGTTCCGCTTTACTCTGAGCTGATGGCGGCTGGCGCAGGCGAGAACATCAAAGGCGTTCTCGGCTCGATGAACTACAACTGGCAGCTGGACAACGAAGGCTCCAAGCAGTTCGTCAAATCGTTTGGTGAGAAGTATGGCAAGCCGCCATCGAACTCAGCACAGACGTGCTATGCACAGGTTCTGCTCTACGCAGATGCTTGTGAGCGCGCTGGCACCTTCAACCCATGTGGCGTTGTCGCTGCGCTTGAGGGCTTTGAGTTCGACGGTCTTGGCAACGGCCCAACACTGTACCGCGCCGACGATCACCAGTGCTTCAAAGACGTTCTGGTTGTGCGCGGCGCGCAGAACCCGACAACGGCTTTCGATACGCTGGAAATCGTTAACGTCACGCCAGTTGAGCAGGTCACTTACGCGCCGAACAACCCATTGTTCGGTGGTGACGAAGCAACGTTGGGCACCTGCAACGCAGGCGCATAAGAGCGTTTCGAAAAGACTGCTGCGGCGGGTTCGTCCCGCCGCAGCGCACCACACTCCTTACCAATTCTGTTGTTCGTCTTGCTGACTTTCGGTGAGGCGATGACCTATACCGGGGGCCGAAGCAATGGACGCCATTCTGCTTCAAGTTTTAAACGGTCTGGACAAGGGAAGCGCTTATGCGCTGATCGCCTTGGGCTTGACGCTGATCTTCGGCACGCTGGGCGTTGTGAATTTTGCCCATGGCGCGCTCTTTATGATCGGCGCTTTCTGCGCAGTGACGCTGCAGAAGGTTCTGACGCTTTCCACAGTTTCGATTGACCCGGAAAAGAAGGATTTTCTGGGTAAACCGCTGGAGGTGGAAACCCCATATGTTCACAGCTGGTTTGGCGAGGCGACCGGGGCGTCGATTATCGAGTGGTCTGTGCCTTTGGCTATCCTGTTCGCTATCCCGGTTATGATGGCGGTCGGCTACGCGATGGAGCGTGGCCTGATCCGCCATTTCTACAAGCGCCCCCACGCTGACCAGATCCTTGTGACCTTTGGCCTGGCCATCGTGTTGCAGGAGATCGTCAAATATTATTTCGGCGCGAACCCGATCCAGACGCCGGCGCCTGACACGCTGAGTGGCTCTCTGGATATTGGTTTGATGTTCGGATTTGCGGAGAACGCGATCATCTATCCGATCTGGCGTCTCGTCTACTTCATCTTCGCGTTCTGTATTGTCGGCGCTGTCTTTGCTTTCCTGCAGTTCACTACGTTCGGCATGGTCATCCGCGCCGGTATGGCGGACAGAGAAACCGTTGGCCTGCTAGGCATCAACATTGACCGCCGCTTTACGTTCATGTTCGGCATCGCCGCAGCAGTCGCAGGCCTTGCCGGTGTGATGTACGGTCCGATCAATCCGCCGAATTATCATATGGGCATGGACTTCCTTGTGCTCAGCTTCGTTGTGGTTGTCGTCGGCGGCATGGGGTCTTTGCCAGGCGCTGTAGCTGCGGGGTTCCTTCTGGGTATTCTGGAAAGCTTTGCCTCGACTGCTTGGGCGACGTCCATGCTGCCTGGGATCAACCAGATCATCATCTACCTTGTTGCCATCATCGTGCTGCTGACCCGGCCGCGCGGACTGATGGGCCGCAAGGGCGTGATGGAGGAATAAGACATGCTGGGACTTACTAGGAAAGACGTATCGCTGCTGCTTGTCGTCGTCATCTTGACGATGCTGGCGCCCTTCATCCTCAACCCGTTCCCGACCGATAGCGGTCTGGCACAGTTCAATGCGGGCTATCCTGACCTTATGCAGAAATTTGTGATCTTCGGGATCTTTGCGATCGGGTTCAACATCCTCTTCGGTCTCACTGGCTATCTTAGTTTTGGCCACGCCGCCTTTCTGGGTGTCGGCTCCTACTCTGCGGTTTGGATGTACAAGCTGTTCTCGTTCAACGTGATCCCGGCGGTTTTGCTTGCGGTTGTCGTGGCTGGGCTGTTCTCCGTTCTGATCGGCTACATCTCACTTCGACGTTCAGGCATCTACTTTTCGATCTTGACGCTGGCCTTTGCACAAATGTCCTTCGCGCTGGCATATTCGGTGCTGTCCAACCCGTCGTTCAACCTGACCAATGGTGAGACAGGCCTGCAGGTCTATGCCAACGATTTGCAGATGTTCCACGGCGATCACTTGCCTGATTTCCCGCATCTTTTTGGCCTGTCCATGGGGTCGACCTACAAAATGGCTGCAGGCGCGTGGGAGTTTCAGTTCAACGTCGCCTACTATTTCTGCGCGATCATCATGATTGTGGCTTTCTATCTGTCGATGCGGCTCGTCCGGTCGCCCTTTGGACTGATCCTGCGGGCGGTCAAGACGAACCAGACACGCCTAAACTACACCGGTCTGAACACGCGACCCTATACATTGGCGGCCTTTGTGATCTCTGGCATGTACGCTGGTCTTGCTGGCGGTCTGCTGGCGGCGACTGACCCGCTGGCCGGGGCGGAAAGGATGCAATGGACTGCGTCAGGCGAGGTTGTTCTAATGACCATTCTGGGCGGTGTCGGTACGCTGATCGGCCCGATCCTGGGCGCCGGATTCATCAAGTATCTCGAGAACATCTTCTCGAAGATCAACGACAATGTCCTGCATCAGTGGTTCTCGTTCATGCCGGGCGGAATTGAAGATTTCATCGTCACAATCATCCACCCTTTTGTCGGTAAAGGCTGGCACCTGACGCTGGGCTTGATGTTCATGCTGGTCGTTACTTTCCTGCCCGGCGGGCTGGTTGAAGGCGGACAGCGGATCAAGACCTGGTGGGGCAACCGCAAATCTTCGGGCAAGGCGGATAAAACCGCCCCGACACCGGCTGAATAAGGAGAGGGATGATGGGTATCCTTGAAGTTCAGAACGTCAACAAAGCGTTTGGCGGCCTGAAAGCCCTCTCTGACGTGAATCTGAGCGTTGAAGAGAACACAATCCATGCGATCATCGGCCCGAACGGGGCGGGGAAATCGACGCTGTTGAATTGCTTCATCGGCAAGCTGATCCCTGATACTGGATCGGTGATGTTGAACGGGACGTCTCTGCTTGGCATCAAACCACATGAGATCAACCAACTTGGCGTCAGCCGTGTTTTTCAAACGCCAGAGATCTTCGCCGATCTCAGCGTGTTCGAAAACGTCATGATCCCTTGCTTCGCCAAACGGGACGGCGCTTTCAAGCTGAACGCCCTGTCGCGCGTTCTGGGCCAGCGGGACGTGCGCGAAAAGGCGGAGCAGATGCTGGTAGATGTCAACATGGCGGACAAGCGCGATATGATCGCGTCGTCCCTGTCACGCGGCGACAAGCGGCGTCTGGAGATGGCTATGTGTCTGGCGCAGGACCCGCGATTGCTGCTGCTGGACGAGCCTACAGCGGGCATGGCCCGCGCCGACACCAACAACACCATTGATCTGTTGCATGAGATCAAGGCCAAGCGCGATATCACCATGGCGATCATTGAACATGACATGCACGTCGTCTTCTCATTGGCGCAGAAGATCTCGGTGCTAGCGCAGGGCACGGTGATCGTTGAGGACATGCCTGAAAAAATCAAAGGCCACCCAAAAGTGCAGGAAGCCTATCTCGGCACGCCTGCGGAAGGTTGAGGACGGGACAAATGGAAAACAACGTAAATCACGCGCCCACCGCGCCCGCCTATTTCTCGGCCTATGATGTGCACGCCTATTATGGCGAAAGCTACATCGTGCAGGGCATTTCGATGAACATCCATGAGGGCGAAATTCTAGCTCTATTGGGACGTAATGGCGCCGGCAAGACATCGACCTTGCGTGCGTTGGCCCGGCTATCTGATCCGATGATGACTAAAGGTGAAGTGTGGTTGGATCATCAGCCGCTGCATAACATGAAGGCGCATGAAGCGGCGCAGGCAGGCCTTGGTCTGGTGCCGGAGGATCGGCGCATCATTCAAGGCCTTACGGTTGAGGAAAATATCCAGCTTGCGCAGATCGAAGAACCGGTTGGCTGGTCAGCTGAGCGGATTTACGATCTTTTTCCACGCTTGGGTGAACGTCGCAAGCAGGAAGGGACGACTCTCTCAGGTGGTGAGCAGCAAATGCTAGCTATCGGTCGGGCGCTCGCCCGCGATCTAAAAATTCTTTTGCTTGATGAACCTTACGAGGGTCTGGCCCCCGTGATCGTGCAGGAAATCGAGAAAACGCTACACCTGATCCGTGAGCAGGGCATCACCACGGTGATCGTGGAACAGAATGCTATCGCGGCGCTGAACCTGGCGGACCGGGCGTTGATCCTGGACACCGGTAATGTGGTTTTTGACGGTACAGCCAAAGAAGTACTGGATAACGCCGAACTTCGGCAGGAATATCTGGCGATCTAAACTCAGGGCGAATCCATCCGTCCAACAATCAGACCGAGGAACGTGACATGAGCGACACTTATGCGCCGTCCGCCGCCTTTGCGGCCAATGCCCACGCCGATAAAGCAAAATATGATGAGATGTACGCGGCCTCTGTCGCCTACCCCGACGCATTCTGGGGTGAGCAGGGCAAGCGTATCGACTGGATCACACCGTACACCAAGGTCAAGAATGTCACTTACGCCCATCCTGACGTGTCCATCAAATGGTACGAAGATGGTGAACTGAACGTCTGCGCCAACTGCCTCGACCGTCACCTGGATACGCGCGGCGATCAGACGGCGATCATCTGGGAAGGCGATGAGCCGGGCGATGACAAGCATGTTAGCTATCGCGAAGCGTATGAGCAGGTGTGCAAGCTGGCGAACGTCTACAAGGCGATGGGTGTCGGCAAAGGCGACCGCGTGATCCTTTACATGCCAATGATCCCCGAAGCGGCTTACGCGATGCTGGCTTGCGCGCGGATCGGCGCCATCCATTCCATTGTTTTCGCCGGTTTCTCGCCTGAGGCTCTGGCGGCCCGCGTGTCCGGCTGCGACGCGTCGCTGATCGTCACGGCTGACGAAGCGCCGCGCGGCGGGCGGAACACGCCCCTGAAGGCCAATGTCGACAAGGCGCTCGCGATCTCGGGCGACGTGAAGACGCTGGTTGTCGAGCGGACGAATGCCGACGTCGAGATGAAGGATGGCCGCGACGCACCCTACACCGCGATGATGGCGGACGCCTCGGCAGACTGCCCGGCGGAGCCGATGAATGCGGAAGACCCGCTCTTCATCCTCTACACCTCGGGCTCAACCGGTCAGCCTAAGGGCGTCGTGCACACGACGGGCGGCTATATCGTCTACGCCTCGATGACCCATCAGTACACGTTCGACTACCATGACGGCGATGTCTTCTGGTGCACGGCGGATGTCGGCTGGGTCACAGGCCACAGCTATATCGTCTATGGCCCGATGGCGAATGGCGCGACGACGCTGATGTTCGAAGGCGTGCCAACTTATCCCGACGCATCGCGCTTTTGGCAGGTCTGCGAAAAGCACAAGGTCAATCAGTTTTACACGGCCCCGACCGCGCTGCGTGCGCTGATGGCCAAGGGCGATGATTTCGTTACCGGCGCTGATCTGAGCGACCTTAAAGTGCTCGGCACGGTGGGTGAGCCGATCAACCCCGAAGCCTGGAACTGGTATCATAACGTCGTCGGCAGAGGGAACGTGCCCATCGTCGACACATGGTGGCAGACCGAAACCGGCGGCCACCTGCTGACGCCGCTGCCTGGCGCAACAACAACCAAGCCGGGCTCTGCCACCACGCCGTTCTTTGGCATCAAACCGGTGATCCTAGAGCCGACAACCGGCGCTGAGATTGACGAAACCGTGGCCGAAGGCGTGCTCTGCATTGCCGACAGCTGGCCGGGCCAGATGCGCACCGTCTACGGCGATCACGAACGGTTCGTGAAGACGTATTTTTCGGATTACAAAGGCTATTACTTCACTGGCGACGGCTGCCGGCGTGATGAAGACGGCTATTACTGGATCACGGGCCGCGTCGATGACGTCATCAATGTGTCTGGCCACCGGATGGGCACGGCGGAAGTCGAAAGCGCGCTGGTCGCCCATGCCAAAGTGTCCGAAGCTGCCGTCGTCGGCTACCCGCACGAGGTGAAAGGGCAGGGCATCTACGCCTATGTCACGCTGATGGGCGGCGAGGAATATACCGAAGAACTGCGTAAAGAGCTGTCAGATTGGGTGCGTGAGGAAATCGGCCCAATCGCCAAGCCCGATCTGATCCAGTGGGCACCAGGCCTGCCAAAAACCCGTTCGGGCAAGATCATGAGGCGTATCCTCCGGAAGATTGCCGAGAATGACTACGGCGCGCTTGGCGACACCTCGACGTTGGCGGAGCCTCAGGTCGTCGATGACCTGATTGAAAACCGGATGAACCGCGCCTGATCCTTTCGGCCCTTAGGCCGACCGCGTTGCGGTGCGTGTTTGGAACTCAAAGAAGGCGGGCGGCGGACCTTAAAGGTTCGCCGCCAGTTTTACGGCGATGGTCATATCGCCATCGATCGCCAACTTACCGGTCATCACCGCCATCGTTGGGTTCAGCTTGCCATCTAACAGCTTGCGAAAGTTCTTTTCCGATGCGCCAAGCGTGCAGTCGGCGTCGTCGTCGCTGATGCGGATCTGATCGCCGTCGCAGTGGATGCTGCCTTCATCCTTGATGTCGAAGCGCACACTTCCGCCGAGGTTTTTCCCCGCCAAGCGCTCTTTAAGACCCTCGACCGCTTCGTTCAGAATATCGCTCATGCGTCTCACTCCTTCGTCCTGCGCTTCTATGCCCGCAACATTGGGGGAACTGCAATGGGCGGCGATCGTTTCCGCGCCATGGGAAAACTGTCGACAAATGAGGGGCTGGCGTTTCCGCCAACCCGACCCATACTGACGTCGGTATGGAAAAGGGGAGTTCAAAGATGGCTGTTCTGAAGACACGTGGCGTTCACCACATCACGTTGAATGGGGCGGACAAGCAAACATCAATGGATTTCTGGGAAGGCGTCCTCGGCATGCCTTTTGTTTTTGAGCAGCCCAATCTTGATCAGCCTGACCTCAATCACCTCTATTTCGATCCGGGCGACAGCCGGTTGATCACGATCTTCACTGACGAAAACCGCAAACCCGCAGGCCACAAAAGTGGTGAGACGCCGGGGTCGGCGCACCACCTGGCTTTCGATGTCGATGAAGACACCCTCAAGTCTGCAGCAGAGCGTCTGAGGGCGGCTGGCTATGCGGTGGCGGAACGTGACCGGGGCTTTATGAACTCGCTCTATTTCCGTGAACCGTTGGGCCATATGATTGAGCTGGCTTGCTACAAAGCCGATCCCCCAGCAGGCGTTGGGATGGGGGACGTATTGGCCAAAGCCTATGAACTGAGACTGGCGCGAGGCGCGGAAGCGATCGAAACGCAAGATCTGAATGCGGCAATTGAGGCGCTGTCATAACCAACTGTCACCGCGCGCAGTCCGTTTGAATAAGTATCTAGACGACGAAGATGGCGGTGGATTAGAGCGTTTTCCGATCAATCTGAATCACCAGATCGATTAGAAGGCGCTGTGCGCGCGGACGGTTTCTGTTGTGGTTTTCCGACAAACTGCTTCAGTTGTGCCGAATACCGCGCTGGTCCACATTTCACCTATACCGCGCTGTGCTTACGATGTGGCACAAGCTGAAGAGCGGGTGGCCGCCAACAAAGATGGCCGTAGTGCCCTGGCCGCCAAGCCTTGATTGCGAGGGACTTAATTTTTGTCGGACAGATACTCATAAACCCGCTGGCCGCAAAAGCTTCTTGAGGCTGCTCGGCGAAACTGGCTAAGTCGCGTCATGACAGATCAGCACAGAATGGATTTTGCCTTTACGGCGGACGACCTGCACGCCGAGACTCATCGTGAGCACATGTTCTCAGGCGCTACCAGCTTTTGCCGCCGCGCCTACGCCCGGACGCTGGAAGGCGTTGATGTCGCCGTGATGGGCGTGCCGTTTGACACCTCGGTCACGAACCGGCCCGGCACGCGACTGGGGCCACGCGCGATCCGCGCGGCGTCGACCAACCTGGGATGGGCGCGGGCCTGGCCTTCGTCCATCGATCCGTTTGAAAAGATGGCGGTGGCGGATTGGGGCGATATTCGGCTCGATCTGGCCCACCCTCAGGGCGTTCCCGGCCAGATCCAGGCGGCGATTTCAGCTGTGTTGGCTGAAACGAAAGCGGTGCTTTTGTTGGGCGGCGATCACTTCACAACCTATCCCAGCCTGAAGGCCCATGCTGAAAAACATGGCGCGCCGATCAGCCTGATCCAGTTTGACGCTCACACTGACACCTGGGAAGGTGACGATGGCGACATTGATCATGGGACGATGTTCTATCACGCCGCACGCGAAGGGATCATCGATCCTGCGACATCAGTTCAGGTCGGCATCCGCACGACCAATGACGATACGATGGGCTTCAACATTCGCGATGTGATCTGGTGTCATACCCACTCGCCTGAAGAAATTGCGGCTGAAATCAAACGTATCGTTGGCGACAGACCCGCCTATATCACATTCGATATCGACGGGCTGGATCCTTCCTGCGCGCCGGGAACAGGAACGCCTGTTGTTGGCGGTCTTTTCACCTGGCAGGCTTTGGCGATCCTTCGGGCGTTGAAGGGCGTGAATGTGATCGGAGCGGATGTGGTCGAAGTGTCGCCGCCGTACGATCATGCTGAGATTACTGCACTTGCGGGCGCGACCATCGCGTTGGAACTGCTGTGCCTCTATGCCCACAAAGATCTGTAAGGCGAACGAAGTTTCTGGCGTGGCGGTTTGTTAGGGAAATGTGATGCGTGCAACGGTTTTGATTGGACTGGCGCTTGTCGCTGTCGGGTTTGCGGCGCTGTATCAGGTTAAGAACGGTTTCCTGATGTCGAGCCTTAGTCTCGCATATTACTCCCCACCGGAAGATCCGGCGGAACTGCAGCCTGCCTTTGACGAACTTGGCGGGATAGAGGCAGCGGATGGCGGATTTTACCTTCGTGCAGATTGCACAGGCGTGGATCGTTTGCACCCTTCGCCAGATGACGGAATTGCCGGAAGACGCCGCGATTGAGGCCTTTCGCAGGTTGAACCTGATGTTGCTGGGCGCTGGTGTGAACTCTCTCTCCGGTGATCGATCCGCAGATCCATTACATCGGCGAAATCCGTCGCAGCTATCTGCGGGAGACGGCCACCTGGTCGACCCGGCGCCTGAATAATGGCGAACAATCGCGGATGGACGAATTGTTTGAGGCGCTGACGGCGATCAAACATCCGGCTTATGCGGATTTGCCGCTTGACGATGGGTTCAATCACTATGCGCTGCGCGCAATGGTGTCTGCGATGCGCGAAAAGGGCGAAGCGGTTCACACACCTGTGTCGACGAGGCGAAGGCCGCCGCCTGAGGCGCCTTATGGCGGCGGCGGCGCGTATGCGCATCAATCGGATCGTTCGAACCGGCCGGTCAAAAGAAATCCCAAGGTCTGATCCGCAACCTCCAAGCTGTTCATGATGAACGTATGCGAGGCGTAGACTGTGATATGGTCTGTCATTACCGCGAATTTGGTGCTTTCGACAGACACCTTGCCGTCATCTTCACCCGGGAGCAGCGAAGAAAAAAGCGGGTTCAGAGAAAGATCGCCCGCGATGACCCCATATTGCGCATCTGCGTCGCTGATCGTGTTGGGGATGCTGTCGATATCGGCGCTTAGCGCCGCGCCCGCAGGGCCGTTGAGCCATTCCAAACCGGGGACCTGCATAAGGGTATCAACCAGCTCTGACCCCCTATTGGGTGGGGCGATCAGGACAAGGCGGCCAAGGTTGTCCACCTCATGCTTCGCCAGATAGCCGCGCATGATCACACCGCCCATCGAATGGGTGACAAAGTGGATTGGCTTGCGATCCCGGCATTTGGCGATGCTGACCGGCGGCTCGGCTTCGATCAGTTCGCCCAGCGGCTTGGTGGTGGACGGATAGGTTTCGTTGACCGTGTGAAAGCCCGCATCCTGCAAGCGCAGTTCCAGCAACCACATCGACGTCGCCGTCCGCGCAAGACCGTAGAGGAGGACAACACACCCCTCGGCAACGGCGAATGTCGGGGACGCGATTAGGCAAAGCAGCGCCAAAGAGATGCCGCGCAGCTATTTCATTTGCTGCAGGCTATCTGGAGCCGATGCAGGCAAGATCTGTTGCTAGGCCAGCGCAAGGGCGAAGCAGGCGCGCCAAGTGTGTTGGCGCGCCGCATGATTAACCGGCTTTGCGTTTCAGATCAGGCGCAAGGCCTTCATCTACGAACGCCGCAATCGCTTGATCTAGGCCAACAAAGCTCTGCTGTTTTTCACCAAGGCGGCGGATCGCAACGGTGCGTTCTTCCACTTCACGATTGCCGACCGCAAGAATGGCGGGGACTTTGCCAACCGAATGTTCGCGGACCTTATAATTAATCTTTTCATTCCGCGTATCCGCTTCGGCGCGGATGCCCGCAGCGCGCAGTTTTTCAACGACTTCATAGGCGTAGTCATCTGCATCGGATGTGATCGTTGCAACCACCGCTTGGCGCGGCGCTAGCCACATCGGCAAACGGCCGGAGTAGTTTTCGATCAACATGCCAAGGAACCGTTCGAAAGATCCAAGGATCGCACGGTGCAGGATAACCGGATAAGCCTTGTCGCCGCCGGGCGTGACATATTCTGCGCCCAGGCGTTCTGGCAGCACGAAATCAGCCTGGAAGGTGCCGCACTGCCATTCGCGACCAATTGCGTCGGTCAGCTTAAAGTCCAGCTTTGGCCCATAGAACGCGCCTTCGCCAGGATCGATGGTGTAAGGCGCGCCAGCCGCCTTGATCGCCGCTTCTAGCGCCGTCTCGGCTTTGTCCCAAACCTCATCCGATCCTGCGCGCTTTTCTGGGCGGGTGGAGAGTTTGATCTCAAAGCCGTCAAAACCGAGATCCTCGTAGATCGAGGACAAAAGTTCGATGAACTTCTTGGTTTCGCTTTCGATCTGATCTTCGGTGCAGAAGATATGCGCATCGTCCTGCGTAAAGGCGCGTACCCGGAACAGCCCGTGCATGGAGCCAGAGCTTTCATACCGGTGGCAGATGCCAAACTCCGAAATGCGCAAGGGAAGTTCGCGATAAGATCGCAGCCCCTGCTTAAAGACCTCAACATGGCCCGGGCAGTTCATCGGTTTCAGAGCATTGGTGCGCTTTTCATTCGCATGCTCTTCATCGATCTCCGTGATGAACATGTTCTCACGGTAGTTTTCCCAATGGCCCGAGGCTTCCCAAAGCTTGCGGTCGATGACTTGCGGCGTGCGAACCTCGTCGTAACCAGCGCCGATCTGGCGGCGACGCACATAGTCTTCGAGGCCGCGGTAAAGCCGCCAACCATTCGGGTGCCAGAACACCATGCCGGGCGCTTCTTCCTGCAGATGGAAAAGATCCAATTCCTTGCCCAGACGCCGGTGATCGCGCAGCGCCGCCTCTTCCAGCATCTTAAGATGGGCTTCAAGATCTGCCTTGGTCTTGAAGGCGACACCATAGATGCGCTGAAGCATCTTGTTGTCGCTGTCGCCACGCCAATAGGCGCCGGCGACGCGCATCAACTTGAAGGCGTCTGCTGGAACCTGCCCGGTATGCGCCAGGTGGGGTCCGCGGCACAGGTCCTGCCAGTCACCGTGCCAGTACATGCGCAGCGGCTCGTCGCCTGGGATGCCGTGGATTAGCTCTACTTTATAGGGCTCGTTATTCGCTTCATAATGGGCGAGGGCGCGGGGGCGATCCCATACCTCGGTCGTCACCGCGTCGCGCGCGGCGATGATCTGGCGCATTTTCTTTTCGATCACATCGAAATCGGCGTCCGAGAAAGGCTCTTCCCGATCGAAGTCATAATACCAGCCATTATCGACAACGGGGCCGATGGTGACTTTGACGTCCGGCCAGATTTCTTGCACCGCACGGGCCATGATGTGGGCGCAGTCGTGGCGGATCAGCTCCAGCGCCTCCGCATCGTCCTTGATGGTGACGATAGCGAGGGCGCTATCCGCTTCGATCGGCTCTGACAAATCGGCAAGACGTCCGTCAATCTTGCAGGCGAGCGCCGCCTTGCCGAGCGACTTGGAGATGTCGGCTGCGACCTCACCGCCAGTCACGCCTGTTGTGTACGTTCGCTCAGCCCCATCGGGAAGAGTGATCGTCACGTTCATTGCGCCATCGGCCATTGGTCTGTCTCCATTTCACGCCCGGAATTAAGCGAGGTTTGAATGCGGGGAAGGGGGCAGGAAGTCAACCTGAGAACAGACCGAAGCCGCCCGCAAAACGCCGCTGCGGCGCGTAATTGGGGTCTGAACTGTGCGGTAAAGCCTAGGTGCGGGACGGAACCTTAGCTACGGTTGCGTGGGGTTTGTAGCAGGAGCAGGCGAATGACAAGGTTTAAGGTTGCCAGCGTTAAGCATGATGGCTCTGGCGCGTTGACGCCGCGCGAGGCAATTGTGGCTGCTGAGGCTTCGGTTGGCGAGGATGCAATCGTGTTCGCCTCCGTCCTGAAAAAAACCAGACGATCGTGCTGCAAGGTGATCTGCTGATCGAGGACACAGACGGCCTTGCGATCCGCGGTGACATGAATAGCGATGGCGAAATCGACATCACGATCTCAAACACCACAAACAAAGATGGTCGTTTCAACAGCACGCTCTAAGGCGGAACAGATGACACAAGGCGCATAGATGGCGACGACGCCTCGTTCCTGCGCAACGCCGCTGGCTCGCAGGTGACGATCGTCGGGGTTGAGTTCGACGGTGGCTATTACGCTGGCCCGGCGGAATTGACCGAAAACCCCGGGCCAGGCGGGGTCATCATCAACGAAGGCGATCTGACCCTGATCGACACCCTGATTGATGGCGGTAAGGTTGTCGCCGGAGGCGATGCTGGCCGTGACGCCGCCGTGATTGTGAACCGTGATGGCGGAACGCTGACGCTGTGCGACGTGGTCATCCGCGATGCCTATGTAAAGGGCGGTGAGGCCCTCAGGACGCCGAACGAAGGTTATGCTGGCGGACACGCCGCACTGATCTTCAACAGCGGGGACTTGTCGGTGGACAGAGTCACGACGGGCGCCGTTTTTATGGCGGGTCGGGGCGAGCTGTCTCTGACCTTTCCGGAGATGCAGTGACCAAAGGTGATGATGGATCCGCATTCATTGTGAATGAAGGCCAAGTTTTGGGCGAAACGGTTCTTGGCTTCCGGACAGGCAATGACCTCACTGTCGCTGGTGGCGTGAGAGGCCGAATTGTCGATGTAACCGCTCCGATGGGCCCTGCGATTTATGGCGACTATGGTTCATCAAACTCCACCGTGATCGTTACCAAAATTAACGGCGGATCATTCGCAGGAAATGGATTGCTGGAGATCTTTACAAACGACAATCCTGCGACCAGAGATTATTCCGCTGGTCCACCTAATTCCACCGCCGCAACGCCTGGTGGCGGCGTGGCCTGCCTGGGGCTTGGCGGGACCGATTTTTTCATTGGCACCTCTGGCAATGACTACGCCTATGGCGGTGACGACAACGACTTGATTGTTACGGGTGATGGCGATGATGTGCTTGGCGGCGGGCGCAGCGCAGACAGTCTGAATGGCGGCGGCGGAACAGATACAGGCGTGCTGGCCGGCGCGCTGGCAGATTAAAACTAACAGTCTCAGGCAATGTGATCTCCCTGTCCGGTGCCAAAAGCGTAGACACGTTCGAAAGTGTTGAGGTGTTTCGTTTCAGTGACCGGGAACAAACGCTTGCTCAGCTGCAAGCGTCGGTGGACGCCGACCACAACATCGCCATTCGGCGCAACGTCTGGAGCTAATGACATTTCGGGCACAGGATCCGCTAACGTCATCTTTGCGCTCGGCGGGAATGATACGGTGTCGGCCCGCGGGGCGGCGACGTAGTTCTTGGCATGGGCGGAAAGGATGTTCTGTTCGGCAATGGCGGCAAAGACACGCTGGAAGGCGGCGGCGGCAAGGACACACTGAACGGCAATAGTGGCCGCGATGAACTGAGCGGGGACAACGGTCGTGACTTTCTAGATGGTGGGGGCGGGCGTGATATGCTTGACGGCGGCAAAGGCTGGGATGAGCTGACGGGAGGCGGCGGCGCAGACGTTTTCCAGTTTGGGCGCGGCGATGGCAAAAACACGATCACTGACTTCCGCCAGCGGCAGGATCGCATCGAAATCGAAGAACAGGATGATTTGTTCGCGGCGCTGGATTCAATTATCCAGCGCGGTGACGATGTTTTGATATCCTTTGCGAACGTCCAGATCAGGATGCGGGCGACTTCACCTTGGCTAATTTTATAATTT
The DNA here is from genome assembly GCA_965659735.1 of uncultured Pikeienuella sp. Lineage (GTDB taxonomy): Bacteria > Pseudomonadota > Alphaproteobacteria > Rhodobacterales > Rhodobacteraceae > Pikeienuella. The sequence goes on from CBFHXH010000046.1 coordinate 22,920, forward strand.
GACCTGAGATTGGCGCGGGCCTTGCCAGCATTGGCCCACAGCGTGTAAAAGAAAGCCAATTCCGCCCTGCTTGGAACATCCGTAGCGGCGCTTATCCAGCCACTCGCAGCCACCATGATACACTCGCCTGCAAAGGTAGAACTGCGGAAACTTCTGCCAATCGCCCTGCCGCTCGTCGCCGCCTATCTCGGTGAATACGCGATGTTCGTGACGACCAAGCTGGTTGTCGGATCACTTGGTTTCAAGGAACTCGCCGCCGTTGGCCTGGCTGGATCCATGACATTTGAGATGATGGTGGTGTTGATGGGCGTCATCTCCATCACCGGAGTGCTCGCGGCGCAGGCGGAAGGCGCCGGTGACAAGCCTACTGCAGGCGTCGCTGCGCGGCAGGGCATCGTAGTCGCACTGATCCTTTCCGTGCCGCTGGTGGCGCTGATCTGGAATATCGGCGACGCTTTTCTCTTCCTCGGGCAAGACCCGGAGATTGCGGCGCTGTCTGAACCCTATGCCCGCGCGCTGGCGCCGGTTGCACCCGCGGCGCTGATGTTTGCGGCCCTTCGTGATTTTGTCGCCGCTTTGGCGCGGACGCGGTCGATCATGTTCATAACTCTGGCTTCGGTCGGGCTGAACTGGCTGATCGCCGAAAGTCTGGTGCATGGCCGCTGGGGCCTGCCGGAAATGGGCTTGCCCGGGGCAGGGATCGCAACCGCCGCCGTCAACTGGTTCATGCTCATCATGCTGGTAGGCTACATCTATCGGACTGAGGCGCTGCGCGGATACGGGCTTTTCAAAAGCCGTTTGAACGTCGATTGGAAAGTCATTGCTGAATTCTTCCGGCTGGGCATTCCCATCGCAGGCCTTGTTGCGGTGGAAGCGGGCCTGTTCATAGCAGTAGGCCTGCTGTCTGGCGTCATCGGGCCCGAAACATTGGCAGCGCATCAGGTGCTGATGGGCTGGATCGGCATCCCGTTTGTTATTGCGCTGGCAATGGCGGAGGCGTCGATGGTCCGCGTCGCTTTCCAGATCGGTAGGCGCGATCCAACGGGTGCGCGCCTGGCGGGTATGGTGGGCATCGGGCTCGGCGCGGCGGTGCTGACGGTTCTGATCGCAGCGCCATTGCTGGTGGCCGAAGAATTCACGCGCATCTTCATCTCGGCCGATGATCCCGGCTTCGCCAAAGTGTCGGCAATCGTCATCCAACTGATGATGATTGCCGCGATCTTTCAGGTGTTCGACGGTGTGCAGGTCATCGCCGCGCGATCATTGCGCGGGGTCAAAGATACACTCGCGCCCCTTTGGATTGGCGCGTTTGGGTATTGGGTGAAGGGCATCGGTGTGGGCTGGGTGCTGGCCTTTCCGATGGGCTATGACGGCGTGGGGCTGTGGTCGGGACTGGCGCTGGGCATCGTGACGTCCGCCTGCCTGCTGACCTGGAGGTTCCGTGCGATCACCAGCCGCTTGATCCGCGCGGCCGGCACCTGAAAATGCCCCTTGTTATGACTGGCGACCCCTGATTTAAGTATCGTTGGAGACGTGGCCGAGTGGTCGAAGGCGCTCCCCTGCTAAGGGAGTAGGGCTCAAAAGGCTCTCGAGGGTTCGAATCCCTTCGTCTCCGCCACCTTCCAAACCACTGGCATGAATCGTCGTCGACAAGACGACGCTCGGAATCGGCGCGCCGGATTGGCGG
>CBFHXH010000047.1:0-24422 GCA_965659735.1 uncultured Pikeienuella sp.
TTGTATTGTCAACCAGCCAGACGGCGGTCGCTTTTGGCAAAAGCGGCAGATCGCTCATATGATGTCCTCCAGATATAATTACTGCGCGGTTTGAAAGCCGTCGCCGCAGCGTATTCTCGGATTTCAGGGGAGTAGCTGAGCGTGTATATAGGTCAGGATGAGGGGGGAATAAAGTGGTTTTCTTGATCCGGTTGATGACCATGCTTGCGCTGACTGTCGCCGCGCCCGTCTGGTCGCCCGTCATGGCCGAAGGCGAAAAGGCGGTTGATTTCGACTATTATGTTATGGCGCTTTAGTGGAATGCGGCCTGGTGCGAACGCAAAGGCGACGCCCGCAACGCCGACCAATGCGATCCGCGCCACGATCATGGCTTTCCCCTGCACGGCCTTTGGCCGCAGTCGGAACGTGGCTTGCCCAGCTTTTGCCGCATGTCCCAGCGTGATCCATCCCGCGCTATGTCGTTGGGCATGAAGGACATCATGGGGTCTTCGGGACTGGCCTGGTACCAGTGAAAAAACACGGGTGCTGCAGCGGGCTGTCGGGGGAAGATTTCTATCGCCTCAGCCGCCTTGCCTATGACAGCGTTACGCGCCCCCCGATCCTGCGCCGTCTGCCACGCGATCTGGAAGTGCCACCCGAAGTGGTCGAGGGCGCATTCCTGGAAGTGAACCCTCAGCTTGAGGCGGACGGCGTGACCATTGCTTGCCGGGGCGGCTATATCGTCGAGGTCAGGGTGTGCCTGACCCGCGATCTAAAGCCCCGGCGCTGTTTCGCCGATGTTCGGCGGGATTGTTCGGCCCGCTCCGCCAAACTGCCGAAGATGCGGTGACGGTGGGCTGCGGCGCGTCAATTGGGCGCCCGTACATAATTCGTGCCCAAAGCCTGTGAAACCCAGTTGTTAACAGAAAATGAATTCATCTTTCTTTCAGTGGTTTAGAGATGGTTTCACGCGTGAAACCATCGGGTTTTCACACTTTTCCCAGATCATCCTGAAACATGAAGAACACAAATGACGCGATCAGCAGGCCCATCACAATATTGAAAACCCGCAATCTTTCGTCTGTTGACAACAGCCGCCTGATCCACACGCCGAGCGCCGACCAGACGATCGAGCATCCAAAACCCCGCAATGGCGTAGGCGAAGGCGCAGCGCAGCCTTTCTAGGACGACCGCCGACCCGGTCACAAACTGGGCTGTCGTCGCCATCGCCATCGCCCAGGCCTTGGGATTGATCCACTGAAATCCTGCCGCCTCAGCAAAGCTGAGCGGGCGTGACCGATCCTGATCCGCCGCTCGCCGGGCGGTCGCGATCCGCCAGGCGAACCACAACAGCAGCGCCGCGCCAGCCCAACGCATCACCTCTTGCAGCGCGGCGCTGGCGGCGATGATCGCCCCGAGGCCCATGGAGACAACGAAAATCATTATCGGAAAGCCAAAGGCGACGCCGCAGATATGTGGCAGCGTCCGGTGGACGCCAAAATTGGCCCCGGACGAGGCGAGCATCAGGTTGTTCGGCCCCAGCGTCCAGGCCGCGACGGCGGCCAGGGCCAGAAGCGCCAGAAAGGTCTCAAAAGTCATCTGCGGGTCCTTGTTGAACCCGGCTTCGCCTGCGAGGGCGTTCCTGTCAAATCAGCATATCTGATCTGACACATTCTTACCGCGTGCCGCTTCTAGACTGCGCCCGGTCGCGATGGCCCTTTTCCTATTCCGCTCGGGGGGGCATGTTCCGCCCAACGTCTTTGGAAGGATTCATCCCATGCGAACTCATGCCCGTGCAGTTGTGGTCGGCGGCGGCGCCGTCGGCGCCTCCATCGCTTATCATCTGGCCAAGGCCGGTTGGTCCGATGTCGTGTTGTTGGAGCGGGATGAGCTGACCTCCGGCTCCACGTGGCACGCCGCTGGCTTGCTGCCACTTTTCAACATGTCCTACGCGACCAGCCATATCCATGACTACAGCGTGAAGTTCTATAAAGAGCTTGAGGCGGAGACGGGTCTCAACGCCGGTTTCTCTGTGGTTGGCAACCTGCGCATGGCGCAGACCGACGCGCGGATGGACGAATACATGCTTTACGCCTCGACGGCGGAAAGCGTGGGCATTCCCTACGAATGGATGACCCCGGCCCAGATCAAGGATCGCTGGCCGCTGGTCCGCACCGAGGATCTGAAAGGCGCGATCTATCACCCGACGGACGGTTACATTAACCCCGCCGATGTGACGATGGCGATGGCCAAGGGCGCCCGCCAGCGCGGGGTGGAAATCATCCGCAAGGTGCAGGTCGACGCCTTTGAACGGGTCGGCGACGAGTGGGTCGTCAAGTGCACCAAGATGGGTGAGCGGGGCGGCAACCTCGTTCCCACCGAAGAACAGTTCGACATCACCTGCGAGCATGTCGTCACCGCCACCGGCAACCACGCACAGCGCACGGCCGCGATGATCGGGTGCTACATCCCCGCTATGCCGGTCGAGCACCAGTACATCGTGACAGAGCCTGACCCGGCCCTCGTCGAATACCGCAAGACCCATGGCGAACACCCGGTTCTGCGCGACGCCGACGCCAAATGGTATGTGCGCGAGGAACGCGGCGGCTGGATCCTCGGCCCGTATGAGCGTAACGCCCCCGCATGGGCCAAGTTCGGTGTGCCGGACAGCTTCCGCGCTGATCTTCTGCCGCTGGATCTGGAGCGGATCGAGGAAGAGTACATGTCTATGATCCACCGTATTCCCTCCTCGGAAACGGCGGGTCTGAAGGATGATTTCAATGGGCCGATCTGTTATACGCCCGACGGCAACCCGCTGGTCGGGCCCGCGCCCGGCGTCGATAATTTCTGGTTCGCAGAAGGGTTCAGCTTTGGCATCACCGCCGCGGGCGGCACCGGCCACTACATGGCGCAGATGATGGTTGAGGGCGAGGCGGAGATCGACATGTGGTCGCTCGACCCCCGCCGGTACGGCAAATGGGTGAACCGCGAATACGCCGCGGTGAAGAACGAGGAGTGCTACGAGCACGTCTATATCCTCCACCATGCGGACGAAGAACGCGAAGCCGCGCGGCCGCTGCGCACTGCGCCTTGCTATGACCGGATGAAGTCGGCAGGTGCCCAGTTCGGCCAGGTCAACGGGTGGGAGCGCCCGAACTACTTTGCGCCGTTGGGCTTTGACGATCACGCGTCCCGCAGCTTCCGCCGCGGCGGCTGGTGGCAATATGCTGAGGCTGAGGCGAAGGCGGTGCGCGAAAAAGCGGGCCTGTTCGACGCCACTGCCTTTACCAAACACCGGATCGCTGGCCCGGGCGCGACCCAGTTCCTGGATTGGCTAACCTGCAACAAGCTGCCGCGCGTAGGCCGCATCAACCTGACATACGGCCTGACCGACGCCGGCACGATCCGGACGGAGTTCACGATCGTTCGCGAGGCGGAGGATGAATACTACGTCGTCACCGCAGGCGCCGCACAGGCCTATGACAGCGACTACATGATGAAGGAAGCTGCGAAAAAGCGGGATGAGTTTGGCTGGATCGAGGTGCAGGACGTGAGCACTCAGTGGGGTGTCTTCGCCATCGCGGGTCCGGCCAGCCGCGATATCCTGAAGGAGATCATTGTTGACGCCGACCCCGCAAGCGCGCTGACCAACAAGGCGTTCCCCTGGCTGTCCGCCAAGAATATCGACCTTGGCATGTGCCCGGTCAAAGCCATCCGCGTCGCCTATACCGGCGAGCTGGGGTGGGAACTGCATCACCCGATTGAGATGCAGAACTACCTCTTCGATCTGATTACCAAGGCTGGTGAAAAGCATGGTCTGAAGTTGTGCGGTGCCCGGTCGCAGAACTGGCTCAGGCAGGAAAAATCCTATCGCGCCTTTGGGTCCGATCTGGGCCGGGATGCGACGCCAATGGAAAGCGGACTGGACCGGTTCATCGACCTCGACAAGGACTTCCGCGGCAAGCAGGCGATGATCGATACGGGTATTCGCGCCAAATGCGTCACCGTGCTGATCGATGGCCCGTCAGATGCCGACCCCTGGGGCCGTGAAGCATTGGTCGTCGATGGCGAGAAGGTTGGGCGCCTGACCTCGGGCGGCTATTCCGTCGCCTTTGGCAAGCAGATCGGCATCGGCTATGTCCGCCTGGAACTGGCCGAGGTGGGAACCAAGCTGCAAGTGCGGATGTTCCGTGAGCTTTATGATTGTGAAGTGGTCGAGGACAGCCCTTATGACCCAACTAATGCAACCATTCGGCAGAACGGCTAATCAGATTTCACGCGTAAAACGCAAGACAAGTATCTGAAATAAAATAATAATCATATTTTGTTAACCTTGGTTAACGCCGTGGTTTCACAGGCATTTTTCCACTTTCAAATGCGCTGACCCTTTGGGTTGGCACGGACCCGTAACCGATAATTGTCATCAGTAATGAACCCGGCCATGTATCTGCGATGAATGCGCCCCGTCCGGTTTGCAAGCAGGGCATGCTGCATGATACGCCTGCGCTGATCTTGGTTGCTGCCAAAGAAAAAACCCCCGGCGCGAGCCGGGGGAGTTTGTGAGAGAGATCGCGCCCAGGAGGGCGCAAAAAGTGCGAGGCCGGGACAGTCCGGAGAGAGATCCGGCACCTTGCCGCCATGCGCGTGGGAACAGCCCTGAAATGGCCTGACCCCTGGCGGCGCAGCGTCTGTCGCTGTGTCCAATACCCTTAGAAAAGGTCTGGTCTGCTGTCCGGGATGAATGTTCCGAACACCAATGAACCTAGGCTGGCGGCGTGATCGCCCCGTGAAAGGGCGGGCTTGTCGTCGTGAAACGGCGCGTGAATCGGGCGCTGATGCCAGCGATCAGGGTCGTTATGTGTAGAAAGTCACGGGAATTCCCGCCGCGTCGCGGAGTGAAGGCAATGGTACGCATTAGCGCAAAGTGACGGCGAGGCGCCCTGAAGCGCATCTCACGCGGCACTGAAATGGAACCAGCGCCCGGGACCAGTAAAAGTGACCAAAACGCCAGACCTCAGGCCTCGCCACAGCGCAATACGGCCCAGAATCAGGAACCCCGACCACAAGGGTCGGGGCTCACGCCGGGTTTGAGACCCGAAAAGAGTTTGCGCCAGCGCGCAGATCGCTCTGCGCCATCGCGGCCCCGTCTCAGTGGCGCGCTGCGGGGGGGAATTCCCTGCAACGCACCCGTTGACGCGAAACTGACGTGATCCAATGCCCCCTGAAAACTGACCGCAAAAACTTCAATCAACGCCCCACGGCTCTGGCCGACGACGACTGTACAGGGGTGGCGTGAACGCAGCGTGAACCTTTGGGCGTAATTGAAGGCCGCTGGATAGTTTTCCCTGATTTTCCGAAATTTTTCGCCTTTGGTCAGTTCTATCCAGAGGTCCCGCGCAGCCGTTCCCAACTGGACCAGGCCAGCGCGCCCAGAACGATGGCGCCGCCGATCAGCGTCGTGTCGCCGGGATATTCGCTGAGCGCCCACCAGACGATCAGGGGGCCGAACATAGCCTCGATCAGCATCAGCAGGCTCACCTCTGGCGCGGGGATCAGGCGGGGGCCGGTGGTCAGGCACCATGTTGCGATCGGCATAATGACCAAGCCCATCGCTAAAAGCGGCCAGAGAGAGCCTGGGGGGATGATGAAATCCGTCACCAGAAAACCCGCGACAACTGCCGACAACAGCCCGGCAGGCCCAACAAGGGGCGACATGCTGCGCGGACGTACGGCGCGGGATGTGACGAACATCAGCGCCAGAAACAGCGCGGCGCCGACAGCGGCGATATCGCCGGGCAAGGAATTCGGTCCTTCGTCTTCGCCGCCAAAGGCGATGACGCCAACGCCGATCAGCGCAAGGACAATTGTTCGAACAGTGCGCCTGTCGGGCGCCTCACCCAGCGCGAGCCATGCGATCAGGGCGGAAAAGACAGGCGATATGGCGACGATGAACAACGTATTCGCCACGCTGGTTTCGCGAATGGCGTAAACAAAGCAGATTGTTGTAATGACGTAGCAGACCAGAAACGCGGGCGCCGCCCAGCCAAGGCCGCGCATCATCGAAGGATACTTGCCGCGATAAACCGCCAGATAGGCCAGGCTGACCACCGCGCCGCCCAAAAGGCCGCGCCAGAACACCGTTGGCCACTGTTCCATCGCCATCAGGCGCAACATCAGGCTGTCTGGCGCATAAAGCAGCGCACCAGCTGAAACGATCAGGACGCCTTTGGTGTAGTCATTCATCGGTCACCTCCGCCGCCGCGATACCACGGGCGGCCCCAAGGCCAAGGGCGTCACGCTGACGCCCTTATCAGAGCGTGCGAATGGTCGCGACAAGCTGCCCGTGATCCGAGGCAAGCTTGTTATACGGTGCCTCTTCAAACCCGCCATAGGTGAGGTGGTCGTTCAGGCATTGCAGATAATCCAGTGCGAACGCCTGTTCCGCTGCGCCAGGCTGGAAGTGATGCGACAGAAGGATCTGGTCAATGCTTTCATAGACGCCGCCAAAAGCCAACGTACAGACCATGTCGCGCAGCGATTTGCGGATGAACATCTTTTCCGCCGATAGCAGCAGCTTGTCCCGTATCGCAGTCTGAATCTGGTCGTTTTCATCGGCGGTATAGCGCTGGTTGGGGCGGGTCGCGTCGTGGCGGCGCATCCAGGAATAGTTCTTGAAGGGCCGCTCGCCGGCGATGATGGCGGAAGATATGGCGTTTTCACTGTCATTCATGTCGCCCATCACAACGACGGGCGCGCCGGTGTTCAGTTCAGCCACGACAGCCGGCGCAACGCCGCCGCCTCCGCCGCCCAGCGGATCAGCGACCGCGCTTCGCCAATGGTGCGGCCCACGGGATCGTAATCCAGTAGGTTCTATTCAGGCGCGCCGTCATGCCCGCTTTCATATTCGCCCAGCTTAGATTTCAGGTGGCAGTTGAACACCGTCATCGCCTGACCACCAACATCAATCCGGGCGCGAACGATCGGGCGCGAGACATTGGTCAGCCGATACGCCCCCGCATCGCCGCCGCCCAGTTGGGCAAAGTTCATCTCAACCGGATCATCGCTGAGGTCCTGGATCGCGACAGGCGGTTCGATAAAGGAAAAGCGCGACAGAATCGCGAGGCCCGGGCGGCGTTTGCCCGGCGCGCCCGTGTCGTGGATGTTGGGCAGGAAGGCGAGACCGCCTTCGGGATAGCTGGTGTATTTCAGCCGCCGAAAGATCATCTTGCGCGAATAGCGCGCCTTGGGGTTTGGCTGGGACAGGCCGTTCAGTTCCTCGCCCTTGGCGTTGGTCATCGCGATGACGGCGGCCAGCGCGTCCTCTTCGAAAATCTCCTGGAACCCGACGATATCGGCGTCCATCGCCAAAAGCTGATCTGACAACCAGTCCTGCTTCCAGGCGTGTTCTTCGGTGGTATAGCGTTCCCATTTGTAATATTCCTGATCGGTGCCGATCAGGTTTTTGACGTTGAATGTGGCGAGTGTGAAGGTCGTCATACACTGTCTCCAAAGTCCGTGAGGGCGCCCGCGAACATCTCTGGATCCGCATTGCCGCCTGAGATCGTGCATATCACGGCATCGCCCTCAATCGTGTCAGGATGGAACAGGGCGGCGGCCAGTGCGACGGCGCCGCCGGGTTCTGCGACGACCTTCAGGTGCTTCCACGCGGCCGCCATAGCGCGGCGGGCGTCATCGTCGGTGACGACAAAGCCGGGGCCGCAGAGGCGCTGGGTGACGGGGAAGGTCAACTCGCCCGGCATTGGGGAGATGATGGCGTCGCAGATTGACCGGACGCCGTCGGCGTTGGCGAGGCGTTCGCCGGCTTCCATCGACCGGCGGGTGTCGTCGAAATCCTTGGGTTCCACCGGGCGAGGGCGAAGGCCCGGCGCCTCAGCCTCGAGCGCCAGCGCGATGCCTGACAGAAGACCGCCGCCGCCGGTGCAGACGATGACGTCGGACTTTGTAACGCCCGCCTCAGCGGCCTGTGCTGCGATTTCCAGGCCGCATGTGCCTTGGCCAGCCATGACCATCGGCTCATCAAAGGGTTTGATGAGGGTCAGGCCGCGGTCTGCAGCCAGTTTCGCGCCGATTTCTTCGCGGCTTTCACCCCAGCGGTCATACAGCACGACCTCCGCTCCATAGCCGCGGGTGTTGGCGATCTTCATTGCTGGCGCGTCTGACGGCATGACGATGATGGCGGGCGCGCCGTGCAGTTTGGCCGCCAGCGCGACGCCTTGCGCGTGGTTGCCAGACGAAAACGCGATCACGCCCTTGGCGCGCGCTTCGGGGGACAGCGCCGAAAGCGCGCTCCACCCGCCGCGGAATTTGAAGCTGCCGGTGCGCTGCAGGCATTCGGCTTTGACCAGAACGCGCCGGCCGGCGAGGTCGTTCAGATTGTCCGCCTCCAACAAGGGCGTCACGCGGGCCACGCCCTTCAGGCGCTCGGCGGTGGCGTGAATGTCGGTGATGTCGATGGCTTCGGACATGGGCGTCTCCCTCGTGATACAGCGTTTTGTGCGGACGTTGAGGCGTTTGGCGCCATCAACGCCAGTGTGGTTTAATGTCAACGCACAACGCGGAGAGGACGTTAAACGCCAAAAGTCAAAGGCTGTCGAGCAGATCGCGGATAGCGGCCAGCGCCTAAGGCTCGTTCAGGCGGGGAATATGGCCGACGCCCAAAATTTTGGTGTGGCGCAGGTCCGGCTGCATCGCGACCATCTTCTGCAACGTCTCGGCGCTCGGAATGTCGGAATGTTCCGCTTTCAGCGCCAGAACAGGAATGTCTGCAAACAACGCGAAGATCGGCCAAAGGCCATGGCCGTCCTTTGCAACGACCTTTATCTGCGCCTCGGTCGCGTCGCGCAGGCGGGGATCATAGTTCAGCGCCAGACCGTCTGGGCCGTCGGCGTAACTGCGCTCAACAATATCCAGAAAATAGCGGTGATCGTGCCCGACGAAGATGTCCTTGAGCTTGGCGGCAAAGTCCCTCGCTGCGTCGTCGATCGTTCGGTAGGAAGGCGGCATCCCGATATGGGACAGGATAGGTTTCAACCTCATAATCGACATCCGGTCCGACATCCGACAGCACCAGCGCGCGCACCGCGCCGGGGCGCGTCGCCTCCATCACCATGCCGAGGACGCCGCCGCGCGGCGTGCCGATCACCACCGCCTGAGGGATCGAAAGATGGTCCATCAGGGCAAGCGCGTCCGCCGCCTCAACCGCGACATTATAATTGGTCCAATCGGGATCATGGTCGGAGGCGCCCCTGCCGCGGCAATCAAGGCGGATGATCCGGTTCAGGCGGTCGAGGTCGCGGACCATGTAGTCGAAATCGGATTTGTTGCGCGTTAGGCCAGTAAGGCACAAAAGCGGGGGATCAACGCCAGCCTGATCGCTGTAGTCCAGACGCACCCCATCAGCCGTTTCAAAACTCGCCATGATGACGCCCCACCCCGTTTCGCCAACATGCTTGATGATGCACAATCCTATGGAAAATCAAATGACTATAAACAATTTTTGCGAAAGCCGACCACGAAAGTCCGGGATACAAAAGGCGTCACCCCCGGCGTTGTGGATACAGTGGCGGTGTACGCTTCGCTCGTGGTCTTTGGTGAACGCAAGGTGGTCTGCTTGGGGGTTTTCGAGCATAAGTATATTTAAAAAATCCAGGCGATCTCATATTTTTAAAATAGAGAGAGGCGAAATATAAAATTAGGCAAAATGGGCAAGCAAACTTGGCAATTATGATTAAAATTCAGTAGTGTAAATATTCTGAAAACATGCATTATGTTGATACATATTTAGAATTCTGCAAGAAGCCACGTGGAGATTACATCCTAAACATAAAAGATGATTGAGATTGTTACGTTGAATAGACGTAGTATGATAGTGGGAATGCTGGCGGCGAATGCAGTTGCGGCTGCGCCAGCATGGGGACAGGCGGTCAGCGCGACAACTGCAGCGCGCAAAATCAACGTTGCGTGCCGTCAGCGCAAGCTGAGCCAAAGAATCGCCATGGCGGCGTCGATGGCGCGCCTTGGCGTGGAGACGGAGGCGCATGTCGCTGTTGTCGAAACTGCGGCAAACGCGTTCGAGGCGGCGCAGCTTGCCCTGCGCAGCGGATCAGTTTCGTTTGGGCTGTTGCCTGAAACGCACCCATCAGTCTTTTCGTCCCTGAACAAGGTCGATGGGATCTGGGTCGAAATGCGCGATACGTCTGAAGCGATCATACAACGCGGGCGCGTCGCGCGGGCTGACTTCAACATCATTTCCGACGTGAACCTGCGTCTTCTCAGCCGCGCGAACATCGTGGTGAAAAAAACTGGTGTCAGCTTACGCCGAAGATGATCGTGACGGTATGGGCGTGGCGCAGGCGATTGACATGGCCGGTCGCCAACGGATGCTGTCGCAGAAGATGATCAAAGAAGCGGCGATGATCGGGCTGAAATTCAGACGGTCCGAAAACCGCGAATTCCTGACTGAAACGACGGAACTATTCGACACGAGCCTCTTCGCCTTGATCTATGGCGACGAGAACGAAGACATTCCGCCCGCGCCCGACGCTGTCAAAGCCAAGCTGGAAGATGTTGGAACCCTGCGGCTCGCTCTCTACCCGCTGATGGACGAAATCGCTTTGCTTGGCCGCGCCGGCGAATTTGAACTGGAAGAGCTGTCCTACAGCGCGAACGAGCTTTTGTCGCTTTCGAACGAAGCGGTTCGGTTGTACAAACAATCTTGGTCCGCCTGATCAGAACCTGGCCCAAAGGGGCTCTTAGAAACGACAAAAAGCCCCGCCAAAGCGGGGCTTTTTTCTTGCGCATGTCTAGACGAACCGGGCCGTTGTCAGCCGTATGTGCTACCGGCCGACCGCGTCGTCCAGCACCCTGAACGGTACGGCGCGCCCCGCGATGCGGTTGCGGTACACCTGCAACCCTTCCAGCACACGCTGAACGTAATTTCGCGTCTCGCGGAACGGAATCGTCTCGATCCAGTCGACAACATCAACGCCCGGGGCCCGCGGGTCGCCATAGCGGGCGACCCATTGATCAACCCGCCCGGCGCCGGCGTTATACGCAGCGGCCGCCATGGCGACGGACCCGCCAAACTGATCCAACCGCCGCGCCAGATAGGTCTGGCCCAGCGTGGCGTTGTATTGCCAGTCGGTCGTCAGTCGCGCTTTGCTATAGGGCAGATCCAGCCAGCCAGTGACCTTTTTGGCTGTGCCGGGCATCAACTGCATCAGGCCAAGGGCGCCAGCGGGGCTGATCGCCTCGATGTTCAGCTCGCTTTCCTGACGGGCGATGGCCATGGCCAAGGCAGGTTCGACCCCCTTGTTGAATTCGGCGAGGCCGTTCAACGGGTAATAGTGCCCTTGCAGGACATGACCCTTGCGCGCTGCGATCTTGGATATGCGGATTGCGGCGTCTTCGCGCCCCAGTTCGGTCGCCAACTGTGCGATGGATGCGAGATCCTCATAGCTGTCCAGCGTCGATGCGATGTGGGTCAGGAACCAATGCGCCCGCCGCCGATCAAAGTCGCGCGATAGGGCGATCGCGGCGCGGGTCACTGTACGGTTGGCGAAAGGCGCCGCCTGCCAGTTGCCGCCGGGCAGGGCGGCCAGGCTGGCTTTGGGGCCAACGCCGATCTTGGTCGCGGCGAGCTGTCCATAATAGCTGGTCTGATGTTCCGCTGCGCGGGCGTACCAGTCGCGGGCGGTGGTCGTATCGCCCTTCGCTTCATACGCGCGGGCCATCCAGTAGTTGCCGCGGCCATAGCTGATCGGCGTGCCAACGGCTGCGAGGAAGCGGGTGAAATGCGCGATGGCGCGGTCAGGTTCGCGCATGCGGCGCAGGGCGATCCAGCCTGCTGTCCATTCCAGATCCGAATAATCCGACCCTTCGGACATGTGGTTCTGGTTGGCGAGGTTATAGGCCGGGATCACCTGACCCTGACGCAGAAGCCTGCGCACCAAAAGCCGGCGGCGATTGCCCCATTCGGCTGGGCGGCCCAGCGTCGCGGCGCTGCCAGTCTGGGCGCGAATAATCTCTGCCGCGCCGTCATAGCGGCCTTTGCGCATCCGCCAGACGAACCGCTCATAGGCGAGCCCCGGATCGGATTGCAGCGAGGCTGGCACGGCCTTGATCGCCGCATCGACGCCATTGGCGCGGCGGCGCAGCAGCACCCGGGCGCGGATCAGCGCGGCGTATCCGCGGTCAAGCAGGGGCACCATCGCCTCCGCCTCGCCAGTCAGACCGCTCCAGGCAAGCTCGTCCGCGCGCTCGCGGTGATAAGGTTGGACCGTCTGGGCGTGAAAGGTGCGGTATTCATTCTGTTCGTCGGCCGTCATGGAAAGCGTGCGCCAGGCGCGAATGATCTCGACGTGCGCGTCCTCGCTCCGGCCCGCGGCGCGCAGCGCTTCGGCCCTGCGCAGGGCACCCATGCCGGTTTGTGGCGTCTCGTTGTTCAGAAACTCGTCGATCTCGGCCAGCGATACGCCTGAGGGCATCGTTCTTTCGCCATTGGCGCGAATGCGCTTCAGGTTCGGCCAGTCAGGGTTCCGGGCGACAAAGCCGCTGTAATCGCGCCATGATCCTTCGCCAGCAGACAGGATGCGCCACATTGCCAAATCGGCGATCACCAGATCGCCATTGGTGAACCCGCGCACGGCAATCCAGTCTTTTTGATCCGCCGCGTCCATCGCCGCGCCGGCCAGTCCGGGGGATTGGGCCTGCAGAGGGAATGAAAAGGTGATGGCGGCGGCGAGAATGAGCGCAAAGCGAAGCATGGAGGGGGCCCGATCCAAATCAGTTTGGCGGAGCCTACCACGCTCCAAACTTCGTGCCAGTCACGTTCTTGCGCCCGATGCGCGCAGCCGATAGGTTCCGCGCCGCCGGGGATCGCTGTGATCCCCTTTGAAATCTGAAAGGCCAGATCAATGTTCCGAGGTTCAATGCCCGCCCTAGTTACCCCGTTCAAGGACGGAGGGGTGGATCATAAGACCCTCTCCGACCTGGTTGAATGGCACATCGCCGAAGGATCGAACGGGCTGGTTCCCGTCGGCACCACGGGTGAAAGCCCGACGCTGACCCATGACGAACACGAAGAGGTTATTGGGACGGTGGTGAAAACCGTCGCAGGCCGCATCCCCGTGATCGCAGGCGCAGGCTCAAACAACACGGCGGAAGCGATCCGTTTCGTGCAGTTCGCCGAAAAGGTCGGCGCCGACGGCGCGCTGGTGGTCACGCCCTACTATAACAAGCCGACCCAGCGCGGGCTGATCGAACATTTCACGCAGTTGAACGATTGTGCTGACATCCCGATCATCATCTACAACATCCCGCCGCGGTCAGTCATTGACATGACCCCTGAAACCATGGGCCAGCTGTCTAAGCTGAAAAACATCGTTGGCGTGAAAGATGCCACCGCAGACATCACCCGCGTTTCTGAAACCCGCATCACCTGCGGGACGGACTTTATCCAGCTGACGGGCGAAGACGCCTCCGCCCTTGGGTTCTACGCCCATGGCGGCGTTGGCGCGATTTCTGTGACGGCGAATGTCGCACCGCGGCTTTGCGCAGAATTCCAGGCGGCGCTGGCGGCCAGTGATTTTGTAAAAGCGCTGGAATACCAGGACCGCCTGATGCCACTCCATCAGGCGATCTTTGTCGAGCCGGGCTTGGCTGGCGCAAAATATGGGATGTCATTGCTCGGCAAATGCGACAACATCGTCCGCTCGCCTTTGACAACAGTGCTGCCTGAAACGGCCGAACAGATCCGCGCCGCGATGGTGCATGCGGGGCTGCTGAACTGACGAATAGCCTCAGGCGGGGTTTATCTGACGCACAAAGACCACCATCTTTGTCCAGCAAATATCCCCGCCGGAGGCATAAAATCTAGGTTCCCATGGCCCCCAAGAAGAAACCAGATCAAAAGATCGCCGCTGAAAATCGCAAGGCGCGCCACAACTATTTCATCGAGGATGAGATGGAGGTTGGCATCGTCTTGCAGGGATCCGAGGTGAAATCCCTGCGCGAAGGCCGCGCGCAGATCGCGGAAAGCTACGCCAATGTTGAAGACGGCGAATTGTGGCTGATCAACAGCTATATCCCGGCCTACGACAAAGCCAAGACCTTCGGCCACGACGAACGCCGCCGGCGCAAACTGTTGGCCAAGTTCCGCGAAATCGCCCGTCTCTGGCAAGCGATCGGGCGCGAAGGCGCGACGCTGGTGCCGCTGAAGATCTACTTTAACGAGAAGGGCGTCGCGAAGCTGTCGCTGGGCCTCGCCAAGGGTAAGAAAATGGCTGACAAGCGCGATACCGAGAAAAAGCGCGACTGGCAGCGCGACAAGGCCCGCTTGATGCGGGATCGCGGCTAAGCCGCCAACACGGGGGACAGCTGCGATGCCCGCGACACTGCCGACCGAGGCGGAAATCTTTGAAGCTCTGGACGAAACCTGGCCCGCCCGCCGCGTGATCGATGCGGACGGCTGGCGCTTGCGCGACGGCGGCGGGGGCGGCAAACGGGTGTCCGCGGCGACGCGCACCGCGCCGGATGCGGACATCGCCGCCGCCATTGTCGGTATGGAGGAGCTTGGCCAGACGCCGCTGTTTCAGGTCAGGGGGAATGAACCAGACCTAGACGCTGCGCTCGCCGCGAAAGGTTTCGACATCGTCGACCCGGTGCTGATCTACGCCGCGCCGTCCGCATCACTGAACGATGGCCTTGGCGAACAATCGCGCATCTATCGCTGCGAAGGACCGATTGCGGCGATGCGCGAAATCTGGGCTGCAGGCGGCATCGACGCCAGTAGGCTTGCCGTGATGGACCGCGCCGCCGCGCCAAAAACCTGGCTGATGTCGCGGCTTGATGACCGCGCCGCCGCTGTCGGCTTTGTCAGCGTGCCGGGGGCCGTCGCCATGATCCACGCCATCGAAACCGCCGCCGCGAAACGCCGCCGCGGCGCGGCGCGGGCGCTGCTGTCAGGAGCCGGTATTTTTGCAACGGCAAACGGCGCTGACAACCTTGCACTCGCAGTGACCAAAGCCAACGAAGTGGCAAACAACCTCTATCAGGCGCTAGGCATGGCCGTCGTAGCAGAGTACCACTACCGCATCAAAACACCCTGACGGAGGACGCCCATGAGCGATGACAAAATAACAGCTCTGGATATGCCATCGACGAACCCGCTGCCGCCTGAAATTCAGCGTTATTACGAGGTGTGCCAGGAAAAACTGGGCCTCATTCCCAACGTTCTGAAAGCGTATGAGTTTTCGCAAGACCGGTTGAATGGGTTTTCGGGCCTCTACAACTCATTGATGTTGGGCCCCAGCGACCTGACCAAAGCGGAACGCGAGATGATCGCGGTCTGCGTTTCAGCGGAAAACCACTGCTTCTATTGCCTCGTGGCCCATGGCGCGACGCTGCGTCAGCTGACGGGCGACCCTGCGCTGGCCGAAGCGATTGCTGCGAATTACCGTCATGCGCCACTGGACGATCGCCACCGCGCAATGCTGGACTTTGCGACCAAGATCACCCGCGCCAGCTATGACATTGTCGAAGCGGATCGCCAATTGCTGCGTGATCAGGGCTTTTCTGACCCCGCCATCTGGGACATCGCCGAAGTGGCGTCCTTCTTCAACATGTCGAACCGCATGGCTTCGGCCATCGGGATGAAACCAAACGCCGATTACCACGGCATGGCGCGCTGATGCGGGCGGGGCTGATTGCGGCCCTGCTGTTTGCGCCGGTGATGGCGCTGGCGGCTGAGGAACAGGACATCGCCCCCCGCTTTGGCGCGTTGGAGGGGGCGAGCCTCGCCTATTCGCTGTCCCGCAGTTTCGACGGGTATGACCTGCCCATTGGCCCGTTCACCCGCGATGACAAGCCGGTTCAGAAACTGGAAGGGCGGGTGCGCGAGTGGGTCTATCAGATCGAAGGCGAAGCCTCGACGCTGGAGGTGATCCGCAATTACGAGCAGAACCTTGCGGAACTTGGGTACGAGTTTCTGTTTGAATGCACCCGGAACGAATGCGGCGGCTTTGATTTCCGCTTTGGCGTTTATATTGTCGACCCGCCCGCAATGCGCTTCGACCTGGCGGATTTCCGTTATCTTGGCGCGACACAACGCGAAGACAACGTCTCAGCCGCCATCCTCGCCAGTCGTCAGGGCGGCAAGCTTTTTGTTCAGGTGGTGGAGGTTGAGGCGGAGGCTGCGCCTATTTCCATGACCCCGGTCGAAAACGCCCCGCGCCCATCGGCAAAGCCCACTGATGCACGCCTGTTCGCCCTGGCCCGCCGCCTGACCGAAAGCGGCCATGCGCCGTTAGAAGGCATTGCGTTTGAGGCGGGATCAGCCAAACTGACGGTGGAAAGCAGCGCGTCGCTGGAACAGGCTGCGCAGCTTTTGCAGGGCCGCCCCGACCTTAAATTTCTGGTCGTTGGCCACACGGACAATCAGGGCGACCTGTCGCTGAACCTCGAACTCAGCCGCAAACGCGCCGAATCCGTCGCTGCCGCGCTCGCCGCCGTCGATGGCGTCAACGCCGATCAGGTCACGCCCCATGGCGTTGGCTACCTCGCCCCCCGGGCGCCGAACTCAGATGAAGAAGGCCGCCGCCTGAACCGCCGTGTCGAATTGGTGCTGCAATAGCAGCCTCCTCGCCGACAACCCAATCTTTATCCCATAAATATCCGCGCCGCAGGCATGACCCGCAAGGGTGATCAACGACGACTGAACCGCGACGTAATTTCCACGTGGGGCGACCAGCGAAACTGGTCCACCGGCTGCACCCAGTCCAGCTGATACCCGCCATCGATCAGCGTCCGCGCATCCCGCGCAAAACTGCCCGCATCGCAACTAAGCGAGGCGATGATTGGCAAATCTGAAACGGCGAGCTGCTCCATTTGCGCGCGGGCCCCGGCCCGTGGCGGGTCGATCACGGCGGCGGCGAAGGCGTTCAATTCTTCGGCCAGCAAGGGGCGGCGGAAAAGGTCGCGGGTTTCGGTTGTCACCCGCGCCAGCCCGCCGACCCTGCGCCACCCATCGGTCAGCGCGGCCAGTAGGGCGGCGTCGCCTTCGACCGCATGCACTTCGGTTCGGTCGGCGAAGGGGATCGTGAAGGCGCCGCAGCCAGAGAAAAGATCAACCATATTGGCGGGCGCGCCGATCGCTTCGCGTGCGGCGACCAGCAATGCGGCTTCGCCTTCAATTGTCGCTTGTAGAAACCCCCCCGGCGGCGGGGCGACCAGCGCAGGGCCGATCTGTTGGTGCGGCGGGCGGCGGGTTAGCAGGATTTCGCCGTTCCATGTCAGCCGCGCCAGATCGTGTTCCGCCGCAATGGTGGACGCATCCAGCAACGCCTGTTTTTCCAAGGTCTTTGCACCGTCAATCAGCAGATCGATCCCGTTTTCCGATCGTGTGACCGTCGCCCTGATGACGCCTTTGCGGGACGCGCCGAGGCGGGCGCAGGCTTCGACGGCCGGAATGGCGGCAAACAGGTCGGGATGCACGACCTCGCATCCTTTCAGGGGGATGACCTCATCCGACCGGCGGCCATGAAACCCGATCTGGATCGTCTTTTTGGTGCGCCGAGCGGCGAATGTCGCGCGGCGCCGGGATTGTGCGGGGGATGTGATGGTTTGGCGGACCTCAACGCCGTCGATCCCGCGCGCCGCCAGCGCGTCGATGATCTGCGCACGCTTCCAATCGGCGACAAAATCATCGGCGGCGTGCTGCAGGCTGCACCCGCCGCATTTACCGAAATGTGGGCAGGGCGGCGCGGCGCGTTCCGGCGACGGGGTGATCGCGCGTGGCGCGTCCATGCGGCCATCGACGACTATGCCCTCTACCACCTCGCCTGGCAGCGTATAGGGCGCATAGACCGGGCCGGGGGCGACGCCGTCGCCGGCTGAGCCGAGCGTATCGATTGTGATCATTTCCATGCGCGGGTTCTATGCTGACCGCCGCCTGCGCCTCAACCGCTTTGTTTTCGGGCTGAAATCAGAAACTCGCGGTTGCCATCAGCGCCCAGGATCGGACTGTCCACCTCCTCCTCGACAATCCAGCCGGCGCTTTCCAGGAAAGCCCGAACATTGGTGCGGGCCTTTTCGTGCAATTCGGGGTCGCTGACCACGCCGCCCTTGCCGATTTCAGCCGGGCTCAGTTCAAACTGGGGTTTGATCAGCGCGACCAAGCGGGCGTCAGGCAAGGCAAGCGTCAGGGGGGCGGGCAGCGCCTTGGTCAGGCTTATGAAGCTGACGTCCGAAACGATCCAGTTGATGGGTGGGATCAGATCAGGCGGGATCGCCTTGGCGTTGACGCCTTCGATGTTGCGCACCCGTGGATCATCCGCCAGCTTTAAGTGAAGCTGCCCATGCCCGACGTCGAGCGCGTGAACCTCCGCCGCGCCATTGGCCAGTAAAACCTCAGTAAACCCGCCTGTGGAGGCGCCGACGTCCAGCGCGACAGCCCCTTTCGCATCCAGCGGCCAGATTTCAAACGCCTTCGCAAGTTTCAGCCCTGCGCGTGACACCCATGGGTTCGGGTCGCTTGTCACCCGAACCTCTGCGCCATCCTGAACGGTCTGTGACGCCTTGCGGACAGGGGTGCCGCCAACCACAACTACACCCGCCTTGATCAACGCCTGCGCCCGCGCCCGGCTGGGCGCAAGGTTAAGATTGACCAGATGCTGATCCAGACGGATCTTCGCTCCCATCGTCTAGCCAGCCGAGGCCAGACCCTGTTCGGTCGCGCCCAGAATTTGAGCAACGTCATCCGCCGTCAGAACAAGCGGGGGCGAAAAGATCATGTTGTTGCCCGAAATGCGGACCATCACGCCCGCTTCATAGATCGTCTTGAAAATTCCGCCAACGCGATCCTTGCCCAGCGGCGCCTTGGTCGCGCGATCCTCGACCAGCTCCAACGCGCACATCAAGCCGTGACCGCCGCGAACGTCGCCGATGATCTCGTACTTCTCGGCCAACGCATGCAGACCCGTGATCAGCTCTGCGCCGCGCGCCGCGGCATTTTCGTGCGGTTTGATCCGAAGCGTTTCGTTCATGCAGGCGACCGCCGCCGCTGCGCCGACCGGATGCCCGGAATAAGTATATCCGGACCCGATGGCGGCCAGCCCGGTTTCGTCGTTCTCGAATGTTTCGGCGACGTGGTCGGTGATCATGCATGCGCCGAAGGGAAAATACCCGTTGGTGATGGCTTTCGCCGTCGCCATCAGGTCCGGTTGCACGCCCCAGTGACGCGATCCGGTCCACGAACCCGTGCGGCCAAAGGCGGTGATCACTTCGTCGGCGATCAAGAGGATGCCGTGTTTGGTGCAGATTTCACGCACGCCGGGCATGAAGCTTTCATGCGGCGGGATCACGCCGCCGGCGCCTAGAACCGGCTCCATAATGAACGCGGCGATGGTGTTTGCGCCCTGGAACGCGATCTCATCCTCCAACGCCTGAAGGCACAGCTGCGCCAGCTTGGCCGGATCTCTTTCGTTGAAGGGGTTGCGATAGGTGTAGGGGGCCGGGATGTGGAAACAGCCGGGCATCAGAGGTTCATACTGGGTGCGGAAATTGGCGTTGCCGTTCACCGACGCGCCGCCAGTATGCGTGCCGTGATACCCCTTTTTCAGCGACAGATATTTGGTGCGCCCGGTTTCGCCGCGAACCTTGTGATACTGGCGCGCCAGCCGCAGCGCGATTTCGACACTGTCCGACCCGCCAGAGGTGAAGAAGGCGCGCGACAGGCCGTCTTCCTTGAAGAAATCGGCCAGCATGTAGCCAAGCTCAATCACCTTGTCGTTCGATGTGCCGCGGAAGGTGGAATAATAGGGCAGGTCGTTCAGCTGTTCTGCGATGGCGGCCTTTACCGGCTCACACGAATAGCCAAGGTTCACGTTCCAAAGACCGCCGACCGCATCAATCGTCTCATACCCGTCGATATCTGTGATGCGCACGCCCTTGCCGCCGGTGACGATGACCGGGGGTTTGGCGATCATCTCAGCCGGATGAGCCATTGGGTGCCAGATCTGACGGGCGTTGTTTTCCTTGAGGAAGTTTGTGTCTTTCATGGGAAAGCTCCTTTGGCTCAGGCCGGGAATTCGGGCGGCGTGGTTCCGCCGAGTTGTTGGGTGATTTCGGTGCCTGCGCTGCGCAGGGCGGTGTCGATCTGGGCGGCTTTTTCGGTGTTGTGACGGGATGCGACGGCTGCGACGGCGACGGCGCCGATCACAGCGCCTGACGGGCCGAAAACGGGCGCAGCCGCGCCGGCGATTTCGTCGTCAAACGTTCCGGCGACGTGCGAAACGCCGGTGGCGCGAACAGTTGCAAGATCAGTGTCAAGATCAGCCATTCGCCGCGGTGTTTGGTCGGTGAACCGCTGAAGATCGTCATCTAGTTGCAGATCGTTACGCGCGTCGTCGGTCATGAAGGCGAGGATCGCGACGCCGGACGCAGTGGCGTGAAACGGTAGGGGCGTTGAAAAGTCGATGAAGGCGCGGGTCGGCCGCGACGGTTCCGCAACGCCTACCGTCATCAACTGGCGCCGCATGATCAGACTGGCATGTGCCGTTTCTTCCACCTTGTCCGCAAGCCGGTCCAGCACGGGCTGCAGGCGCGCCTGCAATGGAAAGGTCTGCTCTCGCACTTGCGAAAGCTGCAAGGGGGCGAGGCCGATACGGTAGGTTTTGCTCACTGGGTCCTGCTCGACCAGCCCGTTTCGTTCCAGCGCGGTCAGGCAGCGCAGGGTTGTCGTCTTGTCGAACCCAGCGGCGCGGGACAGGGCGGACAGGCCCAGTTCGGGCGTTTCAACGGTAAAGAACCGCAACAGCGACAACGCCCTGTCCACGCTGCTCATCACTGTTGGCGCTGATCCGTCCTTTGGCATCAAGGCTCCTATCCCATGGCCCGATATTGCATGGGAATCGCATCCATGCAATATTTTTGCGCCATCGGTAACAATAATGTACCGACAGCAGAGGAGCCTTCAGAATGGCCGATCAAACCTCCATCGACGCCCTTCGCGATGTGACTGTCTCGCCGGGGCGCTTGTTCATCGGTGGCGACTGGCGGGATGCGGCGGGGGTGATGGAGACGATTTCTCCGCTCAACGGCCAAGCGTTGACGACGATTGGAGCAGGCGATGCGGGCGATATCGACCGCGCTGTAGTCGCCAGCCTGCCAGCGCCGCCGGCACGTTCCGCTATTACGGCGAGCTGTGCGATAAATCTTACGGAGAGATCGCACCAACAACGCCGGGCGCGCTGGGCCTAGTGCATCTTGAACCGGTCGGCGTGGTCGGGGCCATCGTGCCCTGGAATTTCCCGATGATGATCGCTTCATGGAAAATCGCGGCGGCGCTGGCGGCGTGGAACTCCGTAGTTCTGAAACCTGCGGAAGTCGCATCAGTCACGCTGTTGCGCCTGGCGGAAATCTGCGCTGAATGCGGTCTGCCCGACGGGATTCTGAACGTTGTAACGGGGACGGGGCAGGAGGCTGGCGCAGCGTTGGGTCTACACCCCGATGTCGATGTCATGGTCTTTACGGGATCAGGCGGAGTGTGGCGGCGCCTGCTGGAATATTCGGCGCAATCAAACCTCAAGCGGGTCTATCTGGAACTTGGCGGCAAGTCCCCGCTGGTGATCTTTGAGGACACAGCGGATCTGGACGCAGCCGCGACAGCTGCCGTTGGTGCAATCTTCCGCGATAGCGGTCAGGTCTGCATTGCAGCGTCCCGCCTGATCGTGCAGCAGTCGATCCGGGCGGAGTTCACGAAAATGGTTGTCGAAAAGGCCCGGGCCATGAAGGTGGGCGACCCGCTGGACCTAACGACTCAGGTTGGGGCCATCGCCTCCGCCACTCAGATGAACGCGATCCGTGCAGCTTGTGATCGGGCGGAGGCGCAGGGTGCTACTCGCCTGACCGGGGGCGCGCAGATCATGCCGGACACGGGCGGCTATTTCATCGTGCCAACGATTTATGACAACGCCGCGCCAGACAGCGACCTGATCCAGCACGAAATCTTTGGTCCCGTGTTGGCGATGCAGGGATTCGAGACCGAAGATGAGGCTGTCGCGCTGGCCAATGGCGTCGACTATGGCCTGTCTTCAGGCGTTTTCACGGCCGATCTGTCCCGCGCACACCGGATGATCCGCCGCATAAATGCAGGCGCTGTGCACGTGAACACCTATGGCGGTGCGGATGTGACCGTGCCGTTGGGCGGGGTCAGTCAATCTGGCAACGAGCATGACAAGTCGCCTCATGCGATGGACAAGTTCCGCAATCTAAAAACGGCGTGGATCAAGCTCTGACGACGTGGCAGGTTGGCGCAAAATGCAGAACCGGGGACGGAAATGAATATTCTCTTCATCATGTATGATCAGCTGCGGTTCGATTACCTCAGCTGCGCGGGCCATCCCCATCTGCATACGCCGAATTTCGATCGGGTCGCAGAAATGGGCGTGCGGTTCACAAACGCTTATGTCCAATCGCCGATCTGTGGCGCCTCGCGGATGAGCTACTACACCGGGCGTTACACATCCTCGCACGGGGCGCAGTGGAACGGTTTTCCGCTGCGGGTCGGCGAATGGACGCTGGGCGATCATCTGCGCAAGGCGGGCATGGAATGCTGGCTGCTGGGCAAAACCCACATGAAGCCTGATGTGGAAGGGATGGACCGGCTCGGCATTTCCCACGATGGCGTGATCGGCGTGCGTCAGGCCGAATGTGGCTTTGACGCATGGGTGCGTGATGACGGTCTGTGGGGGCAGGGGCCAGATGGGTTCTATGATGAAAAACGCTCGCCCTATAACGAGTATCTGAAGTCGAAGGGTTATGAGGCGGAAAACCCTTGGGCGATCTTTGCGAATGCGGGGATTGAGAATGACCAGGTCGCGTCCGGCTGGATTTTCCGCAATGCAGACAAACCCGCGAATATCCGCGAAGAAGACAGCGAAACCCCATGGCTGACATCAGAGACGTTGAAGTTTCTGGACGAAGCCAAGGGCCCGTGGTGCGCCCATGTCTCCTACATTAAACCGCACTGGCCCTATATCGTACCGGCGCCGTATCACGACATGTACGGTGCCAATCACGTGCCTGCCGCTAAGCGGCATGAAGTGGAGCGTGAAGATGCGCATCCGGTGTTTGGCGCCTACCAGACCAACAAGATCGCGCAGGCCTTTCAGAAGGATGAAGTCCGCCAAAAGGTCATCCCTGCCTATATGGGCTTGATCAAGCAATGCGATGATCAGTTGGGCCGCATTCTGGACCGGCTGGAGGAGACGGGGCAAATCAGCGATACGATGATCGTGCTGACCTCGGACCATGGTGACTATCTGGGCGACCACTGGCTGGGGGAAAAGGACCTGTTCCACGAACAGTCCGTGAAGGTGCCAATGATCATCTACGATCCCCGGGCGGAGGCTGATGCGACCCGCGGGACCACCTGCGACGCGCTGGTTGAGAGCATTGATCTAGCGTCGACCTTTGTTGACGTCGCGAGGGGCGACCCGGCCACGCACATTCTTGAAGGCCGCTCGCTGACCCCATGGCTGCGGGGCGAGACGCCGAATTGGCGCCAGTATGCAATCAGCGAATTCAACTATTCCCCAACGCCGCAGGCCGCCCGGCTTGGCGTCGCCTCGCGCGATGCGCGACTGTTCATGGTCTTCGATGGCCGGTTCAAGCTGATGCACGCGGAAGGCGGGTTCCGCCCGATGCTGTTTGATCTGGAAACCGACCCGGACGAATTCGTCGATCTGGCCAAGGGCGATGATCATCAGGCTGAGATTGACCGGCTGTACGGCTATCTCGCCGAATGGGGGCGGCGCATGTCACAGCGCGTGACCAAGTCAGACGCTGATATCGAGGCGATGAAGGGTCGGTCGCTGCGCCGGGGGATTTTGCCATTCCTGGCCGACGGCACAGAAGTGCCAGAGGATCTGTTGGAGAAATACTCCGGTCCGGCGCCGCAGAACTTGGTGGACGATTAATCCAGCCGCATCCCTGCTGTACCCATGGCGTCCGTCGCTGCAAACGCCGCCATGCCGCCGTCGATCCAGATACCGGCACCTTTCACCCAACAGCTTTCCGGGGACAGGTAAAAGTCTGCGATTTTGGCGATTTCTTCTGGCTTTCCCGGCCGCCCAGCACGGGCGACATTCTGGGCCACCTTGTCGCCAAAAGCTCGCTTGAAATCATGGAGGATGCCTGTCGCCACCGCCGCCGGACTTAGCGAATTCATTGTGCGTCGTCAGACACTTCATGATAGAGCCGCCGTCGCTTCTTATGCCGATGCGGCAGCTGCAGACCTTCTTCGCCCCATAAACGTTCAACCTTCTTATGATTAACCCACCAGCCCTCCATACGCAGCAGAGCCGTCACCTTCCGATATCCGTATCGGCCATATTGCTTGGCCAGTCGGATCATCGCCAGGCGCA
>CBFHXH010000048.1:0-14347 GCA_965659735.1 uncultured Pikeienuella sp.
AGTTTACCGGCATGCACGACCTTGAAATCGCAGGCATCGCCGACGGCGAAGTCGCGATTGGCATCAAGGGCCTAGACCCGGTGCTGAAAAGCCAGCTGACACGCGAAGAAATCGCCCGCTGTGAAGCCAGCGAAAGCGCCCGTCTGCGCCTAGTGAAAAAGCAGCTGGCGCCCGAACCTAAACGCAAAGCGCCACGCTATACGCCGCTGTCCAAACGCCAGGACCGGCCCGCCGCCATCGCATGGCTGGTGCGCTATCACCCGGAACTGGCCGACAGCCAGATCATGAAGCTGGTCGGCACGACCAAACCGACCATCGCGTCAGTGCGCGAAAAAACTCACTGGAACACGCCATCCATCCGCCCGGTCGATCCGGTTGCGCTGGGCCTCTGCAAACAGGTTGAACTGGACGCTGCGGTGACCAGCGCATCCGCGCGCAAGGCCAAGCTGGAAGCTGAAGGCGGCATGTCGGACGAAGAGAAAAAGGTCCTGATGTCGACCGAAGCCAGCCTGCACGCCGAACCGGAACCGGCGCGCGCGCAGAAGGATTTCTCTGGCCTCGAAAACTTCTCCATCCTCGGTGGGGACGACGAGGAAGAGAAAAAGGAAGACAACCTGGTCGACGCCGAAAGCCTGTTCAACCTGCCCAAGAACGGCGAAGACGACCAGCCCGGCTGACGCCCTACCCCGCGATCAGAGGGACGGGTCAGGGCGTATACGTCACCTCGCCCGCCGCAATACGAAAGGCCGCCGCAGGATTGTCGGCGGCCTTTTTCGTGGCGTCGACACCCGCGTCCGGCGCCACCAGTTCCGGGTTGCCGCCTTTTGACAGCGGACGCCCCGCAAACTGCGCCAGCCGGGTATAGACCTTGGCCCAGAACGGGCCGCCCAATCCGATAAGGACCCCGGCAAGGGCGACGTTGAACGCCCAGTAGATGTAAGACCAGACGCCCCGTTCAGCCTCCGCCGCTGCGCCGAACTCGTTTAACGCGGCGCTTGTTTCGCCATAACAGAATGGCCACATCGACGGGCCGATGGGCAGGCCGGTGTCCGTCCGCAGCGATCCCAGCGTATTGCGAAGATCCGGGATCTGTTTGTCGACCTCTTTGCGCGCAGCCATGTCGTCGGCGCTGGGTTGAGGTTGATCTGTCGGTTGCGCCGCAGGATCGGACGCCTGACGCGCTATGACGCCCTATTCATGCCAGAACTCACGCAGGCTTTCCTCCGCGGCGCGGTTGGCTTCGATGGCGTTGTCAGCGGCGTTGATCAATTCAGCCCACGTTTCGGGATTGTCCATCAGGTGCATATACACCCGCGCCGCCGGCACATTGAATAAAGCCGCCAATGTCATCGCCACCATCACCGTAAGAATATGGGATTTCTTGCGGTAAAATTCGGTGCTGGCCGCCATATAGCGATCATATGTGCGCATCACATTGGCCAGGTAGTTATTCAGCTGATCGTCATTCATCTGCCGGATCGTCGCCGACAGGTCAGATTTCGCCAACCGCTGCAAAAACGAATAGGCTGTAAGCTCGTCAATCCGCTCCAACCGTTTGGCGAACACGCGGCTCAGCCAGCTGTCCTTGTCCGCCTTGATGGGGTTTGCGGTGAATGACGCAACCATCGCCTCCACGTCTTCTGCGGCTTGGTCCAGGGTCTGCAACGCAGCCTGCGTTTGCTTTAGCGCTGAAAGCAGCTGAGGTTTCACTTCATCTTGGATGAACAAGGCCAGGGAATGTTTCAGCGTCCTCTGACGCAGCGAGACGGCGCGCAAGAACGCCTCCACCAAGCCGGTGACGATGGTCGAAAATATGATCATGACGACGGCGAAGGCCATCGCGCTTTCCAGCAGATGCATGTTCAGATCCTTCCGTAGGGATGGGCGTAAAATTCACCCTGTGCTTGTATTTCCAATCGAATCTTCTGCTTGGATAAGAATACGCCGGGTGCGGCGAAACCAAATGCGTTGATTCTCACACCCCACCTCAAATAATGAAGAAGCAGCACGCATCAGGGTGGGAGGCCCGCATCACATGACATCATCACCCTTTGACACCGGCCTCGACAAAAACGCCGCCAACCATGTCCCCCTGTCGCCGCTGCCGTTTCTGGAGCGCGCCGCCACGGTGAACCCGGACAAGACCGCCATCATCCATGGCGCGTTGCGGCACAGTTACGCCGACTTCTACGCCCGCGCGCGGCAGCTGGCTTCGGCCCTGTCCGGCGCGGGGATCGGCAAGAACGACACCGTCGCCGCGTTGCTGCTGAACACCCCCGCGATGTTGGAAGCGCATTACGGCGCGCCGATGTGCGGCGCGGTGCTGAACGCGCTGAACACACGGCTGGATGCGGAAGGGATCGCATTCATCCTCGATCATGGAGAGGCCAAGGCCCTGATCGTCGACAGCGAGCTTGCCCCCATGGCCGCCGAGGCGTTGAAACTATGCAAGGCTGCGCCGGTGCTGATCGAATACGCAGATCCTGAATCGGGCGTCGCCGCATCACTGGACGCCGTCGATTACGAAGCCTTTCTGGACGGTGGCGACCCGGAATTTGACTGGGCCATGCCGGACGATGAATGGGATGCGATTGCGCTGAATTATACGTCCGGCACCACGGGGAACCCGAAGGGCGTGGTCTATCACCACCGCGGCGCAACCCTGCTGGCGACCGGCAATGCCCTTCACGCGGGGATGGGCGGCGACGCGGTCTATCTCTGGACGCTGCCGATGTTCCATTGCAACGGCTGGTGCTTTCCCTGGACGCTGTCGGCCATATCCGGCACGCATGTCTGTCTGCGGGCGGTGCGCGCCAAGCCGATCTTCGATGCGATCGCAGACCATGGCGTCACGCACCTTTGTGGCGCGCCCATCGTGATGCAGACCCTTCTCGCCGCGCCTGCGGAAGAACAGCGCCCCCTGCCTCGCACGGTTGAATTCCTCACCGCCGCCGCCCCACCGCCAGAGGCTGTGTTGGCTGCGATGGGCGACGCGGGTTTCAATGTCACTCACCTCTACGGCCTGACCGAGATTTACGGGCCCGCCGTGATCAACGAATGGAAGGCGGAATGGGCCGCGCTGGATAAGGCCGCCCAGGCGCAGCTCAAGGCCCGGCAGGGCGTGCGATACCTCGCGCTGGACGGCCTCACGGTTCGCGATCCTGAAACGATGGCGGAAACCCCCGCCGACGGCGAAACCATTGGCGAGGTTATGTGCCGCGGCAACGTGGTGATGAAGGGCTACCTTAAAAACCCGGCCGCAACCGAAGAGGCGTTCGAGGGCGGCTGGTTTCACACCGGCGATCTCGGTGTGAAGTACCCGGACGGGTATATTCAGCTGAAGGACCGCGCCAAGGACATCATCATTTCAGGGGGTGAAAACATCTCATCCATTGAGGTGGAGGATGTCTTGTTCAAACACCCGGCGATCGCGGCCTGCGCCGTGGTCGCCAGACCAGATGACAAGTGGGGCGAAACGCCCTGCGCCTTCGTTGAACTGAAACCAGGCGCAGCGGCGGACGAAGCCGAACTGATCGCGTATTGCCGGGATCACATGGCCAACTTCAAGGCGCCAAAAACAGTGCTTTTTGAGGAACTGCCAAAAACGTCCACAGGCAAGGTTCAAAAGTTTGAACTCAGACAGCGGGCGAAAGCGCTCTAGCTGACGTTCCAAAGCCTCCCGCGGGGATATTTGGAGGACAAAGATGACAGGTGCGCGCGCCACCATCTTTGTCTGAAAAATATCCCCTGCGGAGCCTTCCTCCGCAGGAGGAAAACTCAGCTGTATGGGTCGAGCGCATCCCTCAGGCCATCGCCGAGAAAGCTGAACGCCAGAACCACCATGATGACCGGAACCAACGGCATTAGAAGCCATGGGTAAATTTCCACCACGGTCAGGTCGAGGGCGTCATTCAGCATCAGGCCCCATGACACCGACGGCGGGCGAAGGCCAAGGCCGAGGAATGACAGCGCCGTTTCACCCAGGATCATTGCGGGGATCGACAGTGTTGCGGACGCAACAAGGTGGGACATGAAGTTCGGCATCATGTGCGCCGATATAATCCGGCGCGGCTTGGCGCCCATCAGCTCCGCCGCTTTGACGTAGTCTTCTTCCCGCAGTGACAGGAACTTCGATCTGACCGCCCTCGCCAGGCCCGGCCAGTCAAGAAGGCCGAGGATGATGGATATGACAAAGAAGACGGAAACGGGCCCCCAGTTCGCGGGGATCGCCGCCGATAGCGCGAGCCATATGGGCAGTTCGGGCAAACTTCGAATGATCTCAATCGACCGCATCACCATGCTGTCGACCCAACCGCCAAAATAGCCCGCCGCGCCGCCAAGGAAGAGGCCGATGACGAAGCTGACGGTCACGCCAATCAGACCAACCGTGAGCGATAGCTGGGCGCCGTGCATGATCCGCGAATGGACGTCGCGGCCCAACCTGTCCGTGCCCAACAAGAACAGCGTGTATCCTTCTGGCGGGCAGAGCAGGCGGAAGTTCGTCTCGACCAGGCCCAGCAGACGATAGCTTTTTCCGCAATTCGACAGGATCGGGATCGGCACGGGCTTGGACCAGTCGACCTTGGATTTGACCTGAAAGGTCTCCATATCGAAGAATTCTTCGGTCGGGTATGTGTGCAGGCCGATATAATCCGCATGTACAAACCGCACGGGCTGGGGCGGGGCGTAGATATGTTCGATGTCGCGCGTCGTATAGTGGTACGGCGTCAGGAAATCGATGAACGGCAGCGCCAGGTAGATGACCAGCAGATAGGCGCCCGACACGACGCCCAGCTTGTGACGCAGAAACCGCCGCCAGATCAGCAGCCAGGTCGACGCGTCCAGATCGGAACGGTCCAGCGTCTGCAGGTCGGCCTTTTCATCATAGTCGTCATCTGCAACGAAATGGCGATCGGGATCTGTGGTGCTCATCGCTGGCTCCCCGCCTTGCCCGCGAGCCTGATGCGGGGGTCGACCACTGCGAGCAGGAGGTCAGAGATTAACATGCCAACCAGCGTCAGCGCGGAAACGAACAGCAGGATGAAGCCCGACAGGAAGATATCCTGCGACCGCAGCGCGCTCAGAAGGATCGGGCCAATCGTTGGAAGGCTCATCACAACGGAGACCAGAACCGAGCCCGAAACGAGCTGAGGCAAGAGGTTGCCGATATCGGCAATGAATGGGTTCAGCGCCATCCGCAGCGGGTACTTGATGACCGCGCGGGTCGGCGGCACACCCTTGGCCGCCGCTGTCGTCACATACGGCTTGCCCAGTTCATCCAGCAGGTTGGCGCGCAGGCGTCGTGTCATGCCCGCCATGCCCGCCGTGCCGATCACGATGACCGGCGCGATCATGTGCAGCATGATGGAGCCGAACTTGGCGAAGCTCATCGGCTCATCCAGGAATTCCTTCGCCATGCCGCCGCCAATGGGCAGGCCAACCGCCTTGTTGCCGTAGTACATCAGCACCAGCGCCAGCAGGAAGTTTGGCGTCGCCAGCCCAAGATAGCCGATCAGAGAGGTGAGGTAGTCGATCCAGGTATTGGCCCGCACCGCCGCCAGCGTCCCCAGCGGCAATGCAGTCATGTAAACGAACAGAACGACGACCAGGTTCAGACCGATGGTGAACCACATGCTTTCGGTGACAATCTCGCTGACTGGGCGGTCAAGCTCGAACGAATAGCCGAAATCACCCTGCAAGATGCCAGAAAACCCGTTTGGCCCCGGCCAGACGCCAATCCAGATCGCATATTGTTCCACTAGAGGCCGGTCCAGCGAATATTGCTGCAACAGAAATTCCGCCTTGGCGATGGAGGCTTCTTCGCCCGTGACCATCAGCTCGCGGATCTGGTTGGTCAGATAGTTGCCGTCCGGCAGGTTGATGATGGCGAAGATCAGGACCGAAATGATCAGCAACGTCCAGGCCATCGTCACGCAGCGGCGCAGAATATACTTGATCATTTGCTGACGCTCCCGCCCCGTAGGGCGGTTGTGGCGTTAGTTCGCATAGTACAACTCATCAATCCGGTAGGCGCCAAGATGGGCCCCAGGTTCCCATGAATAGACGCCCGTTTCGGGGAAGTTCATCAGGTTTTCAGACACCGCCACGGGCTGGGGCGCGCCGGAAATCAGACCAATCGCAAAGATGTTGTCGGCGTGGATTTCCAGCATCTCTTCCCAGATCGCTGCTTTTTCGCTGCTGTCGACCGCATCGCTCCAATCTGAGAACAGCTCCAGTAGGCGCTGCGCTTCGGCGGTTTGCGGCGCTTCGCCGGACGATCCCTTGGTCTGATAGTGCTGGCCCCACTTTGGCCAACTGAAGTTTGTCTGATCAACGGGTGCCAACGCCTTTGGCGACGCGTCAGGTGTGGGGATGCCATTGTTCCAGCCATACCAGACCGGCATCATGCTTTCCCCGGCATAGGCCTTGTTGCGCAGGATATCTCGGTCGAGCGGACGGAAGATCATCTTCAGCCCGACATCGGCCCACATTTCCTGGATCAGCTCCAACGCATCGGTTTCTTCCAGACGCTCGCCGGCGGTTTCAACGATAATCTCTGCGCGTTCACCATTCGGCAGCAAGCGCCAGCCGTCGGCGTCACGCTTGTCCAATCCAACTTCGTCCAGCAACTGGCTGGCGAGTTCAGGATTGTATTTGGTGAAAGCGCTGGCCGCTTCTTCGTCGTAAAAGGGGCTTTCGGGCAACGCGGCGACCGCGGCGACATTGGCCATACCGAAATACAGCGATTTGTTGATTGCCCGGCGGCTGATGGCGACGGACAGCGCGATGCGGAATTTCAGGTTGCGCATCAGGTCGCGCCAGACCGGATCGTTATACGTCTGATTGGGATAAAGCGCGATGTCCGAACCTGCCCCGTTCGACCAGATATAGGTCTTGTACCCGCCTTCCGCCTCACCCTTTTTCAGAACCGGCGCGTCCGAGAACGACAGGCCACGGGCCTGCAAATCCGTCTCGCCCCGGTTCACCTTGGCTGGGATCAGACCACCCGCTGCGACGGTCAGTTCAACCGTGTCAACATAGGGCAGCTGCCGCCCTTCGGGGTCGATGCGGTGATAGAACGGATTGCGGTGCAGGACGTAGCGAGAGTTGTTCTTCTTCGTCGTATTCATCCAGGGCTGCAGCGTCGGCAGGTCCGGATTATCGAACTTGTACATGTTGTCGTATTTGTTGTGCAGCGGCGCCCAGCCGCGCGCCTTGCGCCGCCGAATGACTTTTTTCAGCGCTTCCGGGTCGGCGAAATCGACATGGTACTGCTTCATGAAATGCGCGGGCCGATAGATAAAGGGCGGCCGCGCCGCCGCCAGCGAAGGCAGGAAACGTGGGTTCGGCGCCGGCCAGCTGTAGCGAACAGTCGTTTCGTCCAACACTTCGAATATCGGCGCCTGACCGTCAACCAGCATCATTTCTGGCGGTCCGCCCGGTGCAAGTTCATCATTGTTAGCGACGTCTTCCCACCAGTACCGAAAATCTTCGGCGGTGAACGGCACGCCATCGGACCATTTGTGGCCTTCCCGCAGGTGAAGCGTGAAGATGCGGCCTTCCTCTACCTCGACCGACTTCAGAATATCGGCCTGCAAGGTGAAGGTTTCGTCATAACCGACAAGCCGGGCATAGCCGTAGACGACCATATAGCGAACGTCTTTCGCCCGTCCGATCAACATCTGGATCTCACCGCCATGCTTGCCGATGGTGCGGCCGCGTTCTTCGAAATTTACGACCAGCGGCTCTAACGGAACGCGTTCTTCGACGGGGGGCAGATCGCCTTCCGCAACGCTGTGGGCGAGGAAAAGCGTTTCTTCCATGCTGATTTCGGCCGCGGCGGCCGGCAGGGCCAGCAGCATTGCGGCAAGCGTGGATACGAGGCGGCGCATCAGGCGGCCCTCCTGACGAAATGTCCGGTTTCAACCTCGATCAATCCGGGCGCGTCGTCGCCCTGATAACCAAAGGGTTCGACCCATGTGTTCGGCTCCCCCGCGCCCAAGGCGACGGCGGCCAGATCTAGCGGTTTGTCCATGTCAGGCTCAGGCGACGCGGCCATCAAGGCCTTGGTGTAGGGATGAACCGGATTGCTGAACAGCGCCTTGACGTGGCCTTCTTCGACCACCCGGCCCCGGCGCATCACTGCAACCCTGTCAGCCAGGTCGGCGACGACTGCGAGGTCGTGGCTGATGAACAGGTATGAGAGATTGAATTCGTCCCTGAGTTCCTTGAACAGCTCAAGCACCTGCGCCTGAACAGACACGTCCAAAGCTGAGGTCGGCTCGTCGCAGACGATCAGCTCCGGCCCCAGCGCGAGGGCGCGGGCGATCGAGATACGCTGCCGCTGGCCGCCCGAAAAGGCGTGTGGAAACCGTTGGAGGTGATCAGCGCTCAGCCCCACGCGTTCCATAAGGTCAGCGGCGCGGTCGCGTTGTTCGCGGCCTGTGCCGATGCCGTGCACACGCAGGGGTTCGGTCAGTATATCGCGGACATTCATGCGTGGGCTGAGCGAGGCGAACGGGTCCTGAAACACGATCTGGACTTTGCGGCGGAACTTGATCAGTTCAGACCCTGACAGGGCTGCGACGTCGATTTCCTTCCCGTCTTCGCCGGTGAACATGACCTTCGCGCCGTCATCCGGGCGTTCGGCCTGCAACATCAGCTTGGCGACGGTGGATTTGCCAGATCCGCTTTCCCCGACTACGGCCAGCGTCTCACCGCGGCGGATGTCGATGCGCACGTCCTGCACCGCCTTTACGGGATCCGACATCTTGCCAAGACTTAGCGACTTGCCAGGGTAGGTTTTCGACAGGTTCCAGGCGCGCAGAATGAAGTCATCGCTTTCATCATTGCGCGCATCCAGGTTTTCTGGGATTTCCGGCGCGGCGTTGATCAGCTTGCGCGTATAGCCATGGCCCGGCGTCGTCAGCACCGGCCGTGCGGGACCGCTTTCGATCACTTTGCCCTTGCGCAGCACAACCACGCTGTCAGCCATGTTGGCGACAACGCCCAGGTCGTGGGTGACCATGATCACGCTCATCCCATTGTCGCGCTGAAGCTGTTTGATCAGCTCCAACACCGTAGCTTGGGTGGTGACGTCCAGAGCGGTTGTCGGTTCGTCCGCGATCATCAGGCGCGGCTTGCAGACCATCGCCATCGCGATCATAGCGCGCTGGCGCAGACCGCCGGACAATTCGAAGGGATAGGCGCCAAATGCGCGTTCCGAATCGGGAAAGCCGACATTCGCGAATGTATCCAGACACCGCTTCTTTGCGTCGCCCGAGGAACATTCGTTGTGCAGCAGCACAGCCTCCATCACCTGATTCCCGATGGTGTGGAGCGATGAAAGGCTGCTCATCGGTTCCTGAAAGATCATCGAGACACGGCCGCCGCGAATCTTCTGCAGCTCTTTCAGCGGAAGGGACAGAAGATCAACATCGCCCAGGCCATCGCTCAGCGTCGCTGAGCCGCCCGTGATCCGCGCGCCTTTGGGCAGAATCCCCAGCAATGACTTACCAGTAAGGGTTTTGCCGGATCCGCTTTCCCCAACCAACGCAAGCGTTTCGCCGCGGCGAACTGAGAAAGACACATTCTCAACCACAGTAATCGGTGATCGTTCGGACCCGAAGGCCACAGAGAGATCCTGCACCGTCAACAACGGTGACACGGTCATAAGTTCTCCCCCCAATTCAGAGCGTTCCCTTTCTGGCAATCTAAAGGGTAGTGAGCAACAGCTTTCGGAATATTTCTTTAATTCCGATGCGATTGCTGTGAGGCGGATCACGGCACCGCGCCCTATGGCGCCAATCGGCTACACGGACTATCTAGCATCCGACAGATGAAGGGGACACGAATGACCGCACTAACCGAAGACCGAATCCTGAACGCGCTGCGCATGGTGGTAGACCCGTCAAAGGGCCAAGATATCGTCACCGCAGGCATGGTTTCGGGCCTGTCGATTTCTGGCGATAGCGTGACCTTCGCCATTGAGGTCGACCCTGCGCAGGGCGCCAAACTGGAACCATTGCGCCAAGCCGCCGAAGCAGCCGTCAACCGGCTGGACGGCGTCGGGTCGGTCATGGCCGCCCTGACCGCTCATTCCGACACCCAATCGGCGCCGCAATCCGCGCCTTCAGCCCCGGCGCCCGACCTCGGCACCCGCGCCAAACCCGGCGACAAGCCCCTGCGCGGGCCATCGCCGCCGCCGCAGGGCGGTGAGGTGCCAGGCGTCACCCGCATCATCGCAATTGGGTCAGGCAAAGGCGGCGTCGGCAAATCGACCGTATCCGCCAACCTCGCCGTGTCGCTTGCGATGGACGGCTGGAAGGTCGGCTTGCTGGATGGCGACGTTTACGGACCATCGCAGCCCCGGATGCTGGGGATCACCGGCAAGCCGTCATCCCCCGACGGCACAAACATCGAACCCCTGCGCGGTTATGGCGTGAAGGTCATGTCGATGGGGTTCATGACGGGCGAATCTGAAAGCGTCATCTGGCGCGGCCCCATGCTGATGAGCGCGATTACTCAGCTGCTTTACCAGGTGAACTGGGCGCCACTGGACTTCCTGCTTATCGACCTGCCGCCCGGCACCGGCGACGTTCAGCTGACGCTGAGCCAGAAGACCACGCTGGCGGGCGCGGTGATCGTCTCCACCCCGCAGGACGTGGCCCTGATCGATGCGCGCAAGGCCATCGACATGTTCCAGAAGATCAACACGCCCGTGCTGGGCATGATCGAGAACATGGCGACGTATTGCTGCCCCGAATGCGGGCATGAGGCTGCGATATTTGGCCATGGCGGCACCGAAGACGAGGCCGCCAAGATTGGCGCACCCTTCCTTGGCCGCCTGGCGCTGAACCTGGATGTACGCCTGATGTCAGATCAGGGCACGCCGATCGTAGCGTCCAAACCAGACAGCCCAGAGGCGCTGAAGTACCGCGAAATGGCAGCTTCGCTGGCCGCCAGCGTTGGCGCTGGCGCGCCGCAGGGGTCGGCCTACCCTGTCTGACGCAATCCTTCGGGATGCAATGCTGGAGGACGCCGCGGCGATCGGCGCCCTCCACGCCCGCTTTTGGGCCGACACCTATCGCACCCTCACCACCCCGGAAGCCTTGGCGCAGTTGGACGCCAACCACCGAACCGCTGGGTGACGGGCGGTGATGGCGGACCCAAATGCGAGCGCCAAGCTGGTCGTGGCCGAGAAAGTGGCGGAAGCAGAGTGTCACACTGTCGGCTTCACAGCCTTTGGCCCTGGCGCGCGCGACATTTACGGTGATCGCGGCGAGATCAAGCAGCTATACGTCGACCAATCGCTCCAGGCCGCCGCTATCGGCGCGCGGCTGGTGCAAGCGGCTGTTAGCCGGTTGGCGGCGCGAGGGTGCACCACCTTTGGACTTGCGGTCGTCGAAGGCAACACCCCCGCAGAGGCGTTTTATGAACGATTGGGTGGCAGGGACGCTGGAAGCTTCACCGACCCCGGACCACTTTGGAAATCGCCGAAACGTTTGATGGTCTGGGATGGGGTTGGAAGCTTTCGGTGGTGGAAAGGGCGTTTGTGGGTTCGGTGCGTTTTGTGGCTGAGCGGACGTTCATACCCCCGACCGTCCCAGGCTTGACCCGGGACTTCGAAAAACGAAGCGCCCAACCTATCGAGGCCCCGGATCAAGTCCGGGGCGGCAAACAACGGTAGCCGATGCGAGAGTCAGGCCGTGGGCTGACGCTGCAACTCCCGATCTTCTTGATTAATCTCGGCAAAGTTCAACCGCACTGCCCGCTTTACACTCCGCCCTCAAAGCGTCAGACCGTTGGGGCGGCCTGACGCTGACATCGGCGCCTTCTGCTTGATTCCGATGCGGGATGCGCCATCCCCGAACGACCGCTCAGCCCCCCCCCAAAAAAAACATCCATCCAAAACCCGGCCACCGACCACAAACTTTCACGGCGAAACAACCACTCGCGTGCCCGGTCCAACATACCTCCCGACCGTTCTCATCGCTGCGTTTGGTATGGCGACATCGCCGTCGGTCCAGTCGCCGGGCAGGGTCAACGCCCCAGGCGTGATGTTTGGCTGACCGTGGATCAGCATCCGCCCGTCGTCAGACGCGGCAGCGCCCAAATCGCTGAGCCTCAGCGAGAGGTAATACTTGCTTTCCTCGTTCCGAAAGCTGACCTGAAATTCACCCTCTGGCGTTGCACCATCGCCAGGCCATCTTGCATCCGCCGAGGGATCGGTGCCAAGGGCGATGCTTGTCTGATAAATGACCCGGTCGTCCTGCAAAAGCTTCAGCGCCCTATCCGATTTGTCGATCAACACCAGATCCGCCCAGGCGGTTTCATCCATCAAGGGCGGGGCACGAGGTCTTCGGCGGCCAATAGCGCTGCCGCCATCGCGATAACCGTGATCAGCCCAGCAAAAAGCGCGCGTATCATGATGCCTCCCGCAGCTTTCACCCACCGAGGACCTCGTGCAGGATCGGGGCGCCGAAGGCGGGACCGGTCTGCGCAGATATCGCGCAGATCAGAGGCCTTTCATAATCCAGCAACGTCACATAAAACGCGCGGAAAGGAGCCGTCTCATGTCCATCAACTCGTTCGGTCATCTCTTTCGCTTCACAACCTGGGGTGAAAGCCACGGTCCCGCCCTGGGCTCGACCATCGACGGGTGCCCGCCGGGTGTGGCGCTCGAGCCGGAAATGATCCAGCACTGGCTGGACCGTCGCAAACCGGGCCAGAACAAATATACAACCCAGCGACGCGAACCGGACGAAGTGGAAATCCTGTCAGGCGTTTTCGAAGGCGTCACCACCGGCACGCCAATCCAGCTGATGATCCGTAACACCGACCAGCGGTCAAAAGACTATTCCGAGATCATGGAAAAGTTCCGGCCCGGTCACGCGGACTATACCTATTGGACCAAGTATGGCATTCGCGACTATCGCGGCGGCGGTCGGTCATCCGCGCGCGAAACTGCATCACGGGTTGCCGCCGGTGCCGTGGCGCGTGAGGCGTTGAAGGCTGTCTGCCCGGGGGTGGAGATTAAGGGCGCCATGGTTCAGATGGGGCCGCATTGCGTCGACCGGGCGAACTGGGACTGGGCCGAGGTTGAAAACAACCCGTTCTGGACCGGCGACGCCAAAGCAGCTGAAGACTGGGCCGCCTATCTGGATGGCCTGCGCAAATCCGGCTCCTCCGTCGGGGCGGTGATCGAAGTCGTCGCATCCGGCGTGCCCGCCGGGATCGGGGCGCCGCTATACGCCAAGCTCGATCAAGATCTGGCCTCCGCCATGATGTCGATCAACGCGGTGAAAGGCGTGGAAATTGGCGCAGGCATGGGCGCCGCCGCGCTGACCGGCGAAGAGAACGCCGATGAAATGCGGATGGGGCCTGATGGGCCAGAATTTTCCGCCAATCACGCGGGCGGCGTTCTTGGCGGCATCTCGACCGGGCAGGACGTTGTCTGCCGCTTTGCTGTCAAGCCGACATCCTCGATCCTGACGCCGCGCGCGACTGTCACGAAATCGGGCGAAGACACCGAAATCGTCACCAAGGGCCGCCACGACCCCTGCGTCGGCATCCGCGCCGTGCCCGTGGGTGAGGCGATGATGGCCTGCGTGATCCTTGATCATCTGCTGGTCCACCGCGGTCAGATCGGCTGATCCCGCCATCTACTGTCAGGATATCAGGGCGAGCGGATTGACTTCGCCGCGCGCCGAGGGCGCTTTGGGTGAGATGAGCGATATTCTGGAAATGCGGCCCAAAGGCCTGTTCTGCCCTGCGGGCGGGTTCTTCGTGGACCCGATGCAGCGGGTTGCGCGGGCCGTCGTCACGCATGGTCATGCAGATCATCTGCGGCGCGGCATGGGCGAGTTAATCGCGACGCCCGAAACCATCGCAATCGCCGACGTGCGCATCGGCAAAGGCGGCTACGGCAAGGCGGCGCTATTGCCATATGGCGAAAAGCGGCGCATTGGAGAGGCGGAGGTTTGGCTGGCACCTGCGGGTCATTGCCTCGGCTCAGCCCAGGTGGTGGTCGAGGCGAACGGCCAGCGCGCGGTCATCACCGGCGACTGCAAACGCGACCCCGACCCAAGCTGTGCGCCGTTTGAGGTGGTTCCCTGTGACCTGTTCGTCACCGAAGCCACGTTTGGCGCGCCGGTCTGGCGATTTCCCAATCCTGCAAGTCAGATCGCACGGCTGTTGAAATCGCTGCGGCTGTTCCCGGACCGCACTCATATCATCCACGCCTACTCGCTGGGCAAGGCGCAGCGTTTGATGGCCGAACTCCGCACCGCCGGCTGGTCGGAGCCAATCCGCATCCACCGCGCGCTGGCGGGTATTTGCGCCGTGT
>CBFHXH010000048.1:14357-24367 GCA_965659735.1 uncultured Pikeienuella sp.
TGCACCGGTGGAAAAGGGCACGGCGCCGTTGCGGGGCGCGGTGATCTTTGCGCCGCCCAGCGGGGCGGACGACGCCTGGCGCGACCGGGTGCGCGACCCGGTGATCGTAAGCGCATCGGGCTGGAACCGGGGTGGCAAGCGCGCGGGGGGCAATGAGCTGCCGCTTGTGATGTCTGACCATTCGGATTGGGACGCGCTGACAACAACCATTCTGGAAACCGGTGCGCGTGAGGTCTGGATCGACCATGGCCCGCCCGCCGCGCTGGCGCATTGGTGCGCCGGACACGGGATCGCAGCGCGCGGTGTTACGCGATGAGGCGCCTGGCCGAACTGCTGAGCGATCTGGCGGAAGCGCCACACGGCGCCGCCCGCCACATTCGCTTGGTGGATTACTTCGCCGAGCGGCGAGATGATCTGGGCTGGGTCGCCGCCTGGCTGACCGGCGCCATTCGCCCCAAGCGCGTGACCCCAGCCAAGCTGCGGGCGATGGCCGAGGCGCGGGTGGATGCGGAACTGTTCCGCATCTCAGCCGCCGCACTGGGCGATGTTGGCGAAACAGCCGCGCTGATCTGGCCCGGCGCTGGCGATGCGCCAGTGGCTTCGGTCGCGACTAGCGCTCTCGACCTGCCCGACATGCTAGATCAACTGGACGCCGAGGCGCGGGTGGCCCTCGTCCGCCTTATCACCGGCCGCAAGGTCAAAGGCGTCAAACCAGCCGAGGTGCGCGCCGCGCTCGCGGAGATTTTCTGCGCCGACGCCGCCCTGATCGCAGGCGCGATGATTGAGGAGGCGCCACCCTACCCCCGCCTCACCGCCTGGCTGATGGGCAAAGGACCAGCGCCCAACTGGGCACCTCCATCGCCGCCTGACTTGCCAAGACTGGCAGGCGCCCCTACCCCCGGCTCTAAGGTTTGGCTGGCACCGGATGGAGAGCCCGTCGCCGTCGAAGCCGGGCGCGCCTTTGGCGTCAATGGCGCTGAAAGGCCGTTGAAAGTTGCGGCTGAGGATGGATGGGGATTTCTGAAAGACGGAGCAGTCACCAATGTCAGCGCCCTCGCGCCGCTTTCAGACCCCGACAGTGCGCATGAAGGCGGCGCAACCTTGCTGCTGCGGTTGCCCGATGGCGGCTGGGCCCTGCGCCCACCTGAAGCGCGTAGCGTGATCTGCCCCGTGACCTTTATTGAAACCGGGCGAACAGTTGCGATCACGCTGGGCGTCATCGCGAAAGACGAAGTTGCGCCATTGATCAAATTGCCTGCGCCCGACGCCGCAAAGGTGTCAGCCTTTGCGCGCAAAGCGATGATCGACAAATTCGGCACCGTGCGTCAGGTCGGACCCGGCCTTTGGGCCGAGGTGACGTATGAAGGCGTGCGCCCCTCCCCACGCCGCAAGATCGGGCTGACGCTGGACGGCGCGCGCATCGCACGGCTGATATGGTCCGATGACGGTCCGGCGACGCCGGACCTCAGCGTTTTCGAGCCGTAATCAGGCTGCGGCGCGCAGCGCCTGCATCAGTTCAGCCAGCTTTTCGCGGCCCTTCTCGTCGGCAAGCCGGCCATCCGCGAAAACGCCGTCGGAAAAGTTTGATCCGATATGCTGCTGTGGTTGCTGAAGGATATTCGCGCCGAAGGGGGTCAGGCAGTGGTGGAGCGAAAATTGCGTCAGTTCACCGCCAGACCGGCCAGCGGTGGCAGACATGATCACAACCGGTTTTCCTGCAAGCGGGGCGGGGGAAAACCGGCTCTGCCAATCGAGGGCGTTCTTCATCACGCCCGACACATTCTTGTTGTATTCGGGGGTCGACATTACCACCGCGTCCGCTTCACGGATCTGGGCGACTAGGGTTTCGACCTTTTCAGGATAACCGGCGTCCTCCACATCCCCGTTTTAGAGCGTCAGGTCCAGATCGGCGAGGGTGAAGACGACGTCGTCGCCCGCCAGCTCAGCCGCAGTACGCACCAGCGTAGTGTTGGTGGAGGCGGCGCGCAATGCGCCTGACATGCCGAGAATTTTGAAAGCCATTAGTTTGCCTCCTGCTGCTGGGGTGCGTTGGCTGTGTGGCGGCGCGCCCTTGGGGTTAACTCTGTTATGCTGCGCCCGGGCGACAACGCGGTCAGTATTCGGCGCGGGCACCAACCAGGAAAAGAACGCGCTCGTTGTCGCTCAGCCCCGTGCGCGCCTCGTTCGCGCTGGACCGGTGGTCGCGCTCATAAATCCTGTCGATATAGGGCTGGATCGCCGATCCTTCAAACCCGGTGGCTAGTTTGATTGTCGCTTCGTAAGGCCGCGTCGGCCCCATGCCGGCCTTTGACCGCGGAAAGGTTAGTTCCAGATCGAATTCGGGGGTGATGTCGACGTCGCC
Source organism: uncultured Pikeienuella sp. (assembly GCA_965659735.1). Taxonomy (GTDB): domain Bacteria; phylum Pseudomonadota; class Alphaproteobacteria; order Rhodobacterales; family Rhodobacteraceae; genus Pikeienuella. The sequence goes on from CBFHXH010000048.1 coordinate 16,720, forward strand.
CGCTTGGAAACCGCTATATTCCGTAGCGAAAAACACAGTACGTTCAGAGGCGTCCTGCATGAACGAAATCTCGTTCGCAAAGACGCCAAAGTCGCTTTGCGTGATCAGGCCGACGATCAGTTCGAATTCCGGCTCCAGACTGCTGCGGTCGCGCACGCCATCCTCGTTGATGGGCAGTTTAACCTCAAAACCAGCCTCAAGGAGCATAGTGTCCGAGATTGGAAATTCCCACAGCACTTCGGCGTTGATCGCCGTCACTTCGAACAGACGAACCGACAGGTCATAGACCGCATCGCCGAACTGGCCGCCGATCCCCGCGACGGCCTGGGTGACAATGCGGCCCTCAATCTTGGCGAAGCGCCTGCCGCCAAAGGCGAAGGTTTCCGGGCTGAGCCTGCGCGACAGCCGAAATTCCGCTTCAGCTGAATCGACCCGACCCGTCTGTGTTTCAATATCGCCTTCGCTTTGCAAGGAAAGCGCGACGATGGGTGTTTCAATACCAGTGACAAAGTCCCACTGCGCGGCTTCATCGCCGTGACCGATCTGGATTTCCAGCTGTTCGAGTTCCAAATAGGGTTCACTGATGTCGGCGGCGTGCGCGTCACCCACGACCGCGCATGCGACGCAAAGCGCGGACCAGGTCACCCCGTTGCAGCCAATTTGGCGCAGGCCTCGTTCCAGATTTGTCATCAGTTTCCGTGTCTGCTCAGCGCAATGCAGGGAGCCCACAACGCAGACTTAGGCGGAAACACCGCAAAGTCATCGGTTTGGAAACAATATGGTGATCGACGCAGCGGTGCCACAGCGCCCCTGCGCCAGAAACCGCGCCGATAACAGACCCAAAAGCCGTGTTAGTTCGGGCAGGGCGCGCCAGCAACGCCCCAGATCAGAAGATCGTCGATGTGCGCCTGCAAGGAATATGGCGCAGGTTCGCGGCCCGGGCCAGGTGCCCAGGCCCAACGCAGGATCAGGTCATGGCCCAGATGCTCGGCCACCTCCATCAACGTGCGTCCGCAATTGCGTTCAGGATCGCGAAGCTGGGTGCAAATGGTGTTGAACGACTAACCGAACCAGTGCGCCTCCACTGGCGCGAGCATCCAGCCAGCGGCATTGCCGGGCGGGCTGTGCAGCGCCGCGCCGTTTTGAGGGCCATGGCAGAATGAACACGGCTTTGTTTCAGCGCCAATCCGGCTGTCGCCTGCGCAGATGTTCATACCGTGCGGGCGAGGCTTGTCGCCATAGTGCGGACCAGACCACGTCGGGCGGTCAGACGGCACGGTGTGGCAATTGGAACAACGCGGATGTGAGGTGACCTTGTAGATGCGGCCCCAGGCTTCCAACCCTTCCGCCTCGGTCGCCAAGGCCGGCGGGTCGATCACGATATCCCCAGCGGCGAAGACCACCGCCGGGAAGGCCGCGAACGCAGCAATGATCAGTGCGCGGATCACGCAAAATCCACATAATTGCTGAAGGGCATCTCGCGCAGCCGCTGGCCGGTCGCAGCGAAGATGGCATTCGCCAGCGCGGGTGCTGCGGGCGGGGTGCCCGGCTCACCAATGCCGCGGATCTTGTCGGCGTTCTCAAAAATCCTCACCTCGATCGACGGCGCCTGGTACATCCTCATGGCGTCATAGGTGTGGAAGTTTGTCTCCTGCACCTCGCCGCCATCGACGGTGATCTGGCTCATGATCGCGGCGGACAGCCCATAGTTCAGCCCGCCCATAACCTGCGCCTCGATATTGCCGGGGTCGAGCGCGGTGCCGACGTCCACCGCTGCAAAGGCTTTCGTTACCTTGAGGCCGTCTTCAGTATTCGCGACCTCGATCACCTCCGCCGTCGGGACGCCGAAGGCGAGGCAGAACGCCATGCCGCGACCGTGGCCCTCAGGCATCGCTGCGCCCCAGTTCGACATCTCGGCCACCACTTCGATGACCTTCCGGCTGGGCTTATGCTCAAGCGACTTCAGTCGCATTTCAATAGGGTCAACCCCTGCCGCGTGGGCCAATTCGTCCAGCGCGCTTTCCTGGAAAAACGCATTCTGCGAGCCGCCGACGGACCGCCAGAACGTGACCGGCAACATGGTCGGCACCTTGAAGGCGGTGACGCGGTAGTTTGCGAATGTATAGGGCTGATCCCACGCAGCCATCGGGATCGACCCGTCGGGGCCAGCCGCGGGAAGGCCCTGGCGCGAGAACGCGTCGATGATGGCGGCTGGCGCTGCAAGCTGGATATCCACCGCCTTGGGTGCGCCACCCTCCATCACCGCTTTCACGCGACCGATGGAAATTGGGCGGTAAAACCCGTGGCACTGATCTTCTTCGCGGGACCACGTCGTTTTGACCGGCGTGCCTTCCATGCCCTTGGCGACTTCGACGGCGAGTTGAACATAATCCATCTCTCCGCGTCGGCCGAACCCGCCGCCAAGATAGGGTGTGTGGATCTCAATCTCTTCCGCCGAGATGCCGGTGACGTTCGATGCGAACTGGCGCGCCAGCGTCGGGTTCTGGTTGCCCGCCCAGATATCCAGCTTGCCATCGCGCAGCCAGGCGCTGGCGTTCATCGGCTCCATCGTTGCGTGGGCCAGATAAGGCGCGCGATATTCGATTTCGGTGACGTTCCCACCCGCCATTGCGGCTTCGACATCGCCGTCATTGCGGTTCTGGCTGTCCTGCCGATCCTCGGTGAAGGACGCTGCAACCTCAGCAAAGTGTTCTTCGGTGGTGAGAGGGTATGGTGCCGGCTCCCACTCCACATCCAGCGCCTTGGTGCCCTCCATCGCGTACCAGGTGTTGGTGGCGATGACGGCGAGGCCGTTGGTAATTTCGACAACTTTCTTCACGCCGCGCATGCCCAGCGTGGTGGACGCGTCATAAGATTTGACGCCTGCGCCCAGATACGGGTTCACGCGGATGGAGGCGTAAAGCATGCCATCAAGCTGCGTATCGACGCCAAAGGGCGCCGCGCCCGTGACCTTTGACACCATGTCAATGCGCGGCTGGGTTTTGCCCAGCAGCCGCCATTCGGACTGCGGTTTCAGTTCGGGATCAGCCGGGGGTTCAATCGTCGCGGCCAAAGACGCAAGATCGGTATAGGCGACCTTGGCGCCATCGCGGGCGATGACATGGCCGTTTTCGGTTTTCAGGCTGGCTTCGGACACGCCCAGCTTTTGCGTCGCCGCCTGCACCAGAACGGTCCGTGCCGCCGCCCCGGCCTTGCGCATCTTCACATAGCCGTCCGGCGTCGTGGACGATCCGCCGGTAATCTGCATCGCAAGGAACTTCGCCGGGATACTGGTGACGCCGCGCATGAACCCCGCCATCGACGAATGGTCGGTCGGCATGAAAGGCACCGCCTCCTCCAGCACCGCTTCGTTATAGTAGGCGTAGGAAGCGGGTCCGTGTTCGATGTTTACGGCGTCCAGTTCAACGTCCAACTCCTCCGCCACCATAGCGGCGAGGGTCGTGTGGACGCCCTGCCCCATTTCAGCCCGCGGGGTGATGATGGTGATCCCATCAGAGGCTACTTTGACGTATGGCGTCAACGAGGCTTCGTCATCGGCCAGTCGATCCTCCAACGGGTTTCCGTAGGGCTGTTTATACTTCCAGTAGCCAAAGGCCACGCCGCCCGCGACGGCAACGGAGCCAAGAAGAAAGGTGCGGCGGGCGATTTTTGCAACGCGTCCCATGTCTATGCCTCCTTCATTTTAGCGGCGGCGGTGTGGATCGCGGCGCGGATGCGGGGATACGTGGCGCAGCGGCAGAGGTTACCGCTCATCGCCGCGTCGATGTCTTCGTCGGTCGGTTCGGGGTTCGTGTCGAGCAGCGAGGCCGCTTGCATCACCTGACCGGGCTGGCAGTAGCCGCACTGCGCGACCTGATGTTCGACCCAAGCCTGCTGAACGATGTGCTGGGTGTCGGGCGTGCCCAGCCCTTCGATGGTCGTCACATCACCATCGACATCCCCAACCGCCAGGGTGCAGGACCGGGTGGCGACGCCGTCGATATGCACGGTGCAGGCGCCGCACATCGCGATGCCGCAGCCGAATTTCGGGCCTTTAATGTTCAATTCGTCGCGCAAGACCCACAGAAGGGGCATATCCACGGCGACATCGACCTCATGGGTCTGGCCGTTCACGTTCAATCGCATGGGCTGGGGCCTTTCGGTTTAGCCGGTGGGGTGTTCTTAAGTCTTTTAGGACGCGGCGATTTCCACCGCACGATGGATGCCATGCCGGATACAGAGATACGTGGCGCAGCGGCAGATGTTCATCATGGCTTCATCAATATCTTCGTTCGTCGGAGTGGGGTTTTCCGACAAGAGCGCCGCAGCCGCCATGATCTGACCGGACTGGCAATAGCCGCATTGCGGCACATCGATTTCCTTCCAGGCCAACTGAACCGGATGAGTGACGTCTTCTGACAGTCCCTCGATGGTGGAGATATTTGCGCCTTCGATTTCCTCGATCGCCACAATGCAGGTGCGCGTGGCGACGCCGTCAACATGAACGGTGCAGGCGCCGCAAAGACCGGCGCCGCAGCCAAACCGCGTGCCGCGGAGGCCAATCACATCGCGCAGCGCCCAGAGGAGCGGTGTATCCGGTTCGATATCCAACTCGCGCGGAGCGCCGTTTACAGTGAATGAAATCATCCCAAATCCTCTTCTGCGCTCAGATGTCGAGGCCGCTGTTAACGATTGGCAAACTGCGGATGCGCCTGCCGGTCGCTGCGAAAATCGCATTTGTCAGCGCCGCTGCGACGGGCGGCGTGCTCGGCTCACCCAAGCCAGTTGGCGGCGCATCGCTTTTTACGGAGTGCACTTCAACCGGCGGCGCCTCTGACAGGTACATCAGGCGATAATCATCGAAATTGCCCTGCTCGACGGCGCCATTGGCGACGGTGATTTCGCCGAACATAGCCGTCTCCACCCCCCATAGGACGCCACCTGTCACCAGGCTTTCCACAATCGCAGGATTCACGACGAGGCCGCAGTCAACTGCATAGACGATGCGGTGGATTTTCAGCTGATCGTCCTCAACCGAGACTTCAGCGACCTCGGCCACATACGTGTCGAATGACCGATGAAGCGCGAGGCCCTGATGACGGCGAGGCGCGGGCGCCCCCCAATCGGCCTTTTCCGCGACCAGATCCAGAACGCCGCGGTACTGCGGATCATCTTTCAGAAGCGCCTTGCGATAGGCGAGCGGGTCGCGCCCCGTCGCGTCGGCGCATTCGTCAATCGCCGCTTCTTTGCAAAAGCCCGAAAATGAGTGCTGAACCGAGCGGTGAGAGCCTGTCGGGACAGCGAATTTTATGATCTCGCCATCGGTGTCCAGATCACCGACCTCGTATGGAAACGGGTTACCCTCGGTGAAGCCGGTGCTCAGCCCCGCCATGAAGCTGACATCGCCAATGATTGACGCGACCGGCAGCCACGAAAGTTCCGGGAAATACGTATCGAGCGAACGCTGGAAATGGGATGGAGAGGCGAGTTTCGTGCGCCATTCAATCGGCGCCCCGTCATCGCCCAGCCCGATTTGCATGCGCACCCGCTTGGCGGGGCGATAGAAGTCATGGCGCATGTCTTCTTCGCGCGACCATACCATCTTCACCGGCGCACCCAAAGTCTTTGAGATCAGAACAGCTTGCGAGACATAGTCGACCTCAAGCCGCCGACCGAAACCGCCGCCGACGTGAGTGGGGTTCACCTTGATCTTGTCGCGCGGCAGACCCGTCGCCTCCGCCGCCTGAATGACCGAGCTGTGGAGGTTCTGCGTCGGCACCCACACCTCGCAGCTGTCCGCTTTAACATGCGCGATGCAGTTCATCGGCTCCAACGGCTGATGGGCCAGCAGCGGCACGTCGTATTCCAGGTCCAGAACCTGCGAGGCGCCGCGAATATCCGCTTCACCCATCGCCGCCATCGATGTCGCCATTTCATCCGCCATGGACGCTGTGCTCATCTCGGCCTGCGGGCCGCTGTCCCACTGCACATCCAGAGCTTCCAACCCTTTCAAAGCGCGCCAGTAGCTGTCGGCGACGACCGCGACGCCGTCCGGTATGTCGACGACATGGCTGACGCCCGGCATCGCCAGCGCCGCCGCTTCGTCATAGCCAGCGACGCCGCCGCTGGGCACAGGCGTCTGCGCGATCGTGGCGTGCTTCATGCCTGGCACGACCACGTCGATCCCGTAGATCGGCTTGCCGCTGATCTTCGCCTCTGTGTCGACGCGCGGTACGGACTTGCCGATCAGTCTGAACTCTTCCGGTTGTTTCAAGCGCGGGCTGGACGGCGGCGAGAGTTTTGAGGCCACGCCCGCCAGTTCAGCATAGGAAAACTGCTGGCCGTCAACGCCCGTGACCACGCTGTCCGCCGTCGTGAATGACGAAGCGGGTGCGCCGGATTTATGCGCCGCGGCTTCAACCAGCATCTCTCGCGCGCTGGCGCCAAGCTCCCGCAACTGCGTCCAGTATGTCTTGACGGATGTGCTGCCACCGGTGGTCTGCACCGTGTATTCGGGGTTGGCGAAATCTGTGTTCGCGGGCGCAAGCACAGCGTTCATCGCGGTCCAGTCGGCGTCCATCTCATCCGCGATGATCATGGTCAGCGCCGTCTGAACCCCCTGCCCCATCTCAGCGGCCGGCACAAAGAAGGTGATTTCACCCTGATCGGACAGGTGCAGCCAGGCGTTGTTGAAATTGTCGAGCTCAGACGCATCAGTGATGGCCGCAATCGGATCAGGCCCGCTGCTGCACCCAATCAGCAACCCCGCCGCCGATGCTGCGCCGAGGCCCATGAAGAGCCGTCTGTTCAAAGTTGGGGCCTGGGTCATCCGTCCACCTTGGCGTGAAAAGCTCATCGAATCTGCTCTTCGGCAAATTTGACATTATGTGACCACATTGTCTATTTTGATATGACGCACTTTACAAATAACGTCTAATATGCCTAGGTTGAGGCATGGTTCCTGACTCAGAATATTTGAGGGTGATGGAGGTTTTTTCGAACTACGGCTTCAGGAAAACCTCGATGAGCGACCTCGCCGAAGCGGCAGGCGTGTCGCGTCAGACGCTCTATAACCGGTTCAAGTCCAAGGAAGATATCCTCGGCTGGGCAATCAGCGGGGCAAGCGACGCCTCCGCCAACCTCGCCATCGCGGCGTTGGAGGGCGAAGGATCACCCCATGACCGCATCGTCGCCTTCTTCACCCGTTGGATCGGCGACTACGCACCGAAGATCCACGGCGCGCCGCATGGGCCGGAGATTTTCGACATGGCCATGACGCTGAAACATGGCGGCGAGCAGGAGCCTGCGTCAGTCGTGCGCTGTCAGGAGGCGCTGGTGCGGTTTCTGGCGGGCATGGAGAAGTCGGGCGCGGAGGTGGAGGACGCGGCGTTTACGATGATGATGGCGTCCAAGGGGCTGATGCTGGTGGCGCAGGATACGGAGACGTTTGTGAAAGGGATGGGGAAGGTTGTGGGGGTTGTTGTGCGTGACGGTTAACGCCAGCAATAAGTTTCAGATCTGGATCGTCGTACGCCACGAACTTGGTTCAGTAAATTAAGGAGACCAACCACAGCTTGAAGCGAGCGGTTGTATGCGCTCTTCAAACCCTGAGATATCGAACGAAAATTCAAGGCCCAAGTTTCCATGA
>CBFHXH010000049.1:0-23702 GCA_965659735.1 uncultured Pikeienuella sp.
GAGGCGCCGTCTTCGGCTGCAGCGCGCGCGGCAATGTTTCCCGCCCCACCGGAGCCCACGACGACTACGTCATAGTCCCGCCATTCAACTTCTACTGACATGTGCTGTCCTCATCCTGCGGTGCGGCGATACAGTGGTTTTTTGGGCGACATTACTCGACTTCAGGCGGCGCGCAAACCGCGAGGGTAATGTTCCAGTGTGAATATCAATAACGCCATCCCATACGCAAAGCAGAAGATTATGTATCCATGTCAATAACAGTAGTTGAGGTCGAAATTGACCGCCTTTGTTTCTTTGGCCTGTCGATTGATTTGTCGGGGACTTGGGGCCCACATGAGGCTCGGCTGAAATGTGATCACTGAGCTATCTCGCTTGTAAAGTGAGGGCCCAGAGTTCGCCAAGACTTCTGGTTTTCGCCAATAACTACCGAAATCGAGCGCCTGCCGCGAAGGGCGATAAAATTCGCTCCTTGATCAAGGTTTCACTTTTTTGTTGCGGCGCAGTCGAAGGTCCGTTTTGCTCCAAATGTGGCCCTTGATTGCTCGCCAAAGTTCGATCGAATCCGATGTCAGACCACTCTTCGTGGCAGGAGGACTGCATTGCCGCTGACCGAGAGTTCCAGACATTCGTTCAACGCGAAGACGACTGGATCTGTAGGACACTACTGTCAGAACGTCTGTGACCACCTATCCGACCTCAGTGATCAGGCGGTTATATAGCCTATCTGCGCAATGACTTAAGTTTCCAGCCTACAGGTTGAGGCCCCGTTTGCGAAATCTGCCGCCGTTCAGGCGCTCTTTCTTTCACCAAGTCTTTCTGGCGCGAATGTCACCGACGGCGCCGCATAGCAATTGCGCTTTCATCTGCTTGCCGCATTCCGAGCAGGTCATCGCGGGGCTCGAGACATGTCCACAACCCCTGCGGACTAGTTTGCGAGGACTGTGCGGCGCGGCCCTGTCGTTCAATTGTCCGGAAAAGCGCAATGACTTAGGCGACATCGTCACTCCGGCGTTGCGCGAGATGCCTATGGTGCTGAAGGCCGATGCCGATGTCCGGGTTCTCAAGCTGACCGGCGTGGGCAAAGCGTTCTGCGCAGGCGGTGACGTCGAGGACATGGGGAGTAGCCCGCCGGACAATCAGTCCATCGACGACAAGATCCGCGCGTTGCAGCACCGCCAGCAAACGCTGACATTGCGCCTGCACGAGATGCCGAAACCGACGATTGCCGCCTTGCCCGGGGCAGCGGCGGGGGCAGGCATGTCCATTGCGCTGGCCTGCGATCTGCGGATCGGGTCAGAGCACGCGTTCTTTGCACCGGGCTTTGGTGCGATCGGCCTGTCCGGCGACTATGGCGGGTCGTGGCAACTGACCCAATTGGTCTGGCCTGCCAAGGCTAAGGAGTTCTACTTCACCGGCCGTCGGGTTCATGCCGATGAAGCGTGGGCGTTGGGTCTGTTGAACGAGGTGCTCCCGGAAACCGCGTTTCATGAACGGACGGCGGAATTGGCCGCGCAGATCGCCAACGGACCGCCCCTCGCCCTTCGCTGCATGAAGCAGAACATCAACCGGGCGACCCAGGCAGATTTCAAAACCTGTCTGGATCGGGAGGCCGACCGGCTGGTTTGCGCAGCACAGACAGACGATCACAAAGAGGCTGTGCAGGCCTTTATCGAGAAACGCCAACCGACGTTTCCGGGAAAGTAGCGATCCTAGACGAAATCGGCGGAGACATTGCCAAAGGCGGTGGAGGTGACGTCGACATGCGTCCGTCCGTCCATGGGGATCGGTGGGCCCCACGCCCCGGTCAGAAGCAGATCTCCGGGGCGCAGCCGTTTGCCCAGATCGGCCAGTTCCCCGGCCAGCCAACTGATTGCTGTCAGCATGTCATTGGGCCAGCTCAGGTTATCCCATTCATCGACGGTCGTGCCGTCATAGATCAGCTTCAGGTCGGTTGTCCGAGTGCCCTGAACATCAGCGACAGGCGCACCGCGGACGACGCCCGCATGGATCGCGTTGTTCGCCAAAAGCTCGTGCCCGTGCGGTGCCTCGCCGCGCAGCGTCAGGTTGTGGATCTCGATGGCCGGGTAAATTGCCTCGACCGCAGGTAAGAAATCATCTGGCGTGGCCTTACCCGGGTCAATGTCATTGATGGCATCTGACAGGGTGATGCCGAACTCGGCCTCCATCGACGGATTCGAATAGGATGCTTTGTCCAGACGGACGCCGCTTTCATGCAACTCGGTTGACCACAGCCGTCCCCATGCCGGATGCGTCAGGCCCATCATCTTTTGATTGCCCGCGAACACGCATCCGATCTTGTAGCCGATGACCTGCTCGCCGCGCTGTTCGCGCAGGCTCGCAACGGCGGATTGCAGCTGCCAGGCTTCGGTAGCCGATAGCCGCAATCCTTCGGCAAAGACCGTACCCGGGGTCGCATTGTCGTAGTCGGCCAGCATACGCTCGGCCAGTGTTGCCACGTCCGTATTGTCCAAAGGCGCCATATCTTCCTCCGTCAAAGCGTGCTCTTGCCCCACAAACTCAGCTCGACCGCCTGGAATTCGACGTCTGTTGTGAAGCTGTCGTCGATCATGAAGTCTGCTGTCTTGGCGTCCGAGCGCAATACCTTGCCTTCGGGTCCTCGGGGCAGTTCGTCCGTCGAACCGTAGATCGCCTCCAACCGGGCGACGTCTTCTGCGCCCAGCTTCGTCACCCGGCAGGGAACGCCCTTCAGGTGGGGGATACCTTGCTCCAGGTCGATCAGATCGGGGTCGTCATCTGGGGTCATCTGGGCATCTGAAAAATCCCACATGCCGGACAACACATCCCCGCCGCGGCGGGATTCTGGTTTCCACCAGCCGTGCGGGATACGGACCAGACCCTTCGGCATGGATGTCCGCACATAGACGCGGCCCTTCATGGCGCCTGTCGGGTTCGCAGCCTCTGCCCAATCACCATCCGTCAGGCCCAGGTCTTTCGCGTCATCGGGTGCCAGAAACAGGGTTGGGTCCTGTGCCCGCACCCGGAGCTCGCGGATGTGACGGTGGCCGGTTCGGTAGTATTCGTCATCCGGCAACCCAATGAAGGACACCAACGGATAGTCAACCGTGGCACCTGCTGCCTCGCGGTAGTAAGGCAAACTGTCAAAACCCAGATACGAAAGCACGGTCGAGTCCAGCTCCACCTTACCGGTGGGCGTGGCAAAGCCGGTCTGCAGGTATTTCTTTTCGGCGCGCTTGTCGCGGGGTAGGCGACCGTCAACGACAACTTCGTCCCAGGTCTTGCCAGATCCCGCAAGCCGCCAATCATGGACCTCCCGCGTATCTGCCCAGGGGAAGTGTTCTTCCATCCCCATGCGCTTTGCCAATTGCAGCCAGAAGTGCCCGACATCGCGGCATTCCCCCGGCGGCTCCATGGATTGATCTGACACACCAGCCATCATCTGGGCGCGTTCCAGCCAACTGTCGCCCGGCAGGATGTAGTCCGAAATCTGCGCCGTTGGTGTCATCATTTGTTCAAAGGCAACGATCAGATCCTGGTTCATCAGGCCCTGATGGATCCGCTTGGTATCGGCGAACGACATCAGCGTATTGTTGGCCAGCGCGATGAACGCTTTCACCGGATAGGGATCGCCCGTTGCCATCGCCTTGAAGACATTCTTCGGACCTGCCATATAGCAGCCGCCCACCAGATTAGCGTATTCATGGCCCCAGACCTTTTTGGTCGCCGGGCCCAGCGGCTCCATCCCACGATAGGTGAAGACCGGATGCTCGTCTGCGCCCAACTGTTTGGCCTTTTGTTTAGGGGCCAGAAGGTCATGCCGTTCGACCTCGGTGTCGCTCAGGACTTGACTGTCGAAGCCGATGAACAACTCGCCACCTTTTTTGTCCAGATTCCCGCAAAGTGCGCGCAGATAGCACTGCATTCGGATTGCCGAGGTTGATGAGACTTGCTGGTCAGTGATCGGCGACCAGGGGATCGTTGCGGCGTCTGCTTGCGCGTACATGCGCGCCGCAGCGCGGATCTGTTCAGGGTCGCAGCCAGTTATCTCTGCGACGCGGTCCACCGGATATTCGCGGATCCGCTCTGCAAAGGCGTCGAAGCCATGGCACCAGTCGCGTACGAAGTCCTTGTCGTAAAGCTCTTCCTCCAGAATGACATGCATCCAGCCCAGCATCATCGCGGCATCGGTTCCGGCGCGCAGCGGCAGCCAGATATCCGAAGCCTCGGCATTTTCGGACCGGCGAGGGTCCAGCGTGATCAGCCGGGCACCCTTGGCCTGTGCTGTGCGGATGGATTTGTACTCCAGCGTCCAGGAATGCCGCCGTGGATCGTGGCCGAACAGCACGATGCAGTCTGAGTTGATCACATCGGCGCGCGGATACCAGCCATAGGCCATCCGGTTCACCGCCGCCGTATTGCCCATGCAATACGCGACCCCGCCAATCCAGTTGGGCGATCCCAGCACGTTCATGAAGCGCCGCGTCAGGCCGTTATCCGTGCCCGTATTCGCGTTGGACCCGGCGACGGCCAGCGCCTCGGGCCCATGCTGGACGACGACCTTCTGCAGCTTCTCTGCGATTTCGTCCAACGCCTGGTCCCAGCTGACACGCCGCCAGTCGTTGTCGCCCCGCGCGCCCTTGCGCTTCAGCGGGTACAACAGCCGATCGGGATGCGCGAAGGCTTTAGGCGCATAAGCGCCCTTCATACAGATTACGTCCTTGAAGAAAGGGTGATCGCGGGGCGTCACCTTGATGACACGCCCGTCCTTGACTTTGGCCAAGACGGGGCAGAACCCGTCGCACGATGTGCAGACAACGTTCTTGGTGATGGTTTCCGCTGTAACATCAGCGACGGTAACGGGCGATTGATCGTTCATGGGGCGCTCCCTGATCTGCCAGAGTCATTAGTTGACTTCAGCGTAGACTAACTTCAATTTCTAAAGTCAGTCAAACCGAAGTAACTGCGGCGAGGCCCTGATGAAGCTTTATGATTTTCCGCCTGCAGCGAATGCTCAGAGAGTTCGCGTCTTCCTTGCCGAAAAGGGGATCGAGCTCCCGACGCAGGAGTTAAATGTGCGCGAGGACCACCAGTTCTTCGAACCGTATACCTCGATGAACCCCTTCCACTGCGTACCGTTTCTGGAACTGGACGACGGCACTGTGATTGCCGAGTCGGTTACAATCTGCCGCTATCTGGACGAGACGCAGCCAGGCCCCTTGCTGTTTGGGAAGACGCCTCAGGACCGCGCCGAGATCGACATGTGGCTGAGGCGCTTCGAACTTGATGGCTTCCTGCCGATGCTGCACGCCGTACGCAACCATGTGCCGATGTTCGCAGGCAGAGTCGTGCCGGGCACACGCTCAGACCTGCCGCAGCTTCCCGATTTGGTGACGCGTAGCAAAGAGATGGCTTCGATCTTCTTCGACCGCGTCGAACCGCACATGCAAGGCCGCGACTGGGTGGCGTTGGATCATTTCACCGTGGCCGACATCAGCGGCTTTTTCACTGTGCGTATGACCAAGGCGTTGGAGATGGATCTCGACCGCTGGCCAGCGCTTTCGAACTGGTTCGCCAAAATTGCGGCGCGCCCGGCGTTTCAATTATGAGCGTGGTAGGGCGCGAGAAACCCGTTTGCCTGGTCACCGGGGTCGGCCCCGAACACGGCACAGGTGCCGAAATCGCCCTGCGGTTTTCCACCGATTATCGCGTTGCGATGCTGGCCCGAAATACCGCGAACCTGAAGGATCTGGCCGCGAAATATGACGGCGGGGCCTATCCTTGCGATGTCGGTGATCTGGACGCCCTGGTCGAAACCGTGGACCGGATCAAAGTCGAGATGGGCCCACCAAAAATCGTCATCCACAACGCGCCGCGCGCGACGCGGGGCCCTATGCTGGAACAGGATCCGGCCGAGCTGGAACAGAATTTTCGGGTAAACACCACCGCGCTGCTTTATCTGGCGCAGCAGACGATCCCGGGCATGTTGGAGGCAGGGGGCGGCGCGATCCTGGTGACCGGAAACACCTCGGCGACACGCGGCAAGGCGCACTGGGGGTTCTTTGCCTCGACCAAGGCGGCACAGCGAATTCTCAGCGAGTCCATCGCGCGCGAATTCGGGCCGCAAGGCATCCATGTCGCCTATTTCGTCATCGACGCTGCGATCAACACACCGCGTACCCGGCCTATGCTGGCCCCGGATGCGCCTGATGAGTACTTTGCCGAGCCCTATGCGATTGCCGAAGAGATGTTCCGCGTCGCCCATCAGCACCGCTCGACCTGGTCCTTCTTGGTTGATCTCAGACCTTTCGGCGAAGTCTGGTAGTGCAAGACCGCAAGAGGACGGCGATGACAAATTCGATCGAGCTTTGGGGCGCGGGAACCGTACGGACGCATCGCACGTTATGGATGGCGCACGAGATCGGTTTGACGTTCACCCACATGCCGATCGAAGCCCGGACCGGAGAGACGAAGGAGCCCGGATATCTCGCCCTCAACCCGCGCCACAAGGTGCCGTTGCTGCGTCATGGAGAGGTCGTCTTGACAGAAAGCGCGGCGATCCTGATCTACATGACCGAGGCGTTCGACATCCCAGGCCACATCTTCCGTGCCGGTGACATGGTGCAGCGGGCCCGACATCTGGAATGGTGTTTTTTCATTATGTCGGAACTGGATGCGAACGGTCTTTATACGATGCGCCGTCACGGGCCGCTGAAGCACCTTTATGGCGATGCGCCAGTGGCTGTCGACGGCGGGCAGACGTATTTCCTGTATCAGCTGGAGAGGATGGAAAGGCAGGCCCGCGCTGCCGCGCCGTTCCTGATGGGCGAGCGGCTCAGCCCCGCCGATGTGCTTTTCGCTTCGTGCCTCGACTGGGCGCTGCGGTATGACATTCCCCTGCCGGCTTACCTGATGGATTACTTCTACATGATGGCGGCGCGTCCCGCCTACAGGGCGGCAACCGAGATGAACGAGGTCTAGGCGGCCGCTCATGAGCAGGAGAAAATGGTGATTGAACCGAAACAGCAAGGACCGCTGGCTGGGATCCGTGTCCTTGACCTCACGGTCATAATGGCCGGTCCGATCACGACAATGATGCTCGCGGATCAGGGCGCCGATGTGATCAAGATCGAGCCGCCACAGGGCGATCTGCTGCGTAAGCTGGGACACCGGTATCGCGGCATGTCCGGTTCGTTTCTGTCCTGCAACCGCTCGAAGCGCTCGCTGTGTGTGGATCTGAAGTCGCCCGAGGGTCTCGAGGTCGTGAAGAAGCTGGTCGCGACCGCCGACGTTCTGGTGCAGAACTACCGGCCCGGCGCGATGGAACGAATGGGGCTGTGCGAGGAGGCCGTGCGCGCGATCAGGCCAGACATCCTCTATGTCTCGATGAGCGGGTTCGGCGAAAGCGGTCCCTACGCGCATCAGAGGGTCTATGACCCGGTGATCCAGGCGGCCTCTGGCCTTGCCGATGTGCAGCGCGACCGCGAGACCGGCCAGCCACGCATGGTACGCACGGTCATCCCCGACAAGACGACCGCCATCACTGCGGCGCAGGCAATCTCGGCGGCGCTGTTCGCCCGCGAACGCACAGGCAAGGGTCAGCACATCCGCGTGTCCATGTTCGACACGATGATCGCCTTTCTCTGGCCCGAGGCAAGCTCAAGCCTGTCCTTCGTCGGGAACGAGCGCGACCCCAGCGTCGGGCAGCTCGGGCTGGATCTGGTCTTTGCGACACGCGACGGGCACATCACCGCCGGGGCGCTTTCGGATGCGGAATGGTCCGGCATGTGCCGGGCCTTCGGGCGGGAAGAATTGATCGAGGACCCCCGCTTCAGCACCGCCGCCGCGCGGTCCCGGAACGTTGTCGCCCGGCGTCAGGTTATGAGCGACGAAATCGCCCAATGGGATCGTGACGACATCCTGGCCCGGTTGGACCGTGAAGGCGTACCCAATGCGCCGGTGCTGGCCCGGACCGAGATCGTCAACAACGCCCAGGCGATCAATAACGCGATCATCGAAGAGTTCGAGGACGCGCACACCGGGACGATCCGCCAGCCGCGCCCTGCCGCGCGGTTCAGTGAAACACCCGCCATCATTCGAGGGGCGGCGCCCTTCCTTGGCCAACAGAACGCCGAAATCTTGGCCGAGCTTGGATACGGACCAGACGAGATCGCGCGCTTGGATGGCGCCGGCGTTCTTGCTGCCGAGGCACTTGAACAGGATACCTGACCAACGTCTTGAAGGGAGACATAGGATGCATGAAAAGCTCACGTTTCGCAGTCTGACGGCCCGCCCAGTTCTGCTGAAACTCGACCGGCCCGTCGTCGCCCGGATCGCCACGATTCCTCAGTGGCCGCTGATCCTGATCGATGTCGAGACCGAAGAGGGTGTTCCTGGCCGCGCCTATCTCGAACCCTATGTGCCAAAATCTATGAAGTATCTCGTGCCTGCGCTGAACGACATGAGTGAGATGCTGGCCGGGCAGCCGCTGGCGCCCGCCGAGATTTATGACAAGACGCGCAAGTCGCTGCATTTCGTTGGATATGCTGGGCTGTCGATGATCGCGGCTTCCGGTGTCGATATGGCGGTCTGGGACGCGCTGGCGCGGGCCGCCAACATGCCGCTGTGCACGCTGCTCGGCGGCACGCCGGGGCCTGTGAAGGCTTATAACTCGAACGGTCTATGGCTGAAGGCGCCCGAAGAAGTCGCGGTCGAGGCGGTGGAGCTAAAGGCCGAAGGAACGGGGAGCGGTTTCAAGGGCCTCAAGCTACGGCTGGGTCGCGAGGACACCGCGATGGATCTGGCAACCATCGCCGCCGTGCGCGAGGCGGTCGGGGCCGGGACATCCCTGATGGTCGACTACAACCAGGGCTTGACCATGTCCGAGGCCATGCACCGGACCCGTGAGATCGACGACCAGGGGCTGGAATGGATCGAAGAGCCCGTCGTCTACGACAATTTAGACGGCTATGCCAAGCTGAAGCATGATCTGAAGACCTCGTTGATGATCGGCGAGAACTTCTATAGCCCGCGCGAGATGCACATGGCTTTGAAGGCGGGCGCCTGCGATCTGGTGATGCCTGACTTCATGCGCATCGGCGGTGTGACCGGCTGGATGCGCGCAGCAGGGATCGCCGGGGCCTGGGGCGTTCCCATGTCAACGCATCTCTACCCTGAGGTTGGCGCCCACGTCATGAGGGTCACGGAAACCGCCGACTGGCTCGAGTGGCAGAGCTGGGCCGATCGGATCCTGCAGGAGCCATATGCGCTCAGCGACGGCGACCTGATCGTGCCGAATAAACCCGGGTTGGGCCTCGATTGGAACGAGGATGTCGTCGCCGCCAATCTGGTGGAGTAGGCAGGCCGTCACCTGCCGGAGAACTGGAAGTCGCCAGGGTCAGCAACTCTGGTTTGCCAATCAGTCCGCAAAGACGCGCTGCACGCTTGGCCGCTGTAGAACCATATCAGCGATGCGTTTGACGTCAGGGAATTCGTCCATCTCCAGATGCCCCCGATCCGCCTGCCGCCATGTCGTCAGCAAAAAGAGATGTAAGTCCCCCAGGTTGCTCCGGTTGCCCAAAACCCATTCGCTGCCGCTAATCTGATCGTCGATCACGGCGCAGGTTTCCTTCAGGTACCGGGCACCTCGCCGTTGTGCGCTATGCTCGTCCGCCTTGGTATCGGAGAAATAGTCGGCATAATAGGTCAGCTGGTCGGCATTCTGGATCGAGTTCGCTAGGTAAATCAGCGTATGCAGGTACCGCCCACTGGGGCCGGAAGCCATTGTCCCGATGGATCAAAGGCAACTATACATAAACTTTCAACTTGGACCACTCAGGTGTCGCTGCTCAGGCTAAGTTGATTTTTTGCTAAATCGCTTCGGCGACAATTTCATAGTCGTATGTCGTCAACTCAATTCGATTGAGGTCAGGGTCAGTTAGGCCTCACGGAAAACATAGAGAACTAGTCGTTGCTACGCGACCGCAAATAGAGGGGCCGCATCGTCATTTGACCCAAACATTCAGGTTTGAGCCGCCAACGTTTAACCGACTTGGAAAAACTGTTTTATCTCAGGCGCGATTTGCCTCGCTCTGCGGTGCAAACCTACTTTTATTACAACATAACCAGACAAGGATAGTGACTTGTTGCGAAGTTGTTTCTTTTTCCTAAAATGAGCTAGGAAGGATCGAATATGTTGTCCGAATAGTTCTCCGGTGGGTGCTCGTGTGGAGCAATCCGGTACAAATCTGAGGGTGTTGCCCGTTACATGGGTAATTGCCACTGTCGTGATTGCCAGCAGGCTACCGGAAGTGCCTATTTTCCAGCAGTCCTAGTAAAACAAACGGATTGCAAGCTCGAGAAAGGGGAACCAAATGGTTCGAGCGCCCAGCAGATCGCGGCCATGCTATGCTTCGCGGCTTCTGCTCAGAGTGTGGATCACCGCTCTTTCTGATCAACAAGGCGAGTGAGGGAGCAATGATCCTGTTCGCAGGTAGTTTGGATGATCCCAGCTGGTACGAGCCGAGCCGAGACATCTATGTAAAGAGCGCACAGCCTTGGGATCTAATGGACCCTAGCTTACCAAAATCTGATGGAATGCCTGACTAGTTTTAGCTGCGTTGCTGCTATTTCAGTATCAGTCGTAAGACGACGCTAGCGTTTGGCACTGCATTTTCCCAAGAGAGTTCCGAGCCGTCATCTGACTGATCCACTCAGATGTGAGTACAGGCGACGTTTAGATGGTTTGGATGCTCCTCCTGCAGGTTCACGAGAGAAGTTTTTGGAAAGAAGGAGGAATGAACCGTGCCATGGACCTGTCACGCATTTGTGCGGCACCACGTGCTCGTTTAGGCCGAGAGTACGAGGTCAACTGACGGTCCGGTCGAACGCAGGGATCTCCCCCTTGCCAACTCAATATACTGCAGAACGAACCAATGGCGGCTTTAGGGAACGCACCTGCAAAAGTCGGGGGTAGTCGCCGAAGGCAGCAAAGGGCCGAATTCAAAAGCCATATCCCTACCTTTTCAGGTTAGCACGAATTTGCCATTCGGTCCGGTTAACGTCGCCAACAGGCCATTCACCGCGCCTGCATACACGGGCACATCGCACCCAATGGCTTCATAGACACAGCGTAGGACCTGCGGATCAGGAGATAGCGCATAAATGTCGTCTAGCCTGCAGCCGCCCGGCGTAGTTTGGGCCGGATGCGGCGTATCTTTCCAGTCGATGAAAAACGGCAATCGCCCGGGCCAGCGCTCATCAGCTAATCGTAGCACCCGCCATTGGAGAAGCCCACCTTCAGGCGTCGCTCGCGACATGTCGATGGGCCCCTCGGTTGCTAAGCCAGCATCCCGCGCGCGTTGCGCAACTTCACCGAGGTCGGCGGTGCGTAGGGCGAATGTCAGCATTTGGGGTTGGGTCATCGCAGCGATAAGCGCGCCCCTTGTACCAGCCAAATCCTGCGCTGGATCATGCGAGATAACTTCGAGATATTCACCATCTGACAGGCTGGTCAACGCGTTTCGAGTGCCAAAGCCAGGGTGGGAGCCACCGATAACAGGCGCGACGCCGGAGATCTGTTTAAAAAGCGCGGTTCCCGCATCAAGATCAGGCGCCGCCCACAGCAAGTGGTCTAATTCAATTTTCATCAGATTTCTCTGCCTCCGAATGGAATGGACATGCCCAGTTCGAACGCCGCCGGTCGTTCGTGAACGCTGTCTGGGTTCCGATATTTTTCATCCAAACGTGCCATGTTTGTTGAAGTGTGTGCGCTCATCTCAAACACCAATGCCAAACCTCAGATCAATCAACTAATATTACGCCAACCTCTACACGCGCCGGCCGTTCAGTTCGGCGCGCGCAGCCGCTCGATCCGCCTTTCCAGTGCGGCCAACTGGTATGCTATCGACGCCAGCAAACAACAAACTGCATGTCCGCTTTCCATCGAGGCTTCTAAACTTCAACCAGCCACGCCCAAATTCTCGCAGTTGCAGCGAAGGTCAACAATGTCCGCAATTCGGGCCTTGTTGGTACCAAAATGCTGCGGATTGAACCAACGGCAGCTTCCAGGAACCACAGCCGTCGCATTAAGGCAGTTCTGTCAACGGCAGCTTAATCGCCGAATGTCTGGTTAGCCTTGCCAACCTATCGAACTAACCAAGTCTGTACGCCCACGAGAAATCAGACTTCGTAGATCCTAAAAAGGTGTCCATTGATTTTATTGAAGAATTCCAATCAAGTGTCCGAGGTTGCGGGTAATTGTGGCAATTCTCAGGCGGCTGTTCCGTCTATGTCAAAAATTTACAAAAAACCCTTTGACGGCAATTCGGTCTTCGTCCACCATATTTAGTGGGTAAATTGAGCAGACACACGACCCATTGGCATCCCATCAGCCCCTTGCGGGCGCGGCCTCGCAAGGCGCTATCCAAAACAAGGGAGCGCGAGGCATGGCCATCGCAGAGCACGACCTTCTTACCGAAGAAATTCATCCTATTGATATTGTTGAAACCTTGGCCGAACGACGCGCCTGGGATTTTGATCGCGTCGCCGATGATCAGATCGCCATGGCTGTCGAAGGAGCGTGGCAGACATATTCATTGTCTCTCGCCTGGAGCCCGTATGATGAAACGCTACGCCTGATCTGCACCTTTGAAATGCAGCCGCCAGAGGAAAAGCTGGCTGAACTTGCGCTTTTGCTAGACAAGGCGAATGACATGATCTGGACAGGGTGCTTCAACCTCTGGCCGGATCAGGGTTTGATGGTGTTCCGCTATGGTCTGACACTGGCTGGCGAAGTGATGCCGACACCCGGCCAGATCGACGCCATGCTGAAGGGTGCCGTGCTGGCGGCCGAACAGTTCTATCCTGCGTTCCAGTTGGTCGCTTGGGGCGATGACACCGCAGAACAAGCCTTGAATGTCGCGATGTCTGAGGCCGTCGGCCGGGCCTGAGGTCTGAAGATATTGTGCGATGCACAATAATTCTTGACATGTATGCTGCGATGCACCAATAATGGTGCATCGCAGCATGAAACTGCATACCTGGAAGGGCTGATACGATGTTCGCACTCGACAACACTCCGTTTGATTTATCGAAAATCGCCAAGATGATGGATGACTCCGATTTCTCGAATATGTTCCAGATGTCCGAATTGGGCGCAGTGGATGGCGCGTCGCTGATGGACGGCCAGCGTAAAAACGTCGAAGCGCTGATGAAAGCCCAGCAGGTCGCCGCCTCTGGTTTTCAGAGCATGGTCGAAAAGCAGTTCGCTATGATGCAGGACGCTGTTTCGGGCATGCAGGGCCAGATGGCTGACCTCAGCAAGGCGCCGTCGGCGACTGATGTAGCGACGCAGCAGGTCGAACTGGCCAAGAAGGCCTATGAAGACGCGCTGGCCAACCTGAACGAGCTGGCCGAGATCGCCCTGAAAACCAATACCGAAGCTTTCAAAGTCATCAAGGACCGTGTGGAAGCATCGTTTGAAGAGATGAAAGCCGCCTGAGGCTGACAAGTTAAAACAAGGGCCGCCCAGCGTGTGACGTCGGGCGGCCCTTTTCTTTTGCCGCATGACCGTCCATACGCCCCCTGAACACTGAAGCGCCATGCGCCGGTGCGGGAGAGAATGTTGCACCAGTTTAGTGGCATGCGGAATCTCTTCGGGACCGTGCATCGCAGTGAAGCGATCCAGTAGAAGCGCTAAATACGAAAGAGGTGCGGTGTGGCGGAGATTTCATTCGATGACTTCGCGAAGGTCGATATTCGAGTCGGCGTCGTGACTGCAGCCGAGCCGTATCCTGAAGCCCGCAAACCTGCGATCAAGCTTTGGGTCGATTTTGGTGAAGAGATCGGGGTTAAGAAAAGCTCCGCCCAGATTACCAAGCATTACGATCCGGCGACTTTACCCGGGCGCAAGGTTATGGCGGTGGTCAATTTCCCTCCGCGCCAGATCGGCAAGGTGATGAGCGAGGTTCTGGTGCTGGGTGTGCCGGATGACGACGGCGAGGTGATCCTGCTGAAACCCGATCTCGACGCGCCGATTGGCGGGCGGATGTTCTGAGCAGGGTTGGCCGATTCGACCCTCCACAAGCGCACCTGCCAGTCCCGTCGCCGATCAATGGACGAACGAGATCAGGTCCTGACAGGGTGGCGACCACCGCACACCCGCTTAAGGTGAATTACTAAGGTTAATGCAGCCATGCAAGGTATCTGTTCTGAAATGATTCTTTGATCAACCGTCTGAATTCAAAGAGCAGATGACACAATTATCCGTAACCCCGAGAGAAGGCGCACAACATGGCGGAACGAGACCTCACGCTAGGGCCGCTGGGCCCGCATTTGCGAGCAATGGCAGTGCCAGCGGCCTTGGGAATGCTGTTCACGACGCTCTACAACGTCGTTGACACCTATTATGCGGGTTGGATTTCGACAGCGGCGCAGGCGGGTCTGTCAGTATCATTCGCAGCATTCATGATACTGATGGCGGTAGGCATTGGGCTGAACGTGGGTGGCAGCGCGCTGATAGGCGGTGCGCTGGGTGAAAAGGACCGCGATGGCGCGCGGGGCTACGCCGCCGGCGCATTGGGTGCGGCGGCGGTTTTGTCGCTGATCCTGATGCTGGGTGGAATGACCTACGGCGATGGTCTGCTGATGCTTATGCGAGTGGAAGAAGAGGTGTTTCAAGCATCCAGCAGCTATTTGCAGGTGATGTTCGTCGGCCTTCCCGCCTTCATGATTGGTTTTACGGCGAACGGCGTCCTGACAGCGCAAGGCGACACCAACACCAACAAAAAGGCTCAGATGGTCGCCTTTGCCGCCAATGTCGGTCTGAACCCGTTGTTGATTTACGGGGCGTTGGGTCTGCCTGGGCTCGGGTTTCATGGTATCGCCGTATCAACCATCTTGATCCAAACCGGCGTCGCCATCTGGCTGGTCAGCCGCGCATTGAAAACTCAAGCCATGCAAGGCGTCAGTCTGTCGGAGTTTCTGCCGACTTGGCGGTTAACCGCGGATCTGGCGCGCCAAAGCGCCCCGGCCAGCCTGAACATGATGGTGATGATGGCGGGTGGTTTCTTGATTCAGACTCATCTGCAGCCCTTTGGCACCGCCGCCGTCGCTGGCTATGGCGTGGCGTTCCGGGTTGAGCAGCTGATCCTCTTGCCGATCCTTGCGATTTCTTTCGCGACGATGCCCATTGTCGCGCAGAATTTCGGGGCCAAGGATTATGACCGCGTGCGCCAGGGCGTGACGCTGGCGATCACGGTTGCGCTGGCGATGTCGCTGGTTGGCGCAGTCATGCTGTCGCTGGGAGGGGTGGCAATGACCCGGCTGTTCACAAGCGACCCTGCCGCTATCGCCTCGGGCGTCGCTTATCTGCAATTGGCGGCGCTTATGATGCCCGCTTATTCGCTGATGTTCATCGTGACCAGCTTCTTTCAGGGCGTGAAACGCCCGGTTTGGAGCCTGATCATCGGCGTCTATCGGCAGGTGTTTGCACTGGCGCTCTATCCTGCGCTTTTCGTCGCCTACACCAGCTGGGGCCTGACAGCGGTCTGGGCGGGATTGTTCACAGCCGTGTGGAGCGGTTTTGTCGTCGCCGCCTTCCTGACCCATCTGATTGGGCGCGCTTCCATCGGCGGGATGCGACCTGATTTCGGGGCGGTGCGGGCGGCGGCCTCTTGACTGGCGCGGCGCACGGCGATCATCGTCCCGGATGGGAAGTGACGGAGGCGCGCGATGAATGACGCGGCGGGCAAGGAAATTGAACGGCTGATCGACGTCATGGCCAAGCTGCCAGGGCTGGGCCCGCGTTCTGCGCGGCGCGCCGTTTTGCAGATGGTCAAAAAGCGCGAGTTGATGCTGATCCCCCTCGCCCGCGCAGCGGCTGAGGTTGCGGAAAATGCGCGCGTTTGCGTCGAATGCGGGAACATCTATACGGCGGAAGTGTGCGGCGTCTGCCGCGACCCCAAGCGCGACGCTTCGTCGATCTGCGTGGTTGAGGATGTCGCCGACCTATGGGCGATGGAACGGGCGGCCGTGTTCCGTGGGCGCTATCACGTATTGGGCGGCGTTCTTTCCGCATTGGATGGGATTGGCCCGGATGACCTGCGCATCCCGCGCCTCGTCCGTCGAGCGGAGGTTGACGATGTCACCGAGGTGGTCCTGGCCCTCGGCGCAACTGTCGATGGCCAGACCACGGCGCACTACATCGCTGATCAGTTGGCGGGGGCCGGCGTGTCCGTAACTTCGCTCGCTCAGGGCGTGCCTGTTGGTGGGGAGCTGGATTACCTGGATGATGGGACAATCTCGGCTGCATTGCGAGCGCGTCGGGCGCTTTAGGCAGGCATGATCGCGCGGCAAAGCCCTGCGCTAAAACCCGTTACATTGTAACTCACTATTCAGACGAATCGCTTCAATTCATCCACGGTCGCGCGGTGATGTCGGAATGCTTTGCGTTCTGTTGCTTGCGCAGATTTGCCTGGCAGATAATCCCTGCATTTACGCGCGACCGCCTTTGGACGAAACATTACAGATCGTCGAAAACAGCGCAATCTCAACGCGTGATCTGACGCCCTCAGGCTTTGCCGCAACGCTCAGCTGCGCGCCAAAACTCCCTGCATTCGCTTGAAATATTGACCGATGTACAGCTGCGAGGTTGCTTGACGTCTTCACATTTTTCCAGCGGCGAAAATTCCCCCGACATAAAACGCTCCAGCGGACTTAGGTCCTATCTCGCCACCAAATTTGGGATCCCGCTATTCTTTGTGGCCTATGCTGTCGTTGCGGTGTTGGGCGGCTTGCGCGGTGGGGAGTTTTTCCCCGTATTCAATTGGTCTCTTTTTTCTGCAGTTGATCGGCCAAGCTGGACCTTGGAGCTTGAGGTAACCAAGATTGGAAATCGCGCTTTTGATCCTCCGATGGCATATTTTGAGCTGCCTGACATCTTCCCTGACGCAACTTGGAGCGGCACAACATTCGTCAAAGCGCTGAAAGCGATGGTTAAACTTCAGCAAACGGACCCGTCGCGCGCTAAAGACCGTAGGCGGGCGATGGAGCGTGGGTTTCTGTCAATCGGTCAACCGGTTGAATACCGTATCGTCTCACACTTAAACGAAGCCCTTGAACGCCGCAAAACTGGGGAAATCTTAGATACCTATGTCTGGGGAGAATGGCGTTATGAGGGTGGATCATGATCCGCTCTCCAGCTCTCAGGGGGTTGGTGCGCTGGATGTCTGCTGGTGCCACGCCGGCGCCCCGTTGGCGCGAACACGCCCAAATCCTGATCCGTGCGCGGCTGATAGTGCAGGCATATTATCTGATCGCGCTTTATAGCCTCGTTGGCTTTGTTCAGCGTCTTCAAAAGTCTGCGATCGCGGATGCGGAAGCCTTTTTGCCACAATGGCCAGTTGCATGGATGGCCTGGCACGGTTTGCCGCTAAGCGCGTATCTGTTAATCCCGTTGGCGATACTGAGTGGTAATCTGGGCGTGATCTGGTGGCGCCGGTTTTGGGTCAGGGCGTTGGTTGCACTGCTTCTCTTGCAACTTGTCGCGTTCGCAAGTTCATGGGGCGGCGTTAGCCACGGATATCATACGTGGAACTGGTCGCCATTCTGATTTTCTTCCGACCCTCCTTGCACGTTTTGTGGGGGCTATCCTCATCTTGTTCCACTTTGGAACGATTGTGTTATGGAAGTCGCCTTTTCGCTCCACATTCTCTTTAACGCTATGCTTTTTCTGTTGTCGCCCTTTGCGGTGCGGCATCCGCCGCTCACGACGATTGTTGCGTCGCTCCCATGGTTTGGCTGGCCATTTCGGCGCTACCTTGGGTGGCGATCGTCTTAACTTGGTGCCATTTTCTGCGCTGACCGTTGATGTCTTGACCCGATCAGACCAATCAGCCGTTCCGGCGAACACCTTGGTTGATTTTGCTGGCTAAGGCTTAGTCAACGCCAACAAAAGCTGTTCCGCTGTGGCAGGGGCGTCTGGCGCAGTCCATGCCCCGTTCGCAGCAATTGCTGCCTGTTGGAGCGCCAGAAAGGCCGATACACCAAGAATCAAGGGTGGTTCACCCACCGCCTTTGATCGTTTTATCGTCATTTCGCGGTTTTCCCCACCTGGCCAAAGCGCAACGTTCATTACTTCGGGTCGATCGCTGGCTGTTGGGATCTTGTAGGTCGACGGCGCATGGGTCTTCAGCACGCCATGTCTGTTCCACCAAAGCTCTTCCGTCGTCAGCCAGCCTGCGCCCTGAATATAACCGCCTTCCACCTGACCAAGGTCAAGCGCGGGGTTCAGCGATTTGCCAACATCGTGCAGGATATCTGCGCGGACAAGGCGGTTCTCGCCTGTCAGAACGTCCAGCGCCGCCTCAGTCACGGCGGCTCCGTAAGCAAAATAGTAAAACGGCCTGCCTTTGCCCGCCTCACGATCCCATTCGATCTTGGGCGTCGCATAAAACCCCGAGGCGGCCAGCGATACGCGGTGCATGTAGGCGTCCTTGATCAATTGATCCCAGGAAACGCGCCCGCCTGACCAGAAAACGGCTCCGTTTTCGAACAATAGTTCAGTCTTGCCGATAAAGTCAGACAGGCGGGCCTTCAGCTGATCGCAGGCGTCCTTCACCGCCATACCGTTCATGTCAGATCCGGACGATGCAGCGGTGGCGGATGTGTTCGGCACCTTGTCCGTGCGGGTCGACGTGATCCGCACCCGATTCAACGGCAGGCCAAATTCCGAAGCGGCCACTTGCGCGACCTTCTGGAACAGACCCTGGCCCATCTCTGTACCGCCATGGTTCAGGGCAATTGATCCATCCTGATAGATCAGCACCAGCGCCCCGGCCTGGTTAAGAAAGGTTGTGGTGAATGAAATGCCGAATTTCACCGGCGTCAGCGAGATGCCGCGCTTGATGTACTGATGCTGCGCGTTCCATTCCGCGATTTCCGCCTGGCGGGCGTGATAGTCAGAACTGTCGGCTAGATCATCAACGATCCGGTCGATCACGCTGTCCTCGACCGTCATGTGATAAGGCGTCGTGACCCGTTCGCCCGGGCCATCTGCTGCTTCGTAGAAATTGCGCCGCCTGACCGCCAGAGGATCAATATCGAGATGGTGAGCGATATGTTCCATCATCCGCTCGGCGCCCAGCACCCCCTGCGGTCCGCCAAAGCCGCGAAAAGCTGTCATTGACACAAGGTTGGTCTTGCAGCGGTGCGAGACGATCTCAGCCGCCGGATAGAAGTACGCATTGTCTGCGTGAAACATCGCCCTGTCCGCGATGGCGTGGCTCAGGTCAGTCGACCAACCACAATTTGCCCATTGTTCGAGCCGAACCGCGCTGATCAGCCCAGTGTCGTCAAAGCCAACCTCATAGGCGATGCGAAACGGGTGGCGTTTGCCGGTCAGCACCATGTCGTCATCGCGGTCCAGCCGCAGTTTCGCGGGTCGGTCCGTCACTTTCGCCGCCAGCGCGGCGACGACCGCGATCAGATTGCCCTGGGTTTCCTTGCCTCCGAAAGCCCCGCCCATGCGCCGCACCTCAACAGTGACGGCGTTCAGCGGCTGACCAAGGTTTTCTGCGACTACTTTTTGCACCTCGGACGGGTGCTGGGTGGACGAGAGGATATGCAGTTCGTCATTCTCGCCCGGCGTCGCGATGGCGATCTGACCTTCCAGATAGAAATGATCCTGACCGCCAATCTCCATTTGGCCCGTCAGTATGTGATCGGCGCGCGCCAAGCCGCGACCGGCGTCGCCGCGGGCCATGCGGTAAGGCTCCGACAAAAAGGAACTGGCCCGGATCGCGTCGTCGATTGTCAGGATCGGTTTGGCTTCAACATACTCGATGACAGCCAGTCTAGCAGCGGCACGGGCCTGGGCGCGGGTTTCGGCGACTACGGCGAACAGACATTGCCCGTGATAGCTGATCGCGCCGCCAGTTTCTTCGGACAGGGCGAAGGCAGGTTCATCATGGACGACCGGGCCGGTGTCGTTCAGGTTCGGCACTTCATCGGCTGTAAGCACGGCAAGAACGCCCGGCGCGGCGCGCACAGGCGCAAGATCGCCGCCCGCCACCTTGCCGCGCGCGATGGTCGACAGGCCAAGGGCGATGTGGGTCATGCCCGGTGGTTCCGCCCCATCGTCGGTATATTGCGCAGTACCGGCGACGTGCCGGTCAGCGCTGTCATGGCGCACGGCGTTGGCGGCGAGGGGCGGTTGACCATCCATCATTCAGCGGTCCCAGTAGCGGACGAGGCCAGCTGAGCGCGTCCCCGCCCGATGATGCGGATATCGCCACTGGTCATTTCATGGAAATACTTCAACAGCAGGTTCTGCGCGACTTTCATCCGATATGCGGCCGAGGCGCGATGATCATCCATTGGATCAAAATCTTCGGCCAAAGCAGCCATTGCGCCCCGAAACGCGTCCTCGTCAAAAACCTGGCCTTTCAGCGCAGCCTCAGCGGCGCTGGCGCGTTTCGGCGTGCCGGCCATGCCGCCAAAGGCGATGCGCGCCTCTGCGATCCGGTCGCCCCGCCGGCGCACGCTGATCGCAGCAAGAACAGATGAGATATCCTGATCGAACCGTTTTGCGATCTTGTAGCAGCGCAGATCCATCGGCTCATCCGGGGCAGTGACGCCGACGGCTTCCACAAATTCTCCGGGACGCAGGTCCTGCTTGCCGTAATCGAGGAAGAAATCCTCCAGATGGATCTGCCGTTGCGCATCGCCCTTACGCAGCCAAAGCGTCGCCCCCGCCGCAATCAGCGCCGGCGCGGCGTCGCCAATCGGCGATCCGTTGGCGATGTTGCCACAAAGTGTGCCTGCAGATCGCACCTGGGGCGAGGCGAAGCGGCGCCATAGCTCCCCCATATCGGGGAAAAGATCTGCCAGCGCAGTCATCGCCTTGGCGTGACTGACCGCTGCAGGGATGTGGAGGCCGGTCAATGTCTCCTCGACCTCCGCCAGTTCGGCGCAGTCGCCGATGTAGATCATCTTGCGTGGCTGAAAGCCGTGTTTTGTGACCCAAAGGCCAATATCCGTCGCGCCGGCCAAGATGGTGGCGTCAGGGTTCTGGTCGATCAGCATCGCCAGCGTATCGACATCATGCGGCGCCCAAAATTCTCCTTGCGCGGTTGCGTAGGCGAGCGGCCCTGCGTTCAGCGACGTCAACCGCGCGCGGGCCTCTTTGCGGTCGCTGGGTGGCTCTGCGGCGCTGCGCGCTTCGGCTGCCGCAGCCAGGATCGGGCCATAGCCGGTGCAACGGCAAAGGTTGCCCGCCAGTTGAGCAGCCACTGCGGGCGCGTCCGTCGGCGCGTCGGTTTCGTACCCGTGCCACAGGCTCATCACGAAACCAGGCGTACAGAACCCGCACTGGGATCCATGCCCCTGCGCGAGCGAGGTCTGAACCGGATGCGGCGCGGCGTTCCTGGACAGGTGCTCCACGGTGATCACCTCTTTGCCGTGAAGCATCGGCAACATCAGGATGCAGGCGTTCGCCGTACGCTGGGTCAGCCGCCCGCGGGGGCCAAGTTCGCGCACGACCACCGTGCACGCGCCGCAGTCACCTTCGGCGCAGCCTTCTTTTGACCCGGTCAGGCGTTTTTCGGCCCTGAGCCAGTCAAGCAGCGTCGTGGTCATCAGCACATCCGAAATGCGTTGAACCTGACCGTTCAGAATGAATGTGAGGACGTCGCTCATAGCATCTGATCCTCAGGCCTGAGCGGGGTTTTGTCTAGGGCTGACCCGCCTAAGACGGTGTCGTCATTTCTGCATTTCTGAGGCGACGCACGAGCGTGGATATGACGCCTGCCGCGATCTCCACATTCGATTCGAATAGCCCCATCAGATGCTCGTTCGACAGCACCAGCGCATGGCTGGGTTCGGTTGTTGTGATCGTCGCGGCGCGGGGTTCAGGATCAAGCGCCGCGAGATCGCCGAAAACCGCGCCTTCGGGCATGATTCCGCGGTCTTCGCCATCGACTTCGACCCGCACCTTGCCAGAGACTAGGATGTAAAGCTTATCCCCGATGTTGCCTTGACTGATGACCACCTCGTTCAGGTCCAGATAGAGCGACTCCAGATGTGAGGCCATTTCAGCCAGATCCTCATCCGAGACCAATGCAAACAGGTCCGCAGACTTCAGGATCAGAACTTTTTCAATCGTGCTGAGCGCCATGGTTTTCCCCTCTCCGCGCGCGGCGTTGAGCGTTTCGATCGTATTCTGCGTTACAGGCCCGGGATGCTCGGTGCGTTCGGCGATGTTGTAAGCTTCTTCCAGTTCGCGCAGCCGTGTGAAATGCAGGGCCAGACTTTTGATCCAGTCGGTCGACCAGCGTGCGCCGCCAATGATATGGGCCAGCCATTCGTCCACATCCCTTTGTGGCTGGTTGATGTAGCTGATCAGCTTTTCTTCCACAGCCGCCAGATCCGGTGACAGCAGCGTTGTCAGCACGGGCTGCAGATCCTTTGGCAGAAGCTTTACGGCAAGCTCCTCGGCGTATTTGCGGTCTCGGGCCTTACCGAACAAGGCACCCAGACGTTCTTGCCCGCCGGGCGGGCGCGGATGCAAAAGACCAGCGGCGTGGATGGTGCGGATGATCGCAAAGTCGATCCGCTGACGCAGCGTGTCTTCCAAAACCGGGCTGTTCAGCTGTTTTAACGCCAGTGACGCCAGTGATATTTCAACGGCGTTGCGCATCATGTCGCGCGCGCCTGCCATTACATCAGGCGCCAGTTCAGCGTGGGGCACGACGCCAGTGCGCCATAGCGCCAGATGGGCCGCCGCTCGGATATCCAGATTGGCGCTTTCGACATGGCGGAAAATCTGGTCGTAGGCGTCAGGTTAGTCGAGGCCGCCCAACGCCTGAATGGCGGCCGATCGCGCACCCAGCGTCGCGTCCCTATCGCCCGCAACCCGCGCGATTGCGGCGATTGCCTTGGGCCCCATCGACGTCAGCGCCATTCCCGCCGCCCGCCTGTCACGCGCATGGCCGAGACGTTCGGCCAAGAGGGGCGCAAGGCTTGCATCCGCCGTTTTGCCAGCTGCGCGAATGGCTGCTTGGCGGATGCGCCGGTTGTCCGACCGCAGACCCTCGGCGACGGGAGCGGGGGGTGCGCCGGGACCGATCATCGTGATCGCCTTTAACGTAAGCAGCAGGGCCGCCTCATCCGTAAGCGCGTAATGTTCCAGAAACTGGCCAGCGATTGCCGCGCCATAGGCGCCGCCGTACTTGCCCAGCCCGATCAGCGCGCCGATTGGCGGGTTTTCCAGCGTATCGGCGATGGCCTTTGCCAACAGGCGGGGTGAATTGGGCTGCTGCGTCGTGGCGGCTGCGGTCAACAGCGTGTTACGCAGCTTTGGGTCTTCCTCGATCGTCAGGCGCCCGGCCATAGGCGGATAGAATTCTGGCCGGGCGACCTGAGGTATGGTCGTCAACATCCGGTTGACAACATTTGCGTCTCCGCGCGCGATCACCCGCGGGGCCATGTTGGCGAACCCATCCGGGTCAAGCGCGGCTTGAACCCGCGCCGTATCGACCGTGTCCTGCACGTTGCCCGTCCGCATCAGGTTCTGAATGATCTCGCGCGATTGCCGGTCGCCTGATCCCAGGCTGACCGTTTCCAGCGTCTGGCGTCGGGTCAGCGCCCGTTACAGCGCGCCAAGATAGCCCCGCCGCGCGATCCACACCGCCAGGATCCAGAAGCTG
>CBFHXH010000050.1:0-23421 GCA_965659735.1 uncultured Pikeienuella sp.
CGCCGCCTTGTCCGCGCGCCGCCGTTGCAGCGCCTGCGCCGCCAGATGCGGCCAGCGCAGTAAGATTTAGCGCGGTCGCCGCGATTGCGCCAATCGGTGTCAGATCACCAAGGTTCAGAATACCGGCTGAGGCTGCGCCACCAGCGCCGCCCGGACCACCGCGCCCCCCAAGGCCGCCATCCCCTGCAATCGCGGAATTGCCTGCGCCAAACACCAGGCTGATAGCGGTAAGCGAGCCGAAGTTCAGAACCGTCGCCGCGTTGCCGCCATTGCCGCCCTGACCGCCCAAGCCGCCATTCGCGCCATCGCCGCCATCTTCGCCCCGACGTGCGTTCAACTGGGCCGAGGCGTCCTGCCCATCCGCACCATCAACGCCGTCCGCGCCCGACCCACCGCGGCCGCCAATATCGCCAGCCGAGGCCAGCGCGCGGTTGTCGTCAAAGCCGACCTACTCCAACCGCAGATCACCAAGGTTGAGGATAGCGCCAAAAGCGTCGCGCGCATCAGCGCCGTCGTCGCCTTGGGCCGCTGGGTCGAACAGGGCTGCGTCGGTCGCTTCCCCCGGCGCGGCGCGCCCGGGCGCTTCGGTCTGTTCATTCACGCCTTCGATCAGATCGAGCCCGCGCAGCGTCAGCGAGGCGCCCTCTTCGACAATGAAATGCGCTGTTGCGAACGAGCCGGAGATCGCAACCTCACCCACCCCATCACCATCAGTGTTGCCGTCAAGCAGCAGATCTTCGCCCGCGCCGATGGTGAAGCCGTTGAAGATTGTTGCGCCGGACGATGGTTCAGCCCCAATCAGGCTGACCGTCCGCACGCCATCCGCGAACTGGATCGTATCAGGCCCTTCATTCGCCGCGGCGGCTTCAATCGCCTCGCGTAGCGTAATGAAAGCATCGTCTTCGCGGGAGGCGTCAGCCCCCCTCGTCACCGTAAAGATCGCCATGTCCTGCTCCTGCTCTGAGCGGCCGCGCAGTGTTATTTTTTGTGCCGTCGCGGCTATTGCCGGCGATTTTATCGCGGCAAGCGCGCAGGACCGAGGGAAAAGGCGGACCTAGCCTGCGGGGGTGTCGCCAGCGCCCAGATCCCACCAAACACCGGCCATGAGGCCCAGCCCTTCGCGCAGGATAGGCTTCAATGCATGTTCATCAGGGGCGTGCTGTGAACAGCCGGTATAGGAATGCGGGATCCAGATCGTCGGCATGCCCAGCGTTACGGCGAATTCCTCGTTTGGCAGCGATCCGCCCAGGTTCGGCGCCACCATGGGCCGCGCCCCTGTCGTGCGTTCGATCGACTGCGCGGTCCAGATCGCCCAAGGGTGATCGGGGTCCAGCCGCGTGGCGGTGAAGAGCGGGCCATCTTCGGCCTTCACCTCAACCTTGTCGAAGCCTTCGCGCGCCAGATGACGCCGAAGCGCAGGGACGATGTCGTTCATGTCCGTACCAACGACAAAGCGTAACTGACAGACGGCGCGGGCCATGGGCTGGACCGCGTTGACCGGCTTGGCCGGATCGCCGGTTTCCATGGCAAGCACCGCGAAGCTGTTCCAACCGATGACCTTTTCAGTAGCGGTCAGACCCGGTTCACCCCAATCTGCGTCAATGCCGGGGCCGCCTTCAGGCGCCTCTAGCTGAAAATCTTCCAGCACCGCTTTCACCGCAGGCGTAAGGCTGTCAGGCCGCCATTCCGCGATGCGGATCGCGCCCGACGCGTCGGTGATGGAGGCGATTGCGTGGCTGAGAATGACGCCCGGATCAGCCAGCAAGCCGCCCCAGTTTCCCGAATGGTGGCCGCCTTCCCTGAGAGCAACGCTCAGCTCAAAATTCACCGCGCCGCGCGCGCCCATAAAGATCATCGGGCGAGAGGGGCTCTGCCGGGGGCCGTCTGAAGCGATTAGGACGTCAGCACAGAGCGCATCTTTCTCGGCAAGGAACAATTCATGCAGGCCGGCGGAGCCTGCTTCTTCACCCATCTCGATGATCACCCGGGCGTTGAAGCCCAAATGGCCGCGGGTGTTCAGCACAGCCTCCATCGCCGTCAGGTTGATGAGGTGCTGGCCTTTGTTGTCTGCAGTCCCGCGCCCATAGAGGCGATCACCGTCTTCAGACAGCGTCCAGGGATCGCGTCCCTCGCGCCACTGACCTTCCATCCCCGGCACCGTGTCGCCATGGCCATAGGTCAGAGCGGTTGGTAGGCCGTCGCCCTCATGCCGTTCTGCGATCAGGAACGGGCCTTCGCCGACTGTGTTCTCGACGATGCGGGTGGTGAATCCCATACGGACGAGGCGGGGTGTAATTGCATCGTTCAAGTAGTCGTGAAGTGCGCCTGGGCGGGCCTTTGGTTGGCTTTCGGTGGGATGGGCGATCCAATCGGCATATTCGGCCAGAAAGCGGCCATCGTCGAAGGTGGAAGTCGCGGCGGCGATGGCGGTCTGGCGCGTCATGTGACTGTGTCTACCTCGGATAAAGGGAATGTGAGCGTATCACCACCTATGGCGACGACAACTGTTGTTTTACGAATTGCGATTGCCAGCATCGGGAGCCACATGGCTGAAAAACAGAGCAGGATTTTCGCGGAAGCTAAAACATGCCCTTGAACGTCAATTTCATATATTCGTACACCCAGGGTGGTGAACTGATTGAATACAACCCGGACGATGGCACCGAGACCATCTTGCAGACTGGTCTTCAAACCTACGGCGATCTTGCGGTCACTCAGGACGGCGTTCTTCTCGGGTTTGGGTTTGTCGGCGGCATCCGCGGCCAGATATTTACAATTGATCCTGACACCGGCGCAGAAACACTGCTTTTGGAGACCGGTCAATCCGGCGGCGCGGGATCTGGCGCGGCGTCGGCGCTTGGTCTGGATCAGTTCGATAACATCTACTATTCGACCAACAACAATACAGAAATTCAATGAGTTCTGTTTGACGAAGCAACCGGGACATACAGCACACCACAGACGATCCTGGCCGGTCAGACATCTATATTCGATATCGCGTTCGATGGGCCTAACCGTCTGATTTACCTCCACGAGGTTGGTGGCGTTCAGCGACTGACCTTGCTGGAGCTAGATGACACCGGCGCAATTCTCAGCACGGCTAACCTGGGCAACACGCCGGATAATGATGCTTTCGGACTTGTTGCAACGAGGGATGGCGATCTTTTCCTGCATGAAGGGTCTGGCGAGGTTTTCTCGGTGGATATCTCGTCCAGGACAGCAGTGTTTATCGAGATTGACCCGGTCGATCCCGTTCCACGTAGGGGCAATGCGCGGATATTCGGTTCAGCGGGTTTTGGCATATGTTTCGCGAAAGACGTGCTGATCAAAACTTCGGCCAAGCATATTCCTATCCAGGATCTCACACCGGGCGATAGGGTGCGCACGAAGGATCACGGGCTGCAAACGCTCAGGTGGATTGGTTCTTGCAGTGTTCGGGCAACTAACAAGTTTGCGCCTTTCGTTTTTCAGGCAGGCGCCATCGGCAATCAACGCGAACTGGTTCTATCCCAGCTTCACCGGGTTCTCGTATCAGGCTGGCGCGCGGAAATTCTGTTTGGTAAAGTGGAAGTCTTGTCAGAAGCGAAAGCACTCATCAATCGCGACACAATTTATCTGAGAGAGGGTGGTGAAATTGAATATTTCCATCTCCTCTTCGATCGCTATGAACTAATTTTTGCTGAATGCGTTGAAACTGAAAGCCTCTTCTTGGGTGACAGCGCGTTGGGCGCGCTCAGCACCAGTCAGTTGGATGAAGTGCTCTCACTGTTTCCAGAGCTGACGTCCTCGACGAGCGAAAAAATGTTACTGGCTCGCCCAGTAACTCGCCAAACTGAAGCCAAGATCTGGTCGAAGAAAAGATAGATTGCCCAAACACTGCTGATGGCAGACACTATCCGGTGTTGCTTTGCGGCTGTTTCGATATGTCCCAAGTTTCTTTTGACGAAATGAGGCGCGCGAACCCGATGATTGCGCAGGCGCATTTGCTTTGAAGCCTGTCGGCGAACCAAGAAACTAAAACCGGGGACCGCTCAATCCCTTAAGCGACCCCCAAACAACTAGTCCTAAGCTGTTCCGATTAACTTCAAGATATCCCGCGCTGCGTCCGGAATGTTCGTCCCCGGCCCGAAGATCGCTTTTACCCCTGCGTCATAGAGGAACTGATAATCTTGCTGAGGGATGACGCCGCCACAGATGACAATCACGTCGTCTGCGCCAGCCGCTTTCAGTTCCTCCACCAGCTTCGGCGCAAGCGTCTTGTGGCCAGCAGCCTGAGATGAGATGCCGACGATATGGACATCGTTGTCCACGGCATCCTGCGCGGCCTCGGCCGGAGTCTGGAACAGCGGGCCGACGTCGACGTCGAAGCCGATATCTGCGAAGGCGGTCGCAATGACCTTGGCGCCACGGTCGTGGCCGTCCTGGCCCATCTTGACGACCAGCATGCGGGGGCGACGGCCTTCGGCCTCTGCGAATTCTTCCACTTCTTTCTGAATTTTCTGGAAGTCTTCATCGCCTTCATAGGCGGCGCCATAAATGCCGGCGAGGGTTTTGACTTCGGCGCGGTGGCGGCCAAATGCGTTTTCCATGGCGTCTGAAATCTCCCCTACTGTTGCGCGGGCGCGGGCGGCTTCGACCGCGAAGCCAAGAAGGTTGCCTGTTCCGTTTGTCGCGCCGTCTTCCAGCGACTTGAGGGCGGCGTCGCACGCCGCCTGATCGCGTGATGCGCGAATATTGGCAAGGCGGGCGACCTGCGCCTTCAACACTTCTTCGTTGTCGACTTCGCGAACATCAATTTCAGGCTCTTCCGCCAGGCGGAACTTGTTGACGCCGACGATGACTTCGTCGCCCCGGTCAACCGCTGCCTGACGTTTCGCGGCGCTTTCTTCGATGCGCAGCTTGGGCATGCCGGATGCGACGGCCTTGGTCATGCCGCCCATTTCATCGACCTCTTCGATGATCTTCCATGCGGCGTCGGCCAGTTCCTTCGTCAGGCTTTCGACATAGTAAGACCCCGCCAGCGGATCGACTACGTTGGTCACGCCGGTTTCGTTCTGCAGGATCAGCTGTGTGTTCCGGGCTAGACGCGCCGACGCCTCGGTCGGCAGTGCGATCGCTTCGTCAAAGCTGTTGGTGTGCAGCGACTGAGTGCCGCCCAGAACTGCGCTCATCGCCTCAAACGCTGTGCGGATCGCGTTGTTGTAGGGGTCCTGTTCCTGAAGCGACACGCCAGAGGTCTGGCAGTGCGTCCGCAGCATCTTCGACCCTTCTTTCTGGGCGCCGAACCCGTCCATGATCTTGTACCAGATCTGACGGGCGGCGCGCAGTTTGGCGGCCTCCATGAAAAAATTCATGCCGATGCAGAAGAAGAAGCTAAGCCGCCCGGCAAACTTGTCGACGTCCATGCCCGCATCAATCGCGGCCTGAACGTATTCCTTGCCGTCAGCCAGCGTGAACGCCAGTTCCTGCACCAGGTTCGCGCCCGCTTCCTGCATGTGATAGCCGGAGATCGAGATGGAGTTGAATTTTGGCATCTCCTCCGCCGTATAGCCGATGATGTCGGATACGATCCGCATCGAGGGCTCAGGCGGGTAGATGTAGGTGTTCCGCACCATGAACTCTTTCAGAATGTCGTTCTGAATGGTGCCGGACATCTTTGCGCGGTCGACGCCCTGTTCTTCCCCCGCCACGATAAACGACGCCAGGACAGGGATCACCGCGCCGTTCATGGTCATCGATACCGACACCTGATCCAGCGGAATACCATCGAAGAGTATTTTCATGTCCTCCACTGAATCGATCGCCACGCCCGCCTTGCCGACATCGCCGATGACGCGCGGGTGGTCGCTGTCATAACCCCGGTGGGTCGCAAGATCGAAGGCGACCGACACGCCCTGCTGACCGGCCGCGAGGTTCTTGCGGTAGAAGGCGTTGGATTCTTCCGCCGTCGAGAAACCCGCATACTGGCGGATAGTCCAGGGGCGCCCCGTGTACATCGTGGCGCGCGGCCCACGGGTGAAGGGGGCGACGCCGGGCATTTCCGTCGCTTCATCGCCGCTCAGGTCCTCCGCTGTGTAGACCGGCTTTACCTTGATGCCCTCAGGCGTTTCCCAATCCAACGCTTCCAATGGCTTGCCGCGCAGTTCCTTCTCCGCCAGCGCTTTCCAGTTCGTCATCTTGTCGGTCATGATTACTCCTCGTATGGCCGCCCGATGGTGCCTATATGTTGGGGGAAAGGAGACGCCGCATGCGCAACGCCCTCAGTCTGTTCATTGGTTTCGCCGCGCTGGTCGCCAGCGCAGCCTTGGCGGAGGATAACCCCCTCGTCGCCTACAAGTGGGAGGCCCGGCCCGTGATCATTTTCGCTGACAGCGAGAAGGACCCGCGGTTTCAGCGGCAGGTCGCCAACCTCGCCGCGCGCAGCGACGACATGACGGAACGGGATGTCATTATCCTGATGGACACTGACCCGTCGGCTGGCAGCGCCCTGCGCAAGATGTTCCGCCCGCGCGATTTCCAGATCATCCTGATTGGCAAGGACGGAGAGACCAAGTTGCGCCGCCCGCACCCAATCACAGCCGAAGACCTGAACCGGCAGATCGACCGGATGCCAATGCGCCGCCGCGAAATGAACGGCGGGCAAAGCTGATATGCCGGGCGCGATCGTCATTGGACCATCGCCGGGATCATATAGAGATTGACGAAGGCGATGATCAGAATGATCGCCAAACCGTAGATCAGCATCGAACGCATCATTTCGCACCTACACTGTCAAAGAACGCGATGGCCGCTGCGTGAACGGCGTCCTTTTGCGCCTGACCTTCATGCATGATGCAATGGCGGGCGGCTTCGACCCGCATGGGCTGGCAGTTGGGCATCGCGGCGCAGTTCGCCTCAGCCGCCGCACTTTCAACAACAGTGTCAACGCCAGCGGTGATCGACAGAACCGGCGTCGTGATACGGGCCAAGTGGGCAGGATCGGCGGCCTTCGAGGTGGACTTCATCGTCTCCCCCACCCATTGGTTCGTCACGCCTTCAACGCGCAGTTCCGGGTTGAGGGCCACCATGACATGGCGCGTGTGGGCGCGGTACGGATTGGCTGCGCAAGCCGTGCCCGCTGTCAGGTCGCGCTGACCAAATCGCCAGTTACCCCGGCCAAACCCGTAATTCGCGCCAAACCCGATGGACGAATAAAACACGGTCATCGCCTGCGCGACGCCAAAGGGAAACTCACCCGTCAGGATTTTCGCCATCGGAACCAGCAAGACGTAGGCGGCGACCTCCACATCCTCCGCCCCCGCCATCAGCATCGCGATATGTCCGCCCATCGAATTGCCATAGACCAGCACCGGGCCATCGAGCGTTTCTATATACGCGGCGAGGTCGGCGGACAGATCGTCGTAATCTTCGACATAGCCCTTTTCAGGGTTTGCCAACGCGCGCCATGATCGTCCCTGCCCGCGCTGGGACAGCGCCGTGACCGCGTAACCCGCATAATGGAACGCAAACATGGTCGACGCATAGATTTCCAGCGGCGCCGTATACCCTGGCACGATCACGACCGTACCCTTGGGATCCGAATGCGCCAGCGTCGCTGTTTCCAGCGACACGCCTGGCTCACGTTCAAACCGGCCAAAAACCACGCCAGCCGGCATCGGCATCTGCGCCTTGGCCAGATAGGCGCGGGCCGCAGCCGTCTGATCGTCGGACAGGTCTGCGTACTTATGATCGCCGTCCATCTTGTAGATGCCGGCGGCGATCAGCAGGCCAAAGACGGCGAGAACCGCCAGTCCGAGGTATGAGGCGAGGCGGCGCAAGGCTTATTCGAACTCCATGATCACTTCATCAACCGCCAGGCTGTCGCCCGGGCCCGCGTTGATTTTGGTGACGATGGCCTTTTTTTCGGCCCGCAGGACGTTTTCCATCTTCATCGCTTCGACCGTGCACAGCGCCTGGCCGTCCTGCACCTCGTCGCCAACCTCAACCGCGACAGACACGATCAGACCCGGCATCGGGCAGAGCAGCATCTTCGAGGTGTCAGGCGGCAGTTTTTCCGGCATCATCGCCGCCAGTTCAGCCTGACGAGGTGTGCGGACATGCACCTTCAGATCTGCGCCGCGATGGCGAATGCGGAACCCGCCCGTGATCTTGTCGGCTTTCAGGACCAAAGGCGCATCGTTCACGGCCAGAGACGCGAGGCTGTAGCCCGGCGTCCAGTCTGACGCCACGCGCATTTCCTCGCCGTCCGGGAAGACGATTGTGGACCCATCGGCATCCGCATCAATCGACAGCGCATAGCTTTCGCCCTGCAGCGTCACGACCCAGTCTTCGCCCACTTTGCGTTCGTGGTTCGACATGCGGCCAGACACACGCGCCCGGCGGATTTCCGCGACGCGGTGCATGGCGGCCGCCGCAGCTGCGATCCGGCGCAGCGTCGGCTCATCCAGCGTCGCGCCTTCGAACCCTTCGGGATACTCTTCGGCGATGAAGGCGGTGGTGATGTCGCCCAAACAGAACTTGTCATGGTCCATCACGGCGCTGAGGAACGGCAGGTTGTGGCCGATGCCCTCGACCTCAAAGCTGTCCAGCGCGACGCGCATTTCTTCAATCGCCGCGGCCCGGTCTGGCCCCCAGGAGCAAAGCTTCGCGATCATCGGATCGTAGTACATCGAAATCTCGCCGCCCTCGAAGACACCGGTGTCGTTGCGCACCTTCTGGTCCACCTCTGCTGGCGGGCGATAGCGCATCAAACGGCCGATGGAGGGGAGGAAGTTGCGATAGGGATCTTCCGCATACAAACGGCTTTCCATCGCCCAGCCATTGATGCCGACGTCTTCCTGCTTGATCGACAGATGTTCGCCATGCGCGACGCGGATCATCTGCTCAACCAGATCAATGCCCGTGATCAGCTCGGTCACTGGATGTTCGACCTGCAGGCGGGTGTTCATTTCCAGGAAATAGAAATTCTTTTCACCATCGACGATGAATTCCACCGTTCCGGCCGAACAGTAATCCACCGCCGCCGCCAGCGCGACAGACTGTGCGCCCATCGCCTTCCGGGTTTCTTCGTCGAGGAAGGGCGAAGGCGCCTCTTCAATCACCTTCTGGTTCCGGCGCTGGATCGAACATTCACGTTCGTTCAGATAGATCGTGTTGCCATGCTTGTCGGCGAGGACCTGGATTTCGATGTGGCGCGGCTGGGTGACGAATTTTTCGATGAAAATCCGATCGTCGCCAAAGCTGTTCGCCGCTTCGTTCTTGGATGACTGAAAGCCTTCGCGCGCCTCTTCGTCATTCGAGGCGATGCGCATCCCCTTGCCGCCGCCGCCGGCGGAGGCTTTGATCATCACGGGGTAACCGATCTGCGTAGCGATCTTCACCGCCTCTTCCGCGTCCTCGATCAGACCCATATGGCCAGGCACGGTCGAAACGCCGGCTTTCTGCGCCAGTTTCTTGGATGTGATCTTGTCGCCCATCGCCTCGATTGCGCCCGCAGGCGGTCCGATAAAGGCGACGCCTTCTTTTTCCAGCGCTTCTGCGAACAGCTTGTTTTCCGAAAGG
This sequence comes from uncultured Pikeienuella sp., assembly GCA_965659735.1. Taxonomy (GTDB): domain Bacteria; phylum Pseudomonadota; class Alphaproteobacteria; order Rhodobacterales; family Rhodobacteraceae; genus Pikeienuella. Next base: position 9,562 of record CBFHXH010000050.1, read on the forward strand.
AAGCCATAACCCGGATGAACGGCCTCAGCGCCGGTCTGGCGAATAGCGTCAATGATCTTGTCGATCACGATATAGGACTGGTTGGCGGGCGGCGGGCCGATATGCACCGCTTCATCCGCCATTTTCACGTGTAGCGCGTTGCGATCAGCGTCGGAATAGACCGCGACTGTCTTGATGCCCATCTTTCGAGCGGTCTTGATGACGCGGCAGGCGATCTCGCCCCGGTTGGCGATCAGGATTTTCTTGAACATTGGGTCCCTCTCTTGGCGCTTTTCGCGCAAATTCTTGTTCGGCATGACAAAGGCCGCAGCGACGCGCGCGACGGCCTTGTCAGCAAGTCTGATGGTAGGTGTGAGGCCTCAGTCGAGGCGGATTTTATTTGGGTCCGACACGGCGCCGACAATGGCGCCAGCCGCCGCACCAACCGCGGCGCCCGTGACGACGGCGCCGCCAACCAGCGCGCTGCCCACGGCCCCGGCCGCAGCGCCAACGCCTGCGCCAGATAGCGCGCGTTCGCCGGGCTGACGCCCGCATGATGCGACGAGTGCGATGATGAATAGTCCTGTTGCGATGTGTCTGTACGCCATGCGCCAGCCTCCGATCCGGTCTGTTGCGCCCCGGAAGACAGGTGATCGGCGATCATGGCGAAACGGCGCCGCGTCTGCGCAACCTTACGCAGATCGGCGAACGCATCAGGCCAGAACGGTGATGAGTATGATCGCGGGCGCGATGACGTGCTCTGTCTGCATGACCTTCTTAGCCTCGAAAAACGCCGAAGCCCCAACCTTGGTGACACTACACATGACGCTGTGGGGAACGCTCCCTCAGCGCAGACTGATCCTGATCGGCTCCTCCAGATTGGCGTAGACAAAGCCGCCAGCGGCGCCGACCACTGCGCCCGCAACAATCGGCGCACCGACAATCGCAGTGCCAATGGCGCTAAGCGCGGTGCCTGCACCCGCTGTTTGGATGGTGTCGTCCACTTTGACTTGGCCGGACGCGCCAAGGATGACTGCAAAGAATGCTGCGCCGAGGATAAGTTCGGATCGCATGGCTGTTTCCCCCGAAAAGGTTCCAGCCCCACGCCGTCAAACTGCGGCGCGATTTTTTCTGAATTCGGGCGACTGTGCCGAGAAAGACTATTCCGTGGGTTGTTCTTCGCGTTTTGCGGCGTCCTCTGCCGCTTCGGCGTTGGCGACAGATCCGATGGCCCCGCCAATCGCGCCAATCGCGGCGCCGGGCACGCCCAGAACGGCGCCTGCGACAGTTCCCGCAACGCGCCCGATGGCAGGCGCGGCGGGGTTTGAGCAGGCCCCAAGAAGGGCGATCGAGAGGATGAGGAGCGATGCGCGCATTGCTTGCCTCTCTTTACATGGCTTCGGACGCTTGCGTGATCGTAGGCGAACCTAGCCAAATCGCGGCGACCCTGGCACAATGTCGGGGCGACGTTCATTTCAGCGCATCCGGGTACGACCGCGCAACCGCGTCCAGGTCGACGCGCAACAACGCTTCATATGAGACATTGTCGAACGGGTCTTCGGCGGGCAGCACTTCGCGCCCCAGCACCCATGACAGGCGGCCCGCGTCCAGATTGCCGCGCTCAAACGGTTCATCGCCAAAGTGATCGATCAGACAGGCGAGGAAATAGGCATCGACTTCTTTGTCTTTCGACCGCCGATCAGCGTAGCGTTCCTTGGCCACCAGCGGCGTCACGGTTTTCCCCTCACGGCGGAGCGTGAATTGATAGTCTGTACCAGGAAAGCGGGAAGGGAATTTCTTGTGCTTCAGCATCAGGCGGGCCGTTTCGCGATCATGTCAATTTCAACCAGCGCGCCAACAGCAAGCGCGGTGACGCCAATCGTGGTGCGCGCCGGGCGGCGGTCCGCCGGGAAGTAGGACTGGTAAATTTCGTTAAAGGCGGCGTAGTCGCGTTCGAATTCCGTCAGATACGCGCGACATTGGAGTACATGGGACAGCTCCAACCCGACACCCTGGAGGATGAGCTTGAGGTTCTCCATCACGCGGATCGTCTGCGACTCAATCCCCTCGGGCAGCGGCGCATCCGGGGCGGCGGGGTCGGTTGGCATCTGGCCGGTGAGCATGACCCAGCCGTCCACTTCCACCGCGTGAGAGAACGGGGCGACCGGGCGCGGGCCGTCGGCGATCATGTGGAAGAGGGGGCCGGTCATCGGATCACCACCACCCCGGACTTGATCGGGGGTCTTTGGCGGCGCAGCGTCTCTGTTTGCCACAACAGGTCCCGGCTCAGGGCCGGGAAGGTTTGAAGGAACAGCCCGGTCATGGGCGCCTCGCATGTTCCAGCCAGCGGCGGCGGTTTTTCGGGCAGTCGAGTACCGCCTGAATAGCCTGCGCGGCGTTGGGTGAGACCGGCGGCAATGCGCGCCCCCCGGCGCGAATGTGGAGCATGGTTTCGGTTTGCGTCACCTCAACCACCGGAGAGAACCCCCGCAGGCGCCGCACCGCCCGCCACACATCCTGCCGCACTTGATGAGCGAGGCGGAGGAGGTCCGCCGCGCCGGGCACCGCCGCTTCAGCCGCCACGTCAAAACGGGCGGGCGCATGGCGGGCCAGCGTCAGGGCGTTTGAGGCCTGATGGATGTGGTAGAGGGTGGGCATGAGCACCCCTTAAAGCGGAATGTTATCGTGCTTCTTCCACGGATTGCTCAGCTTCTTGTTCCGCAGCGCCGCAAAGGCCCGCGCAACCCTACGCCGGGTTGACTGAGGCCGGATCACCTCATCAATGAACCCACGCTCCGCCGCCACGAAGGGGTTCGCGAAGCGGTCTTCGTAATCCTTCGTATGCGCAGCGATCTTGTCGGCATCGCCAAGGTCGGCTCGATGGATGATCTCCACCGCGCCCTTGGCGCCCATCACCGCGATCTCAGCGGTCGGCCAGGCATAGTTCACGTCGCCGCGCAGGTGCTTTGACGCCATCACGTCATAGGCACCGCCATAGGCCTTGCGGGTGATGACCGTGACCTTCGGCACGGTCGCCTCGCCATAAGCGAACAGCAGCTTGGCGCCGTGCTTGATGACGCCGCCGTATTCCTGTGACGTGCCGGGCAGGAAGCCCGGAACATCGACCAGCGTCAGGATCGGAATTTCGAACGCATCGCAGAACCGGACGAACCGCGCGGCCTTGCGGGAGCTGTCAATGTCCAGACACCCGGCCAGCACCATCGGCTGGTTGGCGACGACGCCGACGGTCTGCCCCTCCATCCGCACAAAGCCGGTGATGATGTTCTTGGCGTAGTCTTCCTGAATTTCATAAAAGTCATGCTCATCCGCCAGCTTCAGGATCAGCTCTTTCATGTCATAGGGCGTGTTCGGGTTGTCCGGGATCAGGGTGTCCAGGCTTTCCTCTACCCGCGCGACATCGTCAAAGAACGGGCGAACCGGGGGCTTTTCGCGGTTCGACAGGGGCAGGAAATCGACCAGGCGGCGGACTTCCTGCATCGCCTCCACATCATTTTCAAAGCTGCCATCCGCCACTGACGACTTCTTGGTGTGGGTGGAGGCGCCGCCAAGTTCTTCCGCCGTGACGACTTCGTTCGTGACCGTCTTCACCACATCGGGGCCAGTGACGAACATGTAGGAACTGTCGCGCACCATGAAGATGAAGTCGGTCATCGCAGGGGAATAGACCGCGCCGCCTGCGCACGGGCCCATGATCACCGAAATCTGCGGGATGACGCCCGATGCAAGCACGTTGTTCTGGAACACATCCGCATAGCCACCCAGCGAATCCACGCCTTCCTGAATGCGGGCGCCGCCTGAATCGTTCAGCCCAATGATCGGCGCGCCGTTGCGCAGCGCCATTTCCTGAACCTTGCAGATCTTCTGCGCGTGGGTGGCAGAAAGCGAGCCGCCGTAGACCGTGAAGTCCTGGCTGAACACATAAACCTGCCGCCCGTTGACCGTGCCCCAGCCAGTGACAACGCCGTCGCCCGGTATATGTTCCTGGTCCATCCCGAAATCGGTGCAGCGATGGGTGACGAACATGTCGTATTCTTCGAACGAGCCTTCATCCAGCAGAACCTCGATCCGTTCGCGCGCGGTCAGCTTACCTTTGGCGTGCTGGCTGTCGATGCGGCGTTGCCCGCCGCCCAGCGCGGCTTCGGAACGGCGTTTTTCAAGCTCTGCAATGACGTCAACCATGGGGCGATTTCCTCTCGTGTTTTTTGGACTGCGAAGGTTTTGCGATGTTGCACGTGCGAAGGCCATAGGAATTGCGAAGAAAATTTGCAAAACTGCGAAGATTGGGCTACGCTGCTTCAATGGCACGCAAGACCTACGCTGGCGCCAAGTTGCGCGAAATTCGCCAGCGGCTGGGCCTGACCCAGACCGCCTTCGCCAAATCGCTGGGCGTCAGCCTCAGTTATCTGAACCAGATGGAACGCAATCACAGGCCACTGTCGCGAGCCACGGTGCTGGCGCTGGCCGAACAGGGCGTCGACATCACCCCGCTGGACGCGAATGAAACAGCCCGCCTGATCGCCGACATGCGAGAGGCGCTGGCCGATCCCGTTTTCAACCAACCCCCCGCCTTGTCAGAGCTTGAGGTTCTGGCCGCCAACGCGCCCAAGCTGGCGCACGCCTTCCTGTCGCTGCACCGCGCACACCGGGCGGCCAATGAACGGCTGGCGGCGATGGACGATCGGATCGGGCGCGAAGACAGCGGCGCAGGCCGATCTCCGTGGGAGGAGGTCCGCGATTTCTTCCACTATTGCGACAACTATATCGACGCCGTCGACAAAGCCGCCGAAGGCTTTTTCGCTCGTGCCGGGGGCGATGTGCGCGCGCTGGCGAGGTGGCTGGACAACCGCCATAGCGTCACGGTGCGCGTCGAAGGCCACGTACTACGCCGCTACGATCCCACCGCAAAGATACTGACGCTGGCCGCGGGCCCTGCGCATGTCTTCCACCTGGCCCACCAGATCGCGTTGATGGAGCAAGCCGACCTCATCGAGGCGACGCTGGATCTGGCGAATTTCCAAACGCCGGAAGCGCGCGATATCTGCAAGATTGGCCTTGCGAACTATTTCGCCGGCGCTGTTCTTTTACCCTACACTGCGTTCGCCGAGGCCGCGCGTGACACCCGGCATGATATTGAGATGCTGGCGGATCGGTTTTCCGCCTCGTTGGAACAAGTCAGTCACCGATTATCCACGCTACAAAGACCGGGCGCCAAGGGCGTGCCCTTCTTCTTCGTCCGCGTCGATCAGGCGGGTACGATCACCAAACGCCATTCCGCCACGCGGTTGCAATTCGCGCGTTACGGCGGCGCCTGCCCCTTGTGGAACGTGCATCAGGCGTTCGAAACGCCCGGCCGCATCATCCGCCAGTTGGCGGAAACGCCGGATGGGGTCCGGTACCTGTGCCTCGCCCGCGATGTCGCGAAGCCCGGCGGTGCCTTTCGCGCGCCGACCCGCCGCTACGCCATCGGGCTGGGATGCGAGGTGAGCCATGCAGATCAGATGGTCTATGCCGACGACCTGGATGTGGCCAACGACGCCGCCTATCAGCCGATTGGCGTCAGTTGCCGGATTTGCGAAAGGGCCGATTGCCACCAGCGTTCCGTACCGCCCTTGGAAAAGGCGCTGACGGTGGATCATGACCGGCGTGAGGTGATCCCGTACGAGATTGGATAGACGTCGCCTTCAAGAGGCTGCAAAGGCGATGCCTCGGGTCGAGTGATTTATCCGTGTGATTTTTTTACACGATACACTTGACCCCGCAATCTGGCAGGATATCTCCCCCCACCCATAACGTGTGCATTTTGCACATTTTTCAAAAATGGGAGTGGTGAAGATGGAAACCGGTACAATTCTCGACGTGGTGCTGAACACATCCGGCGCGACGGGCTTTGATACGAATGCAGGCGATTTCGACATCCTGCGCGAGGCTGTGCTGGCCACCGATCTGGCTGGCGCGCTGTCCGACGCAGACGCAGACTTCAGCGTATTCGCCCCAACCGACGCCGCCTTCATTCAGTTGGCGCGCGATCTGGGCGTCGACGTGGCGGATGGCCACGAAGCAGGCGCATTGAACGACATTCTGGCGCAAGCGTCCGCATTGGCGGGGGGCGAAGCAGAAGGCCTCGTTCTCGTCAAAGACATCCTTCTGACGCACGTGCTGCCCGGCGAAAAATCACTGGCGGAACTTGATGCGGCAGGCGTTCTGACCACCCTGAACAGCGCCGGCGCGACGGTTGAGGTCGACGGCTCCACCATCCTCGACGCGGAGCCCGATCTGCCGGATGCGACCGTGGCCATTCCCGACATCAAGGCGTCGAACGGCAAGGTGCAGGCCATTGATCGCGTGATCCTGCCGCTGGACGTGCCCAGCAATGAAACCATCGTCACCGTCGCCGCGAATGACGACCGGTTCGAAATCCTCGTCCAGGCGGTCATTGCAGCGGGCCTGGCGGACACACTGTCCGCGGCGTCCGACCTGACAGTCTTTGCACCAACCGACGCGGCCTTCGCCTCGCTTGCTCATGACTTTGGCTATACGGGCGATCCGAACAACGAAGACGCCGTCTTTGCGTTCCTCGTCGAGGCGCTGACCGAATTGGGCGATGGCGACCCGATCCCGGTCTTGACGAACATCCTGCTTTACCAAGTGTCGCCAGGCACCAAGACCGCCACTGAAATCGACGCGCTGAATCTGGTGCCAAACCTTCTGGAGGTTGACCTCGGATCGGAAGGCACAGAACTGACGGACGCCGCCACCACATTCGCCAACCCGAACATCGTCGCTGCAGACGTTCCTGCTGGCGACAACCTGATCCAGGCGATCGACCGTGTTCTGTTGCCGATCGACCTGCCGGGCCCCGTGGCGGTGCAGGGCGGCAATGGCCGCGATGTGCTGGACGGCAACGGTGGCAATGAAACGATCTTTGGCAATGGCGGCCGGGACGAAATCAGCGGCGGTGGCGGTGAAGAACGCCTGAACGGCGGCAAGGGGCGTGACACGCTGGAAGGCGACGGCAGCGACGACGTACTGATCGGCGGCAAGGGGCGCGACCATCTGGATGGCGGCGCGGGCGATGACAAACTGCGCGGCGGCAAGGGATCGGACACGCTGGGAAGGCGGCGCTGGCGAAGACGTACTGAAAGGTGAAGGCGGGGCCGATGTGTTCGACTTCACCGATCTCGAAGGCGACGACCGTGTGCGCGACTTTGGCGGCCGCGATCGCGCCGTGTTCGATGAAGAAGATTTTAGCAGCTTCGACGATCTCCTCGACAACGCCCAGCAGGTCGGCCGTTCGGTGGTCATTACGACCGATGATGGGTCGGTCACGATGCTGAGCACCAATATCAGCGACCTCGATCCGGGCCTGTTCCTGTTCGTCTGATCTGACGCGCAACCTTCGCCCGGATCGCCTGTTGTGGTCCGGACGTGTGGTTGGGTGTTGACGCCATCAACACAGTCCGCTTTTCCTTGCGTCTTCATCAATCAAAAGGAAACGCACCTATGTCCGTCACCGTCATCCTGACCCTCACCGCTAAAGAAGGCATGTTCGAAGCGCTGGAAAGCACGATGGCAGCCATCCTGCCAGATACAGCCGCCCGTGACGGAGCGGAGATTATCAGCGCAGCCTCAGACGCTGAAACAGCCACAGTTGTAGTTTACGAACTTTGGGACAAGATTGAAAGCCAGCAAGCCTATATGGGCTGGCGGCAGGAACGCGGCGATCTGGATAAGTTGGGCGCGCTACTTGCTGGCCCGCCAGACTTCAAGGTCATGAAGCACATCTTCTGACAGCTGATCACCAAAAAGAAAACGGCGCCCCGGACCAAACCGGGGTGCAGTCTGTTTGTGTCGCGTCAGGCCTTAGGCCAGATCGAACCGATCAGCATTCATGACCTTGGTCCACGCAGCGACGAAGTCCTTGACGAACTTGCCCTGCGAGTCGGACGAGCCGTAAACTTCAGCAAGTGAGCGCAGGACCGAGTTCGAGCCAAACACCAGGTCAACCTCAGTCGCGGTCCACTTCACCTCGTCCGACGACCGATCACGGCCTTCGAAGGTGTTGATCCCGGTCTTCGTCCACTTGGTCGACATGTCCAACAGGTTGGTGAAGAAATCAGTGCTCAGCGTGTCCTCCTTATCGGTGAAGACACCGTGCGCGGACCCTTCCGCGTTACCGCCGATGACACGTAGACCGCCAACCAGTACCGTGACTTCTGGCGCCGTCAGACCCATCAGCTGAGCCTTGTCGATCAGCATGTCGGCCGGGCGACGAACAGCACGGTCATAGTAGTTGCGGAACCCGTCCGAAGTCGGCTCCAGCACGTCAAAGCTGGCCGCATCCGTATCTTCCGCAGACGCGTCGCCGCGGCCTGAGGTGAACGGTACACTCATGCTGTAACCGGCGTTCTTCGCCGCAACTTCCACAGCCGCCGAGCCGCCCAGAACGATCAGGTCGGCCAGCGACACCGGCTTGCCAAAGCCAGCCTGGATGCCTTCCAGCTTGGCCAGAACGTCAGCCAGTTCAGCCGGGTTGTTGGCTTTCCAGTCCTTCTGTGGGGCCAGACGGATGCGCGCGCCGTTGGCGCCGCCCCGCTTGTCCGACCCACGATAGGTCGAAGCCGACGCCCACGACGCACGGACCAACGCGCCGTTGGACAGGCCAGACGCAAGGATCTGCGCTTTTAGCTCAGCAACATCATCATCGCTCAGCTCTGAACCGGCGGGAACGGGGTCCTGCCAGATCAGCGGCTCAGCCGGAGTTTCCTCGCCATGCAGGCAGGCGATCGGGCCCATGTCGCGGTGGGTCAGCTTGTACCAGGCGCGGGCGAAAGCTTCGGCGAACTCATCGGGGTTCTCAAGGAACCGGCGGGAGATTTTTTCGTAAGCCGGGTCCATGCGCATCGCCATGTCGGCGGTGGTCATCATCAACGGAACCTTTTTGCCGGAACCGTCGACTTCAGGCGCATGATCTTCGTCCTTAAGATCCACCGCGTGCCAGATCACGTGACCGGCAGGCGATTTCACCTTCTCCCACTCGTAGCCGAACAGGACCGAGAAATAGCCATTGTCCCACTGCGTTGGGTTCGGGGTCCACGCACCTTCAAAGCCGGATGTCGTGGTGTGCACACCCATGCCGGATTCGTAGCCGTTGGCCCAACCCAGACCCTGCGCTTCGACCGGCGTGCCTTCTGGCTCAACGCCAACCTGGTCTTCGGGACCAGCGCCATGGCCTTTACCAAAGGTGTGGCCGCCAGCGACCAGAGCGACGGTTTCTTCGTCGTTCATCGCCATGCGCGCGAATGTCTCGCGGATGTCGTGACCGGACAGAACCGGATCCGGGTTCGCGTTCGGGCCTTCAGGGTTTACGTAGATCAGACCCATCTGCACCGCGCCGAGCGGCTGCGCCAGTTCACGTTCACCAGAATAACGTTCGTCATCCAGCCAGCCAGTTTCCGGGCCCCAGTAGACATCGTCTTCCGGCTCCCACACATCTTCCCGGCCGCCGGCAAACCCGAATGTCGGCAGCCCCATAGATTCGATGGCGCAGTTGCCGGCCAGGATCATCAGATCCGCCCAGGACAGCTTGCGGCCGTATTTCTGTTTGATCGGCCACAACAGGCGGCGCGCTTTGTCAAGGTTCCCGTTGTCAGGCCAGCTGTTCAATGGCGCAAAGCGCTGCTGACCGGTGCCGCCACCGCCGCGACCATCGTGGATGCGGTATGTGCCGGCGCTGTGCCACGCCATGCGGATGAAGAAACCGCCGTAATGGCCGTAATCCGCAGGCCACCAGTCCTGGCTGTCGGTCATCAGCGCATATAGGTCTTCCTTGACCGCTTTTAGATCCAGCGTCTTGAATTCGGCGACGTAGTCAAAATCTTCGTCCGTCGGGTCGGATTTGGACGAGTGCTGGTTCAGGATTTTCAGATCCAGCTGGTTTGGCCACCAGTGTTCGTTCGCGGTGATGCCTGTCCGCATGCCGCCCATTACCGGGCATTTGCCTGCTTCAGTTCCGTCCATGTCGTATCTCCGTAAGGTGCGTTGCTTGTCTGCTACATGTTTCGGAGGACCGGCTTCGCCAGATTCTCCAAAAACTGCAGTGGGCTTATCATAAGAAAGCTATTGGCTTAAGTTGTATTTATTGATGATAGTGATAACTTGAAACTATAATGAATATCACCCTGAAACAGCTTAGATATTTTGAGGCGCTGGCAATCCACGGCCACTTCGGGCGGGCTGCGTCCGCCTCCGCCATCTCACAACCAGCCTTGTCCGTGCAGATCCGGGAACTTGAAACATCCCTCGGTGCCAACCTGTTTGAGCGCAGCGCGCGTCAGGTTCGCCTGACGAATTTTGGCGAGGAATTCGCCCCCCGCGCCCGCGAAATTCTGCAATCGGTCGATGATCTTTCGGACCTTGCCCGCGCCGCGCAAAGCAGACTGGTGGGTCGCCTGCGCATCGGCGTCATCCCGACCGTAGCGCCCTATTTCCTGCCAACGGTCATCAACTACCTGTCCCAGCCGCATTTGGCGCTGGACATCCATGTGCGCGAAACATTGACCTCTAACCTGCTTGATGAAATCAGGGCGGGGCGACTGGATACCGCCATTGTCGCATTGCCGGTGTCGGAACCGTCGCTGATCGAGGTCGCGCTGTTCGACGAACGCTTCGTCCTCGTCCGCCCACCAGAGGACGCCGACAAACCTGTCCCGGATGCCGAAGCGCTACGCGAAATGCGCCTTTTGTTGCTGGAGGAGGGCCATTGCTTTCGCGATCAGGCGCTGGACTTCTGCAACATCCGCAGCCCCCTGCCCCGCGAAGGACTGGATGGCAGTTCTCTTTCCACCCTCGTGCAGTTGGTCGGCGCAGGCATCGGCGTGACGCTTATCCCTGAAATGGCCCTTCCGGTGGAAACTAGGTCCGCCGACGTGTCGGTCGCCCATTTCGCGGCCCCACAACCACAGCGCACCATCGGCATGGTGTGGCGGCGCACCAGCCCGCTGGCTCCTCAGCTCAAGAAGCTCTCTGAAGTCGTGCGCGACGCCGCCGACGCCATGCGCGATAAGGTGGGCTGACTCAAGATCGGGACATTACGCGTGCACCCGGGTGCTGTTTACGCAAACAAAGCCATCTTCGTGTTAAAAATATTCCCGCCGGAGGCTACTCGAGCGAAGCTCTAAAATGGGAGCTTAGCGACAGCGTCACCGCCCGCCGCATCGCGACACGCGCAGAGGCTTAAAAAGCTCCAGCCAGGGCGTAAATGGCTAATGGCTGGGTTTGGGGGCTGAGCGAACGTTAGAAAGATGTGCATCCCGCATCGGGATCAAGGCGAAGGCGTCCGCTGCCCGGCAGCGGGCGGTCTGACGCTCTCATCAGCTGGTGTTTTTTCCACCGCCCCGGAATTGATCCAGGGCCTCGTGAGGGTTGGGCGCTTCGTTTTTCGAGGTCCCGGGTCAAGCCCGCCATGGTCGGGAATAAGAACTACCGCTCAGCCCGAAAACTCGACCCAACGCGCAATATGCACAAAAGTTAAAGGATGAATCTCCAAATTATCCTATAGCTTACATCCGGTTTCACGCGTGAAACCCTGTGAAACCTACCCGCCTGTGGTGCGGGCGGCTTCCTCCAACGCAGGCCTGATCTTGCGGGTCATATCGTTATTCTGGATCGGACCAATGTGCTTATAGATGATCCGCCCTTCGCCATTGATGACAAAGGTTTCCGGCACGCCATAGACGCCCCATTCGATGCCCGCGCGCCCCGATTGGTCTTGCCCAACCTGTGTGTAGGGGTCGCCAAGCTGGTCAAGGAACAGCTTGGCCTGACCGGGCGTGTCTTTGTAGTTGAACCCGTAAATCTCCACCCCCTCTTCAGCCAGAGCCATCAGGAACGGATGTTCAACCCGGCACGGGCCGCACCAGCTGGCCCAGATGTTCACCAGCTTGACCTTACCGTCCGCCATATCCGCAGGCAGGCCAGGCTTGCCATCGATAAGGGGTTCCAGTTCCGTCGCCGGGGCGGGTTTGTCGATGAAGGTGGATGGCAGATCTGACGGGTCTTCGCGGTTCAGACCGAACTGAAACGCTAGACCGACCAGCACGAACCCGAGGATTGGCAGGAACCGGCTAAACCCGAAGGATTTCTTCGCCTCTTCAGTCATTCTTGCGCTCCATCTCTTCCAGCTGTTTACGGGTCTTGGCGTTGGTTGACGCCGCCCACCAGAACAGAGCGGCGAAAATCAGCACAAAGGCCGCATAGGCTGGCCAGATATAGGCACCATGCGCGCCCATGTCGGTCACAATTTCCACCTCGTCCCCCTTACGCCCGCGCTGCGCGCATCGCCATGGCGCGCAGGCGGCGCTGGCGGATTTCGGTGCGGGTGCGGATCAGTAGTAGTGAGAAGAACACGCCATAGAACCCGACGATCGAGATCAGCAGCGGCACGTAGTAGACATTGCTGACATTCTCTTCCTGGTCCAGTGACAGCGAAGCTGGCTGATGCAGCGTCCGGCCATCAAAGATCTCGACCGCATAGCGAGACATGATGGCGAACACGACACCGACCAGGCACAGGACGCCGCTCAGATCGCCCGCCTTGTCCGGATCCTCCACCGCGTTCCAAAGGCCGATATAGCCGACATAGAAGAAGAACATGATCAGAACCGACGTCAGCTTGGGGTCCCAGACCCACCAGGTTCCCCATGTCGGCGCGCCCCACAAGGCGCCTGTGATCAGCGCCAAAGCCGTAAAGGCCGCGCCGATGGGCGCAGCAGATTTTGCAATCAGAAAGCTGACGTGATGGCGGCGCACCAATCCGATGATCGAGGCGACCGCCATCAAGAAATAAGTGTTGATCGCCAGCATCGCCGACGGCACGTGAATATAGATGATCCGCGCGCTTTCACCCTGTTCGTAATGGGTCGGCGTCAGGAACAGGCCCCAGCCCGCGCCAATAACCAGCGCAGCCAGGCCCACGACTGTCACAGCGGGGGTCACAGCGCCTGAAACGCGCATGAATTCCGCCGGGTTTGCATATCTCCAGATCGACATGCCCCTAGACCTAGCCGCTAAAGCCGCCCCCGGCAACGGATGGTCAGTCAAAGCTGTGCGACAAGTCATATCAGGGCGTGCGATCACTGTGAAACCAGCCTTTGCGTGGCGCCGCGATCCGCGTAACCTGCCCTCTATGAGTGGCGGCAAGATCTTCATTTCCTACAGGCGGGCGGACAATCAATGGGCGGCCACGCGGATGAACGACACCCTGGCGCACGCCTTTCCCAACGATCACATTTTCATGGATGTGGAGGATATCGCCCCCGGTCAGGATTTCGTCGATGTGCTGGCGCGACAGGTTGACGCCTGCCATGTCTTTCTGGCGCTGATAGGCCCTGACTGGCTTTCGATGACGACGCCCGCCGGCGTCCGGCGCCTGGATGATCCGGATGACTTTGTGCAGGTTGAGATCGCCTCAGCGCTCGCGCGATCGGAGACGCTGACGATCCCGGTTCTGCTGGATGGCGCCACGCCGCTGACGGAAGATGACCTGCCGGAGGATTTGCGCGCACTGGCCCGCCGCCAGTTCGTGCGTCTGACCCACGAACGGTTTCGGCCGAGGTTCAGGCGCTGGTCGGCGCCATTCGCGAGAGGCTCGCGGCGCCTGTGGCGGCGCGCCCGGCCAACTGGCGCATCCCCGCGGCAATCGCGACGGCTGCAATTCTGGGCGTGGGCGGATATTTTGGCTGGACCGCCGCCAACGCGCCGCCCGACTCCAGCGTGACGCTTGACCTCGCCACCTTTATCGAATGCTCTGACTGCCCCGAAATGATCGCGCTGCCAGCGGGCGAATACATGATGGGGTCAGCG
>CBFHXH010000051.1:0-23266 GCA_965659735.1 uncultured Pikeienuella sp.
CGTCTGGGGGATTTTGTGGGGGAACAGATTTATAAAATGAGACAATATCTTTTTTATATCAATGTCTTATGAAGATTTAATGGCGCACCCGATAGGATTCGAACCTATGGCCTCTGCCTTCGGAGGGCAGCGCTCTATCCAGCTGAGCTACGGGTGCGTTGAGCGTGCTATAGCGCGCCCTGATCGAAGGCGCAATCAAGGATAATATCACGCTGTGGCGGGCTGTGGCTTTTCGTCTTGCGCGTCAGACGGCGTCTCGGACGCGACCTTAATCTCAGCATTTGCATCAGGTGATTGCATTAGGGGCTCCATCGCCGCATGCGCAGCCATGGCGTCCTCAGATTCATTTCGTTCCATCCAATCCACCGTATCAAACGCGTCACAAGCTGAGCAGGTTGGCGACCATTCCCCGTGGACGGCGCCGCAATTGTCGCAAACCCATTGCGGGCCGCGCGAGGACGAAACCGCTTTTGAAAGCCAACCACGCACCGTCGCTTCGTCAGAGCCGCGGCCCTTTTCAATGGCAGCCAGGATTGAAAGACTACGCGCTGTGGGCGCCGTTTCAGTAATGTCGCCCAGCGCAGATTTTGCGCCATCCCAATCGTTATCGGCCAGCGCCAGTTCTGCTCTCAGCATCAGTGTTTCCGAGTGCTCCGGCCGTATCGCCGTCAGGTCCTTGAACCGTTTTCGCCGTTCCGATGGAGTCTCATCAGGGGCCAGAGCAGCATAAGCCGCCGCAAGGTCGGGATGAGGGTTCAGGTGCCACGCCGCCTGAAGCACTTTTCGTGCTCGCCGCTCTGAATCGTGCGCTTTGTGAAGCGCTGCCGCATCAGCGGCGGCGGGGATCAGACCCGGCGATTTTTTGTTGGCGCCAAACGTCAGCGTCACCTTCTTTGTCTCATCCGCAGTTTCGCGAGCTTCCGCCAGCATCAACACCGCCTCACGCCGTGCGGCGACATCCTTGGTCAGGGTTTTCGCGGTGACTGACGCGGTCAACGTCTTGCGGGCCCCGGGCCAATCTTCGGTTTGAGACTGCAATCCGAACAGGGTGGTCAGCACTTCCCCCTCTTTCGGCTTCAGCGCAAAGGCATGCTCCGCAAGTTTCAAAGCACGAGTGGTTTCACCTTTGCGCAATGCTTCGGACAGCAAGCCTTTTGTGCCTATGAAAGCAGTTTCGGGCTGAGAGGCGAGCTCTTTGTAGTATGAACGCGCCAGCGCTGTGTCGCCCGACGCCTCCGCTGACTGGGCGATGACAAGGTGGGTCAGGCCCGGGCGCGCCAACAAACGTTCGGCTTTGCGGGCGCGGGTCAGCGCCGTTTTGCCGTCACCCTCAGCCAAAGCTATCAAACCTTGTGACAGCGCGTCGAACCCACGACGCTCACGCGAACGGTTCCAGTAGCGCGACAAGGCAGTTTCGTCGCCAGACAGGAAGCGCACAACAGCAATGGCCAGGCCAAACAATTTGACCGCAAGCCAGATCAACAGCGCCACGGCAACAACGAGGCCAACAAATTCCAGCGGTGCGAAGGGGCCGTATGCACTGCCATTCAGATCAATCGTTACCCCACCCGTCGAATCGCGGAGGTAATCGAACGCCAGCGCGGCGACCAGGATAGCGGCGCCCCATAAAAGGGTGCGGATCAACATCAAGAGCATTTAGTGCGCCTTCCCCATTAGTTCGCAGAAACCGCAGCGCGGTATTCAGCTAGCGCCGCGGCACCATTGGCAGCCTTGGCGAGTTCGTTCAACCAGCCCTGCATCGCCGCCTTCGTCGGCTCTGACAGCGCCTCAGCCTCGGCGACAGCAGCGTCGAGGCGGCCTTCGTTCAAGCGGGCCTCGACACGGCTAAGCACCGCGCCGGCGCCGTCACCTGGCGTTTCGACGCTGGGGCGTCCGCCAAGCCTGCCCTGCAGCGCGGCCATGACGCCCGCTGTAAACCCTTCGCCTGCGTTTTCCGATAGCGAGGCGGCGTAGCCCGCCTGGGCGGAGTCGGGGAAACCGCGGGTCAATTCATCCTGCGTCGGCAGGCCCGTCGATGCGTGGTCGGACAGCGCGGCCGGGGCCGCGGCCCCAGACAGGCTCGTCGCATCCGCCAACGCAACGTCATAGGGCGCACCAGACAGCACGGCCTGGGCGATCCGAGCGATTGCAGCGTCGGTGTTTGCGCTGCGGCGGATGACATCCGCCTCGTCCCGAGCGCCGGAGGTCGCGGCCTCGCCGTCTTCCAGTGCTGCAATGCGATGCGCCAGCGCGACGAGGTCTTCGCTGCGGGCAAGCGCCTCAATCTCAGATGTCCGTGATTTCAAATCACCAATTTCAGCGCGAAGCCCTTCGACCGCCGCGCCAAATGCTGCAACACGCGCCAGAACTTCGGCCGATGGCGCCGCATTTTCACCTGTCACGCCATTCAGCGCGTCCAGTTCCGCCCGCAAACCTTCAACTGTCGCTTCTGCGCTGGCGAGACGCGTTGCGAGATCGTTCAACCGGGCGATATCAGCGCGGGGTTCCGCCGCCACATCCTCAATCGTCGTGGTCAGATCGGCCTTCGCCTGATCAACAGCCGCCAGCGCGTCCGCTGCCTTTTGATCTGCGGCTGCCGCCGCTTGGTTTGCGGCGGAAATGTCACCTGCCAGTTGGCCGGACACTTCGGCAATCCGAGCGTCGGTTTCCGCTGCCACACTTTCAAGACGATCAGAAACGTTCGTTTCGCCCGGCGACAGGAATGCAGCAACCGGCGCCGCCCAACCGGGCAAATGCGGGGCAATTCGCGGTCCGGCCCACAAGGCGGCCGCAGCGCCCACGATGAGGATAACGAGAATCTTGAGGACGGTCGCCGCGAATGAGCCGCCACTATCATCTTCGGGGTGTTGTTCTTCCGCTGGCCGATCATTCGTCTGGGTGTCGTCCAACGCAACATCATCGTCAGATGAGGTTTCATCTAAGGGAGCACCATCCGTTTGATCGCCGTCGACTGGTTCAGCAGCATTATCCGAATGATCAGCGGTATCAGTGGTTTCCGCAGCATTGCTATCAGGGATGTCCTGCTGCTCCACCGCTTCTTCAGCTGTGGTTTCGATGTTATCTTTCAGCGCATCTGCAGCAAAACCGACCGCGTCTTCTGTGGTAGTTTCGACGACTTCCGCCTCTTCTGCCGCCTTCTTGGCGGCAGCAAGCCGTTCTTTTGCCGATGTCGCCTTGGCTTCGTCGCCCATATGCTTGTCCTCAGGAAGGATTATCCGGATTCTTCGAGTCTACCCCAGCTAATGGCGCAAACCAAAGACACTCAACTGTTTTTTGCGGCGCTGCATATAGCCGCGCGCATAGCCTCACCATTAGGCGTTTCAGCGACGATAATTTCGCCGAAACCAAGCGTCATTACAGGTTCTGCTGCAGCGTGGCTGATTGCGAACAGCGTCATGTTTCCTAATGCTTGGCCCCACTCAGGGCGCGTCAACCGTTCAAAAGTCGCCGCTGTTCTCGGTGAAAATAGGGCGATGGCGTCCAGTTGTCCCGCCAAGATCGCCTCATTTACCGAATCGGGCGCGGCCTGCGCTTGTTCGGCGCGGTACAGCACCGTGTCCTGCGCCCGTTTGCCAGCTGCGTTCAGTCTTCCAATAAGGTCGCCGCGGGCGTCTTCGCCGCGCAGGTGATGAAATGGGCCATCCAGTTTAACCAACCGCTGAAACAGCGCCTCAGCGTCTGCATCAACGTTCACAACATCTGAAAACCCACGCGCAGTGGCGGCGGCGGCGGTTGCAGATCCGACGCAGAAGACGGAGGCGACCGCAGGCAGAGGGCCGCTCAGCGCCTCTAATGCGCGGGCCGAGGTTAAGATCAGAGTGGTTTCTGGTTCAATCTCTAGCGGCAGCGTTTCCAGTCGTCTGATCGATAAGAGCGGCCAAATCATAGCGGCCCATCCACAGCTTTCCAGTTGGTTGGCGAGCATCTCTGACCGATCCCGGGGACGGGTCAGAAGAATGCGTTTCATCCGATCAGACGTCGAAGAAATTCGGCCCACCCTTGGCGCGCAGCTCTTCAGCCGCGTCTTTGCCCATCGCGGCGGCGTCGGAAATGGCCCCCTCGCGCGATGTCTCAAACCGTTCAGAGCCATCGGGGCGAAGGATTTCCCCTCGGAACGAGACTCTGTCGCCCGACAGAACCGCAAGGCCGGCCAGCGGTGTCCGGCACGATCCATCCAAAGCAGTCAGAAACGCACGCTCCGCATCAAGACGTTGGCGGGTTGGGGTGTCGTCCAGAGGCGCAAGCAAAGCGAGGGTGTCAGCATCCGCTTCGCGCGCTTCGATCCCGATTGCGCCTTGAGCCACGGCGGGCAGCATCACCTCTGGCTCAATTGAATGTATCATCGCATCGTCATGCCCAAGCCGGTTCAGGCCAGCACAAGCGAGAAAGGTCGCCTCTGCGACGCCGTCGGCAAGCTTTTTCATCCGCGTCTGCACATTGCCGCGAAATTCCACCATCTGCAGATCAGGCCGGCGCGCCAGAACTTGCGCCCGACGGCGCAACGATGACGAACCGACGACTGCGCCTTGCGGCAGGTCATCAATGCCGGAATAGCCGCTGCATATGAACGCGTCGCGCACATCTTCACGGGGTAAATACGTGGCAAGCATCAGGCCCGGCTGCCGCCAGGTCGGCGCGTCTTTCATGGAATGAACCGCAATATCGATGCGGCCATCGATCAATGCTTCTTCGATTTCCTTGGTGAAGAGCCCCTTGCCTCCAATCTCGGACAGCGGGCGGTCCTGCACATTGTCGCCCGTGGTCTTGATCACCTCAATCGCAAAGGCGGTTTCGGGCAGTCCATGTGCCGACATCAGTCGGTCACGGGTTTCATAAGCCTGCGCGAGGGCGAGCGGCGAGCCGCGGGTGCCGATGCGCAGCGGGGCGTCTGGGTCTGGCGTTCTCATACTCACCCTGTTACCTCGCAGACTTGACGGGCGCAACGGATGACAAATGGTTGAGACGCTGACCGTTCTGGGAATTGAATCCAGCTGCGACGACACCGCCGCCGCCATTGTTCGCGTGGCAGGCGCTGGGGGCGCAATTCTGTCCAACATAGTCGAAGGTCAAAATACCCTGCATGCGCCCTTCGGTGGCGTCGTTCCTGAAATTGCAGCCCGCGCCCACGCTGAGCGGGTCGACCACTGTGTCGAGGCGGCTTTGACAGATGCAGAGCTGGACCTTCGGGATATTGACCTGATTGCCGTGACAAGCGGCCCAGGGCTGATCGGCGGCGTGCTTTCCGGTGTGATGTGCGCAAAGGGCGTTGCGGCGGGTGCGGGTCTTCCCCTTATTGGAGTGAACCACCTTGAAGGCCATGCGCTGACGCCCCGCCTGACAGATTCTCTGCCAACGCCCTATCTTCTGCTCTTGGTGTCGGGCGGGCATTGCCAACTGATCGAAGTGAAAGCGCCGGGCACGTATCGACGTCTTGGCGGGTCAATCGATGACGCGCCGGGTGAGGCCTTCGACAAAATCGCCAAGCACCTCGGCCTCGGCTATCCTGGTGGGCCTGAAGTTGAGCGAGAGGCGAAGAAGGGCGACTTCGCCAGATTCGCCTTTCCTCGGCCGCTGTTGGACAGGCCAGGATGCGACATGAGCTTTTCAGGCCTGAAAACCGCCGTGAGGCGGGAGTGTGATAAGCTGGTCGCCGCGCAGGGCGGCGTCACCCAGCAGGACAGAGCCGATCTATGCGCCGGATTTCAGGCTGCTGTTGCCGAAGCGCTTACAGAAAAAACGCGCCGCGCCATGGCGCAGCTGCTGGATGAACATGGTTGGGCGGAAGGGGAACGCCGCCTCGCCGTAGCAGGCGGCGTGGCGGCAAATCAGACGATCCGTGGATCGCTGGAAGCAGCCGCAGACGATCTTAGGTTCAGCTTTACCGCGCCACCCTTGCGGCTTTGCACCGACAACGCCGCGATGATCGCCTGGGCCGGCGCTGAACGGTGGCGTCTTGGCGACCGGCCAGGCGACATCGCCGCCCGACCCCGCTGGCCGCTTGATGAACTGGCGGCGCCTTTGGTTGGCGGTGGCCGGAAAGGACCCCGGGCATGAGGGTAGCAGTTCTTGGCGCTGGCGCGTACGGGCGCGCCATTCATGCGATTGCAGCGCAAAATGGCGAAACGGTCCTGCTGGGGCGCCAATCAGAAAACGGCGCAGTCACTGATTGGGCCGCCAAACTGCCAAAGGCCGAGATGGTCGCAATGGCCGTTCCGGCGCAAGCAACGCGCGCAGCTTTGACAAAATGCGTCTCGATGCTTCAGCCCGATGCGACAATTGTCTTGTTGGCCAAGGGGGTGGAAACGACGTCGGGTGCCTTGCAGACGGAAGTTGCGGTGGAATGCGCGCCAGGCCATCCCCTTGCGGTATTAACCGGACCATCGTTTGCATCGGAGATGCTAGACGGCCTGCCAACAGCGGTAACTATCGCAAGCACCGACGCAGAGGCTGGTGAGGCGGCGCAGAACCGGCTCGCCGCCAAGACTTTCCGCCCCTATCTGACGGACGATGTGATCGGCGCTCAGATCGGCGGCGCGCTGAAAAATGTTATCGCCATCGCCTGCGGAGCCGCGATTGGGCGTGGTCTTGGCGAAAGCGCCCGCGCGGCGTTGATGACCCGTGGTTTTGCTGAGATGTCCCGTCTGGCACTCGCGCGCGGTGCGCGGTTGGAGACATTGGCGGGCCTTTCCGGCCTTGGCGATCTTGCGTTGACCTGCGCGTCGGCAAAGTCGCGCAACTTTGCCTTTGGTCTGGCCCTTGGCGAAGGCCGCCTTGCCCCCGGCGCCACCTATGAGGGCGTCGCGACAGCCAGCGCCGCATCAAAACTCGCCCAGTCGCTGAATGTAAAGGCGCCCATCGTCGAAGCGGTGGCAGCTTTGGTCACCGGACAGACTGATGTTGACGGCGTCATGCAAGCGTTGCTTGCTCGCCCGCTGCGCCGCGAGGGTTGAGCACGCCGCGCGTCTGACGTATCGCAGACAAATGCATCACACCCGCGGGGCAATAAAACGCCTACGCACGTTTCGCATATCGCACTGATCGAAAGGATGCCCATGGCTTACTGGCTGTTCAAATCCGAACCCAACACCTGGGGCTGGGACCAACAGGTCGCAAAGGGTGATGAAGGGGAACCGTGGGACGGCATCCGCAATTATCAGGCGCGCAATAACATGCGGGCCATGGAAATTGGCGATCTTGGGTTCTTCTATCACTCTATCGATGAAAAGCGCGTCGTGGGTGTGATTGAGGTAATCTCAGGCATCCATCCCGACCCGACCACTGATGACGAACGTTGGGAATGCGTGGACATCAAGGCGGTTTGGGCGTTTCCGAATCCCGTTACGCTTGAGATGTGCAAGAACGATCCGCGCCTTGCAGACATGGTCCTCGTCAAAAACACACGCCTGTCTGTTCAACCCGTCACTGCAGAAGAATGGTCGATCATCTGCGAGCTGGGTGGATACGAAAGTTAACGATCAGACCGCACCCACACGGCGGGCGCGTTGAATGACATAAAGCGTTGCAAGTACAGACATAAACGCACTTACAGTCATCAACATCAACAGGGGTGCTGCACCACTTTCGCGGCTGAGCAAAGCCCCAGCCAAAGCAGACAGCCCCGCTCCGCCGCCGATCATCATCGCTGAACCCAGGCCTGACGCACTGCCGGCAAGTTCTGGCCTAACCGATAGAATCCCTGTGGTCGCCGATGGCATGGTCAGCCCGTTTCCAAGCCCGATGAAGATGCAAAACCCAAACACGGCCAGTGGATGCTGAATCACATATAGGTTCACAAACAGCCCCGCGGCGATCCCGGTGGTCGCAATCAAACAGCCAATCAGCATGATCTTGTTGATGCCGACCCGCCCCGCGTATCGCCCTGTGATCAGGTTGCCGGACATATATCCAAACGCAATCATACCCAGATAAAGACCCGTCGCAGATGGCGACAGTTGGAAAACCTCCCTCCCCACAAATGGGCCGCCGCCGAGCAGGGCGAAGAACGAACCAGACGCAAATGCTGCTGTCAGTGTATAACCCCAGAACCGACGGGCCTTCAGAAGGCCTGGATAGGCGCGGAACTGTTCGCGAAAGCTGGAGCTCTGGGTGCGGTTCGTTTCGCCCAGATCAATCCAGCAGAGGTAGAGGACCGCGCAGCCGAACAAAACGAATGAAACGAAGGTGGCACGCCATCCAAGCGCCTCTTCCATCGCGCCACCATACATCGGGCCAAACATCGGAACCAGCGCCATGGCGGCGGTCATATAGCCGATCATCGACGCGGCCTCATTCGGCGGTAGAAGATCGCGAACAATCGCGCGGCTCAGCACCATGCCAGACGCTACCGCCGCCTGGCACATCCGAAATATCATGAAGGTCACGCCGTCTTCCGCGAAAACACAGCCGAGCGAGGCAAGTATGAATATGATCAGCGAGATCAAGATAACGGGGCGGCGACCGTATCGATCAGACAACGGACCGATCAACAGCTGCAGAAACGCCGTCATCAGCAGATAGCCAGACACGGCGATCTGCATGAAGGCGTAAGACGCCTGTAAATCTGCGGCGAGCGCCGGAAGCGACGGGATGAAAGCGTTCATCGTCAGAACGCTGATCGACGTCACCAGGATCAACGTGATCAGGACAGGCGGCGTCTGGTTGTCTGCGAAGGTCGCTCCGGTATCTGGCATCTACCCTAACACTGAGAAGCTCGACGCCTCGTTAATCGCCCTGTTGCGCGAGAAAAAGCCAATCGAGATGTCCATGCCCACATTTTCGAAATGGAACTGAACTGGATCAACATCATGATCACGACCAGATTCGCACTCTTGTATGAGCTTAGTCATCATCTTGCCTACGACCGGCGCGTTCTTAAACTGGTTACCAGACGTTCCGATCGCGACATAAAAGCCAGGCAAGACTGTCTTGTCATATATCGGGGCCCAATCTTCGGTCACATCATAGAGATCAACGACGCCCTTCATCTGGTTCGGGATTGGCAGCCCATTCCAGCGTTGCGCAAGCCGCATCGCCTGGATTCGGGCCTGTTCGCTGAGCTCTTGATTCCAATTGTCAGGGTCAACCCATTCGCGTTCATCACAGGCGGGATCTTCCGATCCAGCAAGGACGTGGTTTCCATGCTCTGGCCGCGCATAGGTTGAAATATCGCTGTCAGACGTGACCATTCCCGTTTCTTCGATGTTGACGCCTTCTGGCGCCGGCACATGCGCCACCTCGTGGCGAAGCGCGCGGGTCTTGATCTTCATCTCATCAAACACCCCCGCCATTTGGTTGATCTTCGACGAATGCGGCCCTGCGATATTGACGACAACTGGCGCATGAAATTCAGAACCATCGCTGAGCTTCACGCCAGCGGCACGGCCATCTTCAATCAAAATCTCAGTGATTTCAGAGTTGTAGAGGAACTCCGCGCCTTCCCGTTTCGCCGCATATTCGGCGTTTGCCGCCGCCTGCGCGGGGTCAGTCACATAACCAGACCGCGGAAAGAACACGCCGCCTTCCAGATCACCGCCTGTCGCCTCGCCAAACCCGTCTTCTTCCGGGCGTTTGGCTGGGGAATAGAGGCCGTTGTCATAGAATGGAAACCGTTCCTTCATCTGATCAAACGACCATCGCTCATAAGGGGCGCCGATGGCGTCCATCAGTTCAGCGGCATCCGCCAAGTAGTTGTTTTCCTTAACAGATGAAACCAACGCGCCCACATCGCGATAAGTAATCATACCGCGCGGATCGGCGCCGCCCAGATACCCTTCCCAGTTCTTCCAGTAGAACCAGTTTTCATAGGCCAGCGCACAGCTTTCGACCGTGGAATAATATAGCCGGATGATCGCGCAGGATCCCGCTGTCGAACCATGGCCAGCGGCGCCTTTCTTGTCGATCGACAGGGTTTTCATGCCAGCTTTGGTCATTTCATAGGCTGTGCAAGCGCCAATTACGCCTGCGCCAATGATGATCGCGTCATATGTCTTCGCCATGAATCTACCCTGTCTGATAGCTGCTGCAAGGCGTCGATCCGCCCCGTCTCTGATGAACAGTTTGAACCAGCGGCCCGGGCGGTTGTAAATGCCCTAATGCGACGCCTCAGCCCCGCCCATGCGGCGCCCACCAATCAATCTGCGGCCCAATCGGTACAATGCCCAACGGGTTCCTTAGCTCGGATGGGGAATGGTACCCTTTGCGGTAGATATCGAAATCCACCGTGCCCGCGACGCCAGAGGTTTGGTAAAGGTTTCGGGCATAAGCCCAAACATACGGGTAATCGATCAAACGCTTCAGATTGCACTTAAAGGCGCTGTGATACGCCACATCAAATCGGGCGAGTGTTGGGAACAACCTGACGTCCGCTTCGGTTATGCGATCGCCGGTCAGATAACGGGTCTGAGACAGATGATGCTCAATGCGATCCAGCGTCTCAAAAACCTCGACCACCGCCTCATCATACGCCGCCTGAGTTCGCTCGAAACCAGCGCGATAGACGCCATTGTTTAAGGTCCGATAGATCAGCGCATTCCAGTCATCGATTTCATCAGTGAGCACCACGGGATAAAGCCGCCCCGGCGCGAACGCATCACCAAGCGCACGCACGATATCGGCGCTTTCGTTATTCAGAATACGTTTGGCACCCTTATCCCAAAGAACCGGCACCATAACCCTGCCTGTATAAGCCTCTGCGCCTGCGGCATAAACCTGATGCATCGCCGAGGCGTTCAGCAAGGGTTCTTCCTCAAACACCCAACCCTGATCGGTACGGCGCGACAGCGCGTAAGAGACTGTCATCTCCTCTAACCCCAGGATCGCCCGCGTGATCAGCGCCCATTGCGCCCAGGGGCAATTCCATGCCGCAAAGAGGTGAAGGTCAGACGCCCCAATCCCCGAAGGTATCGCATCACGTAGTGATGACTTTGCCTTCTCAAACCGCCCACCTGCAGTGCTGTCAGGGCCCGGATCATCCACAAAGTATTCGCCATCAAGCATCAGTCCCATAACGCACCTTCTTAACCCTAAAGATAGCCGGGCGGGCGCTCGTGACCAATGAGAGAGCTGGAGACGAACTGTTTAGGTCATGTCGCCGACATATTCCTTGTGGAACTCAACATACCCGTTCGACGTCTTCTTCAGATGGGGTTTCGTGATTGCGTGCAGTTCGGGCAGCTTGTGAAACGGCACCGTGGGCCAAGCGTGATGTTCAGCATGATAAGGCATGTTCCATGCAACCCACCGCACTAGCTGGTTGGTAAAGGTCGTCCGTGTATTTTCCAGCATATTGGCGACGGGCGTGCACCGCCCATGCTCAGCAAGAAGGTACAAACGCAAGAAAGGTTGGCCCAACATCGCCGGGGCGATCCAGCACCAGAACAGCCAGCTTTGTCCGGCAATCATCACAATTGCGAGCACCAGATAAATCGCTATGAAAACCTGCGCTTCAATCCGGACACGGTTCTTGCGCCCCTCCGGCAGAAAGCTCTCATCAGCTTTGCCCAAAGCGTT
Source organism: uncultured Pikeienuella sp. (assembly GCA_965659735.1). Classification (GTDB taxonomy): domain Bacteria; phylum Pseudomonadota; class Alphaproteobacteria; order Rhodobacterales; family Rhodobacteraceae; genus Pikeienuella. The sequence goes on from CBFHXH010000051.1 coordinate 11,530, forward strand.
TTTGATCATCTGTCCAAAATGAATACGCCAGACCGGAACGCCTGTAACGCGCCAAAGGTATCCGGACCAGGTCGGTGGTTTTTCGCTGCCCAATTCCGGGTCACGTTCAGGATCATTGGTGAACCGGTGATGCGCGAAATGGAAATACCGAAACCATTCTGGCGGCAGAACCACGAGGAAGGCGCAAATATGCATCACCGTTTCATTCAACCAAAGGCTGGCGAAGGGTGTTTTGTGCGTGGTTTCGTGGAGCAGGGTAAAGCAAAAGATGATCAGAATGCCCTGAACCACCATCAAAGCCTGCCAACAAGGGGCGCCTGTCGCGATCAGCCACCCGATCACCGCAATCAAACCCCAGTGCACGATCAAACGAAACAGACCCGGAAGGTCTGACTTTTCCTGCAGCGCGGTCCTTTGTTCAACAGAAAGGCTGGCGATCAAGGCCTTGTGGTCCACGCGTTGGCTCCTTGCGATCCGACACATCATCTTTGTCGCAAAATACTCGAAAAGGATTTCCGGTCACGGAAATCCTAAGCCGATCAGCGTGAGGCGACCACCCGCCGCAGGTGAATTCAGATCAGACGTCCAGGTTTTCAACACTCAGCGCATTGTCCTGAATGAACTTGCGCCGCGGCTCCACCACATCGCCCATCAGCGTGGTGAAAATCTCATTCGCTTCGTCCATGTGGTCGATCTTGACCTGCAGCAACGTCCGCGCATCCGGGTCCAGAGTGGTTTCCCACAACTGATCTGGGTTCATCTCACCCAAACCCTTATAGCGTTGCAAAGACAGGCCTTTTTCACCCTCAGCCATAACCACGTCCAGCAATTCCAGAGGGCCGCGGATTAGGGTGGATTTGTCTTTGCGCTCCAACGAAGCTGGCTTGTCGTAGATCTCTTTCAAGCTGTCCGAATAACTCGCAAGTTTGCGCGCCTCGGCGGACTGACAAGCAGCGGCGTCGATCACGCGGGTTTCAGTCACGCCGCGAACTGTTCGTTCGAACACCATGCCGCCATCCTGCGCAGGGCGGCCCTGCCAGCCCCGTTCAGTATCCGGTGCGATGGCGTCAAGGCGCGCTGCAACCAAATTCGCCGCGTCGGCGGCGGGCAGGCGCAGCAACTGGCCCGCAAGCCCACGCTCACCATCTTCATTTGGTTTACGGCGGAACACGCCGCCGATCGCCGCCTGCTCCAGCACAAACCGCGGCAAATGGGATGGGAAAGACGCCAACGTACTACGCACGGCGCGCGCTTCTTCCAGCACGCGGGCAAGGTCATCGCCCGTGATTTGCGATCCATCCGCAATCTTCAAGATTGCGCCCTCTAACCCCTGACTGATCAGGTAATCTTCAAGCGCCTTTTGATCCTTCAGATAGACCTCGGACTTGCCGCGCGCGACTTTGTAAAGCGGCGGCTGCGCGATGTAGAGGTATCCGCCCTCAATCAGCTCAGGCATTTGGCGGTAAAAGAAGGTCAGCAAAAGCGTCCGTATATGTGCGCCATCCACGTCAGCGTCTGTCATCAGGACGATCTTGTGATAGCGCAGCTTTGAGATATCAAACTCATCCCGGCCAATGCCGGTGCCAAGCGCCATGACGAGGTTGCCGATTTCCTGAGAGCCGAGCATCCGGTCGAACCGGGCGCGTTCCACGTTCAGGATCTTGCCGCGCAGGGGCAGCACCGCCTGCGTGCCTCGATCGCGGCCTTGGGTGGCGGAGCCGCCGGCAGAGTCACCCTCCACCAGGAAAAGTTCGGTTTTCGAGGCGTCTTTCTCTGAGCAGTCTTTCAGCTTGCCAGCCAAGAATGTCACATCCAGCGCCGTCTTGCGGCGCGTAAGCTCACGCGCCTTTCGGGCGGCCTCGCGGGCCAAGGCCGCTTCGACAATCTTGCCTACGACCTGCTTGGCCTCGTTCGGGTTTTCCTCAAACCACTCAGCCAGCTTTTCGTTCATCAGGCTTTCGACCGCTGGTCGCACCTCTGATGAGACCAGCTTGTCTTTGGTCTGAGATGAAAATTTAGGGTCTGGCACTTTCACGGACAACACGCAGGTCAGCCCTTCGCGGGCGTCGTCACCCGTAAAATTGACCTTTTCCTTCTTGGCGATCCCTGATGAGGTGGCGAAATTATTGATCGTCCGCGTCAGCGCGCCTCGGAAACCGGCCATATGCGTGCCGCCATCGCGCTGGGGGATGTTGTTGGTGAAGGGCAAAACGTTCTCGTGGTAGCTGTCATTCCACCACATCGCGACCTCGACACCAATCTCGTCGCGCAAACCTTCGATATAGATCGGATCAGTGATCATCGCGGTTTTGGACCGGTCAAGGTATTTCACGAACTCCCGCACGCCGCCTTCATAGACCATGATCTCTTCAAGCGGTTCCGCCGGGCGTTCGTCGCGCAGCGAGATTCGCACGCCAGAGTTAAGAAACGCCAGCTCACGCAGACGATGCTCAAGCGTTTTGTAATTATAATCGACGTTCGAAAATGTTTCAGTTGAGGCGAGGAAGCGCACTTCCGTACCCTTACGGCCATTTGCAGGACCAACAACCTCCAGCGACTTGGTGGTGAAACCACCCTCAAAACGCGCGACATGTTCCTTGTCATCACGCCAGATACGCAGCTCAAGCCATTCCGAAAGGGCGTTCACAACCGAAACGCCAACACCATGCAGACCGCCGGAAACCTTGTAGGAATTGCTGTCGAACTTACCGCCCGCATGCAACTGGGTCATGATGACCTCTGCCGCTGAGACGCCCTCTTCGGGGTGCATGTCGGTCGGGATGCCGCGCCCGTTGTCAGAGACGGAAACCGATCCATCAGCGTGCAGCGTGACAGAAACCGTATCGCAGTGGCCAGCCAGCGCCTCGTCGATGCCATTGTCGACAACCTCGTACACCATATGGTGCAGGCCGGACCCATCGTCGGTGTCACCAATGTACATGCCTGGGCGTTTTCTAACCGCCTCAAGGCCCTTCAGAACCTTGATGCTCTCCGCGCCGTACTCTTCGGGATTCTGCTCGTTTTCCGCCATGAACCGCGTCTTTTTATGATTGCAGAAGCATTATAAACGCCGGGTGTGGAAATGTCATTCCTGTGACACCCGATAATCCATAATTTTCAGGGTGTTTCAGGCGATTTCAGGGCGTGGACAAGACTGCGAGCGCAACAACGATCAACAGCGACGCGGCCATACCATAGTTAATCATCCGCTGGGCGCCAGCAGACAGGCTGAGCCGCTTCAGCGACACGCCTGCCCACAGCCAGATAAGGTGCACGGGGATCCAGATTGCATTGACGATCGCAAACTTGATCAGCGCTTCGATGAACAGGCTGTCAGGCCAGAATGGATACCCGGAAAAGATCAGGTTATTCACGGCATAAGCCTTGGGATTGATGAACTGCAGCATCAGCCCGCCGATCAAACCGGGCGCAACCGTCGCTTCAAGAAACCCAACCTTGGCGCCGGAAAACGCAATCTTTGCTGCGAGGTAGAAGAAGAAGGCCGCAGAGGCCAGCGTCAGGATTGTGCGCAGTCCCGGCGCTGACAGCACAATCGCTGCAAGCCCCGACACGACCAGCAGCGCAACCAGGTTTGTGCCCAGAAACAAGCCGGTCAGGAATTTCAGGCCCGCACGCCAGCCAAAACCAGCTCCAACCCCAGCTGTGGTCAAAACGCCGGGGCCAGGCGTGATCAGCATGAAAAACACTGCAAGCGCAAATTCCAACAACTGATCGTCCCCCGTGACGCGAATAGCGTAAAAATTGTAATCTTATTCGCCGCACACGCAAAAGCGAATTTAGAGGCTGGATTTATTTTTAAATGCAAAGAAAATGAAATCGAAGTCAATCAGGTGAAGTGGGGCGCACCGACCCTGACAGGCCAGTGTTTTGGATGTGTTGAAACCACTATTGGCGGCTGTGTTGTTCATGCTGTCAGCGAATGGCGCGCAGGCGAACAACCTGTCTGCGGAATGTGCCGTTGAAGATGAAGCAGGGTGCCTCATCTCGATGGTTCTAGCATATTACGCAAATCGAACCTACTGGATCGATATTGGGGTTGAGGAAAGCTCCTCCGACAAACGGTCAGCTTTGTACCAAGCGGCTGCGCGCCCTGTTCTCGTATGAGGACGATTTCGGCCATCGAACGACGATCGCCGTGAACGACAAGATGACCTATGCGCTGGCCTACAACATCACGACGGCTTTCTGGAACAACACCCCCACCATCCGCCGTGAGTTGGTTGAGCTGAGCGATGATGGGGCTCCATTCACCGGATTGAACATGAAGCTTCATACAGGTGCTTTGCGATACTTCGAATCCAATGGATTTGACGTGCCGCAGGAATTCAGGTGACCGGGGTCACTTCGACCATGTGACCGCGCGCGCCCAGCGCTTCGAACAGCTCGACACCCGTGCCGGTCATCCAGGCCTGCGCGCCCAGGGCGATAATCTCGTCATACAATGCAGCCCTGCGATCCTGATCCAGATGGGCGGCGACCTCATCCAGCAGGATGATTGGCGGCGCGCCGCTGACCGCTGCAAGCGCGCGGGCGTTGGCCAAAACAAGGCTGATCAACAACGCCTTTTGCTCGCCTGTCGAACAAAGCCGGGCCTCAACACCTTTGGCCGCGTAGGTTGCGGTCAGGTCGCTGCGGTGCGGACCGGACAGGGTGCGCCCAGCCTGGCCATCGCGGAACCGACCAGATGCAAAGGTTTCCGTCAAAATCGCCTCTGCCCCGCTGAGATCATCCGCAGGTTCGGCGCCCGAAGCAATCAGATCTGCAAAGCGCTGCTCCACCTCACCAGCTATCGCGATGTCGGCGTGGGGAAAGGCCGTTTCCGCCTGATCCTGCGCCGCGGATAACCTTGCGGCGGTCTCGGCACGGGTTAGCGATACAGCAGCGCCTGCCTTGGCCATCTGCGCCTCTAACGCCGTCAACCACCCAGGATCAGCTGGCCCATCCTTGAGCAGCCGATTACGTTCGCGCATCGCTTTCTCATAAGCGATGCTCTGCTCGCCATGGCGGGGGTCAAAAGTCAGCGCGGCGCGATCAAGAAACCTCCGCCTTTCGGACGCACCTTCAGTAAACAGGCGATCCATCGCAGGGGCCAGCCAGATCATTGGCGTAATGCCGCCCAGCGCGACCTGCGTCGCAGTCTTCTCGTCGACCCGCACTTCGCGCCGTTGTCCCGGACCTTGAACCAGTGTTTCAACCTCTCGCACACCATCAGGCGACTGGATCAGCGCGGACACCTTCCAACCGATGGCCTCGGGGCGGCGGATCAGCTCCTCCGCCTGCGCACGCCTCAGGCCGCGGCCCGGCGACAACATCGAGATAGCTTCGAGGATATTGGTTTTCCCGGCGCCGTTAGGACCAAAAAGCGCGACCGGCCTGCCATCGGTTTCAACCGACCATCGTCGATGCGACCGAAAATGCGAAAGTGAAAGGTTGGTAAGCGCCCGCATCACGCCACGCCGAACCGGCAAAGATAAAACTGCAAAATGAAGAGGCGGCGCGCCCCGGGTCCGTCAGACCCGCATCGGCATGACAACATAAATGGCCGATTCATCATCGCCTTCGCGCACCAGCGTCGGATCGCCGGGGCCATTGAACATCATCACAGCATTTTCATGATCGACCTGGCTGGCGATTTCCAGCAAGTACTTGGCGTTAAAACCAATTTCCATCGGATCATCATCGTAGGCGACTGCGACTTCGTCAGTTGCAGATCCGCTGTCCGGGGCGTTCACCGACAGAGTCAGGCGGTCTTCGTCAAGGCTGAGTTTCACCGCACGCGACCGTTCCGCCGAAACGGTGGACACCCGGTCCACGGTGCGTGCAAATTCGGATGCGTCAATTTCTAGCCGCTTCGTGTTTCCTTGCGGGATCACGCGGGTATAGTCTGGGAAAGTCCCGTCGATGACTTTCGACGTCAGCGTCAGCCCTAGCGCCGAGAACCTGATCTTGGTTTCCGAAACCGACACGTTGATTTGCGCTTCGTCATCTTCCAGCAGTTTACGCAGCTCACCCACCGTTTTGCGCGGAACAATCACGCCCGGCGCACCCGCTGCGCCCGGGGGCAGTACGGTGTCGATGCGGGCGAGACGATGGCCGTCTGTCGCCACAGCGCGCAATTTGGCGCCGTCTTCTTCGACGGTGTGCAGGTAGACGCCATTCAGGTAATACCGCGTCTCTTCCGTCGAAATTGCGAAGCTCGCTTTTTCGAACAACCGGCGCAGCGATGGCACCGTCACCGAATAGCTGACGTCATATTCCGACGACGCCATGATTGGGAAGTCTTCTTTTGGCAGGGTAGGCAGTGTGAACTGCGCGCGGCCCGCCGACACCTGCATGCGACCCTCGCCCTGTTCTTCGGTCAACGAAATCATCGCGCCATCGGGTAATTTGCGCGCAATTTCGTGCAGCGTGTGCGCAGGAATGGTCGTCGCCCCCGCCTGTTCCACAACGGCATCCAGCGTTTCCACGACTTCAATGTCGAGATCCGTGGCGCGGAAGGAAACCTTGTCGCCCTCACCCTCGATCAGTACGTTTGACAGGATCGGAATGGTGGTCCGGCGCTCAACCACGCCCTGCGCCCGGCTCATCGCTTTCAACAGCGCCGCACGTTCAATGCTGACCTTCATGATTGTCGTCCCTCACCGACCCCTTCGCGGGGATTGTTCACCTGTCAGACGTGCGAGATTAGACGAATTGTCCCTTGGGTCAAATGCGATGTGAGGCTTTTGGACCCAAGTGCCCGATCTGCCTTGGATAATACATCCAAGACCTCGCAAAAATGCATACTGGCTAAACTAAAACAACCAATAGACGACTGGCTCGGGCGTACCTATCTACCCTTTTCTTTATTGAGACAGGAGCCGATATTATGACCGCCCAAGCCACTGCGGCGCACCCCGACGCCAAATTCTGGGACCGGATCGCCGACAAATATGCGCGCAGCAAAATCAGCGATGAAGCGGCGTACCAGAAGAAGCTCGACATGACCCGCGCCCTGTTCACGACAGAAACCACATCGTTGGAAATCGGCTGCGGAACAGGTTCCACCGCGATTACCCATGCGCCATTCGTCAAACGTATGGTGGCGACTGACCTATCAGGCCGAATGATCGATATCGCCAAGGGCAAGGACCGCGCTGATCATGTTGAATTCCGGCAGGCGTCTTTTGAGAATATCGTGGCTGATGGCGCTGAGCATGACATCGTTCTCGCCCTTTCGCTGATCCACTTGCTGCCTGATCCGCAGGACGCGATCCATAAGATATGGTCAATGGTGAAACCCGGCGGCGCTTTCGTATCCAGCACGGCATGTTTGCGTGACATGAACCCCTTGATCCGTTTGATATTGCCCGTTGGGCATGCGCTTGGGTTCTTTCCCAAGGTTCAGGTGTTCACTGGCGATCACTTGGTCGAAATGATGCAAAACGCTGGCTTTACGATCGAAAGGGACTGGCGGCCGGCAAGGCCAAAGCTGTGTTCGAGATCGCACGCAAGCCGCTAGCAGACTAAAAGCGGTTGGCGGCGCACACCGTTGCGTCGCCTAGATTTGCCGTGCACCATCCGGCGATGTAGCGTTCCCGACGATCGCTGGGGTGGTGCCAAATGGATCAAGTACTTGCGCAAATCGCTGCTCATGTTCAGGCGCGACCAAACGACTAGTGTCTTGCAGAGGGCGACACGAGGCTCAGCTTCTACGAAGTGGACGCCGTCACTGACAACCTTGCGGCTGAACTGATTGCAGCCGGCGCGGAAGTCGGTGATGTCATCGTTTGGATTGGCGGCGCAGGTGCAAGCCGTGTCTTATCATTCTATGCGACGCAAAATGCCGGTTTCGTCTTTGGTGCACCCATTACGCAGATGGGTAAAGACTATGTTCGCGATTACCTTAACGCTTGCTACCCAAAACTGATCGTCTTCGAGGATGATTGGCGGGCATATCTCCCGGACAATCCGGGTGCGCCTGTTCTGCCATATCGGCCGAACCCACCCCGGATGCACAAACCTGAATATACGCCAGTTGCGAACGATTTGATCTCGCACCTCAGTTTTACCTCTGGATCGACCGGGATGCCGAAAGGATCGCCGCGAGACCGGGCTGCGATGACCTATTTCATTAGGCAGGCTTGCGAGATGCAAGCACTCGGGCCGGACGACACGGTCGCTCTGCTCGGCAACTTCTGGAACCCAACATTGTTCACCGGGCTCTATTCTGGGGCGCGGACGGTTTGCTTTGATACGCCTCGTTTTGGCGCAGCATCGCTTTCCGAATGGCTAACCACAGAACGCGCGACAGCCTTCATGGCATATCCCGCGATCTTTCGTCAGATCATGGCGACAGGGCGGCCACTGCCCGACCTTCGCAATATAATCCTGATTGGTGAGCCACTGACCCGTGCCGATGCTGAGGCGCATGCGCGACACACCGCGCCAGACGCTGTCTTGATGAACATTTATGGCTCTATGGAATTTGCCTATGTTCTGGTGTTTCAGCGAAAGGCGCGTGCTCCGATTAATTTCGATTTGATGCCCTTGGGCGCGCCGGCAGCGCCAGGGTTGATGCGCTTGATTGATCCTGAAGGCGTCGAGATCACAGAGGACGGCGTCGCAGGGGAAATTCAGGTCATCTCACCACATGTCGTTATAAGATACCTGAACGAGCCAGAATTGACCGCTGATCGGTTTCACATCAGGCCGGACGGCGTCCGTACGATGAAAACGGGCGACCTCTCCTATCGCGATCATGCCGGCATCTACCATTCGATGGGCCGGCGCGACGGTCAAACCAAAATCCGTGGTTACAACGTCCGTCCACCAGAAATTGAGATTATCGTTGAGGCCATCGATGGAGTTGAAGAAGCAACTGTCGGCGCCTTTCTTTCGCCCGCCGGTATTGCGCGGCTTGTCTGCCATTACACGGGCAAAGCGACCATCGACTCGCTGAAATCAGCACTGAACCAAAGGCTGCCCAGCTATATGGTTCCCAGCTTGTGGATCTGTTTAGACGAACTGCCAAAAACGGGGACGGGCAAGGTTCGGCGCACAGCTCTTGAGAACCTGTTATCCCACCATGCTACACTTTCGGACAGCGGCTGGACGCCGGTGGAACGAGAGATCGGCAAACTGTTCAGTGAGATCCTTTGCATTGGCGATGTTTCGCTGGAAGATGACGTCTTTGACCTCGGCGGCGATAGCCTGCAAGCCATGCGTCTGATCATCGAACTGGAAAGCGCATTTGGCCGGCGATTGGCGTTTGAAGGATTCATCCTGGATGGCGCCAGCGCCTCTTCGCTGGCGCAAACAATCACAAATGCCAATGCCCCCTCTACGATCTTGCGCAAAGGGACAACAGGACGAACACTAGAGATCAGCCATGCTTTGGGCGGCCATTTGGCCTACTTTTTGCAAGCTGCGCAAATGTTTAGCCCGGACTTCCGCGTCATTGGCGCGAACGCCAGCGGCATGGCTTCGAACGAACGTTTTGCAAGCACATACAAAGACTTGGCGGCGGATACGATTAGCCGGCTGGGCGAAGAGCTGGACGGCGAACGGGCGCCGATTTTTCTTGGTTACGGCTTTGGCGGACCTTTGGCCTTGGAATGCGCGCGGCTTTTTGCTCAGGCAAACCAAGTGGCGCCGCCGCTGGTACTGATTGATCCGTTAATCCAGTGGGATGGTCGCTGGAATGAACTGCGGGCGTCATTCAACCAAGCTAGGCGGGGCAGCCTGAAGACAGCTGCATCCTATCTCGGTCGCCTGTATCTGGTGCACGTCACAGTTTGGATGAAGCCCACATGCAGGCGTGGCGATCCTACCGACCGCAGGGGTTCATCGGCTCATCCACTTTAATCATTCGCACCGATCACGATCTTTCAAAGCGCAGTGCGGACCGCTGGGCCAAACTCATCGAAGGTGACACAGTCATTGAAATCGCACCGGGCGTGCAGGAGGATATGATGACCGGTCAGAACGCCAGTCAGATCGCTCAGATCATCCAAAAATGGGCTGCCAGGTTGGGTTAAAGGGCCTTCTACGCCTCCAACATCCGGCGAAGCAGTTCGACATCTTCAGCGATCTGGCTATCGGTTTCCGTAAGGTTTTCCACACGTTTTACTGCATGCATCACGGTGGTGTGGTCGCGCCCACCAAAACGGCGGCCAATTTCTGGCAGGGACTTCGACGTCAGCGTCTTGGCCAAATACATCGCGATCTGCCGGGGCCGCGCGACAACCCGCGATCGACGGGCCGAGGTCATGTCTGACAAGCGCAGATTGTAATGCTCCGCCACTTTGCGCATGATTTCTTCGATCGTAACCTTGCGGTCGGAAGCGCGCAGAAGATCAGCCAAACACTCCGTCGCCATGTCCATGGTGATTTCCCGCCCAACGAGCGTAGCGAAAGCGAAAAGACGCGTAAGCGCGCCTTCCAGCACGCGAACGTTCGAGGAGATGCGATGCGCTAAGAATTCGAGGACCTTAGGGTCCAGAACGATGCTGGAATCTTTGGCGATGGCGAGTTCAGCCTTGGATTGCAGAATGCCAAGGCGCAGTTCGTAATCTGTTGGATGGATATCGACGACAAGACCCCAAGACAGGCGCGATTTGATCCGCTCTTCCAGTCCATCAATTTCGCCGGGCGCACGATCGCCCGAGATGACGATCTGTTTGCCTTCGTCGATCAAGGCGTTGAAAGTATGGAAGAATTCTTCCTGTGTGGAATCTTTTCCAGCAATGAACTGCACGTCATCGATCATCAGAACGTCGACGGACCGGAACTGTTCCTTGAAATCCATCGTAGACCGGTGGCGGATCGCCTGGATGAACCGGTACATGAACTGTTCCGCGCTGAGATACAGCACCTTGCAGTCAGGCCGAAGGTCGTTCAGGCGCCAGTTGATCGCGTGCATCAAATGGGTTTTGCCAAGGCCAACCCCGCCGTGGAGGAAAACCGGGTTGAAGGTGACTTCCTCACCTTCGGCAACGCGGCGGGCGGCTGCGTGGGCAAGCTCATTGGGCCGGCCAACGATGAACTGGTCAAAGGTGAAACGTCGATCCAACGGCGCAGATTTGAAACCATTGTCCACGTGGCTCGCCGCGATTTCGACGGCGTTAGGCAGCGTATTCAGTGTGTTCTGCTCTTCAGCGGTGACTGTAACGCGTGACCAGGCGCCGCCAACTTCTGTCAGGGCGGACAGAATCTCGTCCAGATAGTGCCGGCTGACCCAGTCCGCCGTGAAATCCGAAGCGGCGGATAGGCGGGCGACGCCCGCGGATTCACCAGAGAATTTGAGGGGTTCGATCCACCTCTGCCAAGCGCCAGAACCAATTTCTGACTGAAGCAATGCGCGAGCATCGTTCCAAAAGCGCGCACCGCGATCGCTATTATTCATCTCGTTCCCCCGAGCCGCGTGCAATCGCGACTTCGCTCCGTTGTTGTTTCAGGATTGGCCCCAGGGCAATCCTCGGGCTTTCCACCCATTGGTTTCACCGCGTTTCGCTTCCGTGTTCAGGTCCCCCTCGAACCCTTCGGCCACATTGAAGCACGCGATTTGCTTACCTGCCGCCGCCGCCGCCGCACTGGTCGCATGCGCCGCGCTCATCGAGCGGGCGCCGGACCGGCAGATAAAATACACCTCCTCAGCTTCGGTCTGATCAACCGCGCCAAGTACGTCTGCTGCGAAGCTGCCGTTCATAGTCATCGTTGGAAAACTTTGCCATTC
>CBFHXH010000052.1:0-22775 GCA_965659735.1 uncultured Pikeienuella sp.
TACTGACACCAGACATGGACTATCATGCTTGTCGCAGCTAATTTCTTAAAATATGCTTAGAAGATCAGCGATATAGCACCGCAGATAAGAGCTGTCGGGCGGTTTAACAAGCAGTGGCGCGCGCAGGTTTCAAGGTTTTCTAGGCACTATTCCACTCTGGATGAGGCGCTTGGCGCAGCGCAGCAGTTAAAACCTGCGGTCACATCAGTAATCCTGTGCGAATCTGAGTTCAAGTTGGATGAAACGATTGTTCATTTGCAGGATGCCGGCTTTGCCGCCCTGATCGCCGTTGGTCCGGGCGCCGCTGGCGCGCAACGGGCGGCCAAGGACGGTGTGGATATCGTGTCTTCCCCCGCCGACATTATGAACGCGCAGATGCGCGCCGACACTATGAACCGGGTGATCGCCGCCGCCGCCGGGCGTTGGATGTTGGTCTGCTTTAACAGCGATTTCCTGTTCTACCCTTTCCGCGAATCTCGCCGCATTCAGGACTTCACCGAATTTCTGTCTTGGGAACGTCGCCCCGCCGCCATCGGCTACGCCATCGACCTCTATTCCGACGCACTCGGCCGGGATGAGCAGGCCCTTTCGCTGGAAGACGTTTATTTCGACACCGAAGGCTGGTACGGGTTCGAGCGGGGCGAACAGCAGTCAGAGGTGTTTGGCGGCCTCGGTTGGCGGTTTGAGTAATACACCCCCCGCGACATGGCCAAGGTTAACCGCCCTGCCCTGTTCTGGTCCGACCCGGCGGTGAAAATGCGCAGCGATCTGTGGTTTGAGGATGACGTCTACAACGCCATTTCATGCCCTTGGCACAACAACCCGACGCTGGCGCTGATGTCGGTCAGACGCGCTGCGGCGCTGCGCAGGCACCCGAACTTCTCAAAGGCGGTTACGTCCCTGATGTGGCCATGTTCGGAACGGTTTGGCTGGCGATCTGATCAATTGCTGCGCCATGGTGTCATCGAAGCGGGCCAGTGGCTGTAATTCGCGCCGACCTGATCTGAGGCCCGACGCGCCACGCCTGACACGCCGTCAAACGCGCCCGGCGTCAACGCCCGACCGAGAAGGCGATCAGGGTTGGTTGGCGGCGGAAAGCTGAGCGCGCGCACGGCGTCCCGGGTAAATCCAAAGCGGCTGTAATAGGGCTCGTCCCCAATCAGGATCACTCGTGACCAGCCCAGCGCGCGGGCGGCGCCTTGCGTCTCACCGATCAAAAGCGCGCCGATGCCTTCGCCCTGGCGTGTCGGGTGTACGGCGACCGGGCCCAGCAGCAGCGCATCATGGCCCGCGTCGCCGATCCGCACTGGCCAATACCTGATCGCCCCCGCCACGACGTTCAGGTCATCACGCGCGACAAGGCACAGCGGACCGACCGGGTCGACGCCTTCGCGCAGCTGATAAGATGAAAGCGCCTGACGACCAGGCGCAAAGGCCAAGTCAAAGAGCCATTCAACTTCGTCCGCGTCCTGATCCGTTTCCGCCAGCAGGCTGAACATGCGCATCCCCGTCCCGGCGCCCCTTGCGCCGACCGACCCGCCCGGTAGCATGGGGCCGCGCGGCGCGTAAAGCGCCGATGGAAAAAGGATCGCCTTGATGTTCTATCGCCCCGGCCTCGACGACCACGGCCTGCCCCGAAACCCGTTCAACGCCCTGATCACCCCACGGCCCATCGGCTGGGTGGCCAGTGTGGATGAAAACGGCGTTCCGAACCTGGCCCCGTTCAGTTTTTTCAACGGCGCCGGGTATGAGCCGCCAATGGTTTCGGTCGCCTTCACCGGCGCCAAACTGGGCAATCTGGCTGGGGAACGGAAGGACACGCTGGCAAACATCAAGGCGACGAAGGAATTTACGGTAAACCTGGTGTCGACCGCGCTGAAGGATGCAATGAACGCAACCGCCGCCCACATGCCCGCCGGTCAAAGCGAATTTGCTGCCGCCGGCGTGACCGAGGTCGCCAGCCAGGTCATCGCCCCCCCGCGCGTTGCGGAAAGCCCGGCGACGTTTGAATGCAAGCTGGTCGAAGTCGTGGTGCTGCCGAATGACGGCGCCGGGACTAACACAACTGTGTTTGGTCAGGTTGTCGGCATCCACATTAGTGACGATATCATTAAGGACGGGTTCGTTGATCCCACTATCTATCAACCTTTGGCCCGTATGGGTTACCTCGACTACACGACCGTCACTGATGTGTTCACTTTGAAAAGGCCTGAATGAAGCCTCTCGCCCCTGCTGACCTTCCCCGCGGGTTGCCTGGCGCCATCGCCCGGGTCGCGGAACGTGTTTCGAACCAGACAGATGTTCGCGATCTGGCGTTTCACAGCGCAGCCGAAGGGCTGTTCATGGCGGATCTGCATTGCGACACGTTGCTGTGGGGGGTCGATCCGTTAGCCTCGCGCAATGGCGGGCATGTGGATGGGCCGCGGTTGGCGGCGTCAGGTATGGGCCTTCAGGTCTTTGCGGCACCCACCTGGACGCCGCTGCCGTTTCGCAATGACGAAGATCGGCTGGTCGTATCTGCCCGTCGCTTTGACCAGAGCCACGGCTTGTTTCCGACCGAACTGTTGACGCCTGCAAGAGAGCGCAACCGCAAACGCCGCAGCCGCGCGCTGGCGATTGCGCGGCGATTTAATAAAATGGTCCGCGACAGCCACAAGGCGACTGCGCCCTTCAACGCCGCGCCGATCATGACCGCCGCCGACCTTGCGACCCCGTCACGCGGCGAGGACCGCCCCAAAATCGGCGTCATGCTGGCGCTGGAAGGCTTGCACTGGCTCGCCGAAGATGACCCTGTCTACCGTATCAAAGCGGCGGTGGATGAGTTGTTCGAGGCCGGGTATCGCATGATGGCGCCGACGCACCGGTTCTTAGACGGCCGGGGTGGCGCATCGGAAAATTCCGCCGGGCGCGGCGGGCTGACGCCAGCGGGGCGGCGGTGGATCAGCCATTGCTTCGACCGGCGCATTGTCATCGACCTGGCCCATGCCGCGCCCGCGCTGATCCGCGAAGCTTGTGGCATGGCCCTGACGCAGGATGACGGGCCGCGTCCCGTGATCGTCAGCCATGCGGGGATCAGGGCGCTGAACCCGCGATCGCGCAACCTGTCTGACGGCGACATTCGCGCCATCGCCTCAACCGGCGGCCTGATTGGCGTGGGGTTCTGGCGATCTGCCATGGGCTGGACCGATGACGAGCCATACGCTTCCAAGATGGGCCGCATCGTCGAAAGCTTTATCACCGCGTTAGCGATCCTGTCAGATCCCGAGTTCGTGGAGGAGATGGAGGGCCGCTTCGGACGCTATGACCCTTACGAACACCTCGCATTCGGGTCTGATTTCGACGGTGCCACAACGACCGCCTTCGACGTCACCGGCGTCAGCCACGTGATCGCCGCGCTGGCGAATGCGCGCAATGGACAGATGGCGCCAATCTTTCCCAGGGATAAGCTGGCGATGATCGCCGGCGAAAACGCGCGGCGCGTTCTGATGGCGGCGATGCCACAGGGCTGACGACACAGCCCTGCGCGATCGGCGATCAGTACGTCGCCCTGCCGCCGGAGATGTCAAAGACGCCGCCGGTTTCGAACGAGTTTTCCTCAGACGCCAGCCAGCAGACCATCGATGTTACTTCTTCGACGGTGACGAACCGACCGCGTGGGATTTTTGACAGCATGTAATCGATGAATTCGGGCTTCATCTGATCCAGCATCGGCGTATCGACGGTAACCGGCGTTATGCAGTTCACGCAGATATTCTTGTCCGCAAATTCCTTACCCATCGATTTAGTCAGCGCGATCACCCCCGCCTTCGACGATGAATAATGCGAGGCGGTCGGATTGCCTTCCTTACCCGCAATAGAGGCGATGTTGATGATCCGCCCGTAATCCTGCTCCTGCATGATCGCGCCCAGCGCCTTGCAGCAGTGGAACGTGCCGGTCAGGTTCACCGCGATCACCTGGGCGAAGTTTTCAGGATCAAGATCAACAACCTTGTCATTGCCGCCGGTGATCCCGGCAGAGTTCACCAGAATATCGACCCCGCCCAATTCGGCGTTGGTGCGCGCGGTTGCTTGGGAAACCCGTTCCCAGCTGGTCACGTCGACATCGATGAAGCTGGCACCGATCTCTTCGGCGGTGGCTTCGGCCAGCACGCGGTTTGCGTCCCACAGCATGACCGAGGCGCCCGAGGCGATGAAGCGTTCCGCAATCCCCCTACCAATGCCGCCGCCACCACCCGTCACCACGGCCTTGCGGCCCTTCAGATCATATTGGTTCATCGCCATATTTCCCTTGTTCACGCCTCGCCCTGGTTCGGGGCTTTGCGCAAAAATCCTCTCACAAGGGCGGGAAGGCAAGGTGAAAATGATGATAGGGGGGGCGGCCCCGCGGTCAGGCCACCTGCTGTGGGTGTGTCAGATCAGCGAAAGTAGAAGCCTGCGCCAAATACCAGCCGTGGCCAAGGCCGGGTCGTTTATCGGACGCGCCAACGCCAGCCCCAACGCCGAGCGGAGGTAAATGCCTTGGCGATGGTCATAAGGGCGATCGCCGTCTGATGTTTTTCTGCGGTGTCTCTGCATACAGCTTCATTCGAGAACCTTTTGGTTCCATACAAATAATGCGCGCTGATATGACCGGCAGATATTGAAACATCCGCCGCGTGGCGGCAGGCTACATGCGCCGAACCGAGGAGATCGCCAATGGAATATGTGAAATTCACCGCCATGAAGGATGGCGATAAGGAAGACTACCAGTTTCTGCATCCGTTGGAGGTTGACTACGCTTCTGGCACGGCCGATCGATTGCTGAAGGCGCTGGTGACGCTGGATGAAAGCATGTCGGGCTATCAAATAACCCGGCTCGGCCATTCGCTGCAATCGGCGACGCGGGCGTGGAATGACGGTGCGGATGTGGATTGGGTGGTGTCGGCGCTGCTGCACGACATCGGCGATATTTTCGCGCCCTACAATCACGACGAATACGCCGCCTCGATTCTGAAGCCCTTCGTGCGGGAACAATGCACCTGGGTGATCGAAAAGCATGGTGATTTCCAGATGCTGTATTATGGCCACCATGTCGGCGGGAACCAGCACAAGCGCGACGCCTATGCGGGCCACACGTATTTTGAAGATTGCGCCGAATTTTGCGAGCGGTGGGATCAGGCTAGCTTTGACCCGGACTACAAGACCGAACCGGTGGAATTCTTCACCGACATGACCCGCGATGTCTTTGCGCGCCAAGCTTATGACCCGGAGGTGATGCTGCCGGGCGTACGGGCGCCGCTGGTCGACGCGGCCGTGGCGGCGGCGCGAGGTTAGGGCCACTCAGGCGACAACTGGACGTAACAACCGGACATTTCCGGCGATGCAAACGGAAGCGAGGCAATTTGTGCCCGCCTAGTCGAGCGTCACTTCGAGCCAGTCCGTACTCCACCCATGGACGCTGTCGCGCGCTTCGATCCAGACGCTTGTCGTTCCGGCGGGGATGGCGACCCTGCTGAGCGACCGGGTGAACGGCTGCTCCTCCACATGGGGGTGGTGGAGGATGCGCGTGCCGAGCACACCACCATCAGCATCGACCACACGCCAGGCGTCGGCGTAATGATCCCACCCGATGTCGCCATGCGCGATGGTGACGGGAAACCGCCATGTGTCGCCCGACTTCACGGCCCTGGCTTCGGTTACGACCGCATCGCCCGCAAATGCGGGGGCGGCCAGTAAAAGCGGGAGAACCAAAAACTTGCTCATGCGCCAGAGCCTTGCATAGATCGGGTTGCGCAGCGATCACATCTCTGCGGGGGAGGTTTCATGTTCGCGGATTTCAGTTTTTCGGACGTATTGGGCTTGATTGGGTCGCTTGTGATCTGTTCCGCCTATTTGGCGGTGTCGCTGGGCAGAATCAACGCTGAACGCCTGCCCTATCAGCTGATAAATATTTCGGGCGCGGTCCTGCTGCTGATATCGCTCTATTACAGACCCAATCTTGGCGCGATCATGATCGAGGTGCTTTGGATCACGATCGCAGTGATCGCGATTGCGCGGATCTATCTCCGGCGACGTTAGCCCCGCGAACCGACCCGGATCGGCGACAATAAAGTCACATCGCCGCTTTCACCTGCGCGCCGCCTAGCAATCCACCCAAAACGGGTCTAAGACCCGCGCTCTAACCCCATACATGGAGATTAAGGAGATGGGCTACAAAGTCGCCGTCGTCGGCGCCACCGGTAACGTGGGCCGCGAAATGTTGAATATCCTCGCCGACCGGGAATTCCCCGCGGACGAGGTTGTTGCGCTCGCCAGCCGCAGGTCGCTGGGCACAGATTGCAGCTATGGCGAAAAGACGCTCAATACACTCGATCTCGACACATATGACTTCACAGGCACAGACATCGCACTGTTCGCCATCGGGTCTGACGCGACCAAGAAGTACGGGCCAAAGGCCGCCGCTGCAGGCGCAGTGGTGATCGATAACTCGTCGCTCTACCGCTATGATCCCGATGTGCCGCTGATCGTGCCTGAGGTGAACCCGGATGACGTGATGGGCTACACCAAGAAAAACATCATCGCGAACCCGAACTGTTCGACCGCGCAGATGGTTGTGGCGTTGAAGCCGCTGCATGACCGCGCCACGATCAAGCGCGTCGTTGTCTCGACCTACCAGTCCGTTTCAGGCGCTGGTAAGGACGGCATGGATGAGCTGTGGAACCAGACCAAGGGCATGTACGTGCCAGGTCAGGAAGTTGAGCCTGCCAAGTTCACCAAGCAGATAGCGTTCAACGTGATCCCGCATATCGATGTGTTCATGGAAGACGGGTCCACGAAAGAAGAATGGAAGATGGTCGCCGAGACGAAGAAGATCGTCGACCCAAAGATCAAGATTCACGCAACATGCGTCCGCGTTCCGGTCTTTGTCGGCCATTCCGAAGCTCTGAACATCGAGTTTGAAGAAGAACTTGATGAGGATGAAGCACGCGACATCCTGCGCGAAAGCCAGGGCATCATGGTCGTCGATAAGCGTGAAGATGGCGGGTACACGACGCCAATCGAATGCGTTGGCGACTATGCGACGTATATCAGCCGCATTCGCACCGACCCGACCTGCGACAACGCGCTGAGCATGTGGTGCGTCAGTGACAACCTGCGCAAAGGCGCAGCGTTGAACGCTGTACAGATCGCGGAACTATTGGGGCGCAGAGCTCTGAAAAAGGGCTGATTTCAAAAAAGGCCTCTCCCCCGTGAAAGCGGGGGGAGAGGCGGCCTTCATCTTGGCCAGACCGCGGTCATGGCAAAGGGCGTTCGTGTCGAACCTGGTCAGTCAGCGACCTGTGGCATCCAGCTTAGTGACGAATGGTGCAACGAGATCAGCACCCGGCCATCAACCTTGTGATAGGCGAAGGTGTAATCAGCGCGCGTGGCGTTCCCGCCCGCGTCCACGAACGTGTAGTGGCCCATGTCCTTATACCCAAGGCCACCCGCTTTCAGGATCGGACCAACGGCGCTTTGAAATTCAACGCGCTTCCAACCGCGTTTCAGAAAACCGCTATCGTTGGGGAATTTTGGATTGCCGCCGACAAAATACGATTGCGCCCCTTCGCGATCGAGCCGAATAACGTCGGCCAAGGTCGGTTTGAACAACAGCGGCTCATCCGGGTTGCCAAAGTCATAGAGCGCGAGAAGCTCCTCCAGATTTTGCTCGGTGACGTGTTTTGTCCAGGCGCGCTGCGCATCGATGACTTCAGCCTTCGTCATCGGCTCATAAACTCTCGCGGTCATTTGATCCCCTCTCAACTTTGGGCGGCGGACATTTACAGTCATTCGCAATCGTCGTCCAGACCGCGCGATCAAGGCATCGTGGTCAGCGCCTTTAGGGTAAGCAGCGGTCTAAGGCAGGAAGTTGAGCGTGAGAAAATGCATCTCGGGTTAACAAATCTCACCCCCCCTCAAAAGTGGTGTGAATTGCGCGTGATATGCGTCACTCAGGTCGAACAAAGGGGTAGTGCGTGAAATCCCAACGCTAATCTCCGCTGCATTGGATAGCGGAGGAGACACCGATGACGACAAAAAACATCAATCGTATTGTCTATTTTGGTGATAGCCAGACCGATGGCGGGAACCTTTTTGAACTGACGACACGCCTTTTCACCCAGCCCTTTCCGCTGGCTGAATTCGGCTATACCGAAAACGTCACCAATGGTCAGAACTATGCCGACGTGACCATGGATCTGCTGGGGGTGGATATCTTCAACCTTGGCTTTGGCGGGGCGTCGACCCTGGGCCGCACCCCCCTGAGCGAGGCGATTGATCCCGCATTGACGTCGCAATTTCTGATCGACAATCCAGATCCTGCGGACCTCGCGTTTGACAGCAGCTTTTCGGGGCAGGTCGAACGGTATCTGGCGTCGGTCGCGAATGGCGCGCCAGAAGGCGACGCCGTGTCGATCTATGTCGGCCTGAACGATTTCAACAATTTTACACCAACCGATCCCGCGAATATCGTGGCCGAGGCGACAGCGTTTGCGGGCGCCGTGCTGCAACAGATCATTGGGTCCGCCGCCGCGATGGTTCAAACGGGCGCGGGCGCGGTGATACTGAACATGCTACCCCTGCCCAGCTTTTTCCCAACCTTCAAGTTCGCTGATCCGATCGTTCAAGCGTCGGGTGATCTGGTGATTTCTGCTTTCAACGACGTGCTTGCGGCGAATTCGGCGGCGCTGGATCAATTGGGTGCCGACGTACGGATTGTGGACTTGGAGGCGATCAGCGCCGAAATCGCCGCAGACCCAGGATCATTCGGCTTTCAGACGGTGACGGAACAGTTGTTCTTTGGCACCACCGCCGACCCGATCATTCTGTAGGACGGATCTCCTTTCTTTCAGGCCAACGATGCGGTCGCGGACCTCGATCCCGATCAGTTCGCTTTCTACGACCTTTTCCACCCGACCGAGGCGACCCACCAGATCCATGGCATGTTTTCGGCGGAGGTGCTGGAAAATGGCATGGCGCTGTTCACGCAGGACCGCAACGCGGTCGCCGGTGACCAGCAGGACAATCTGATCCTGACCACAGGCGGGCGGGATAAGGCGCTACAGAAGGGCGGTGACGATGTTGCACTGATGGGCGCAGGCGCCGACCGGGGCAGGGGGCCAACGGGTCAGACCTTATTTCGCTGGACGCAGACCTTGATGTCGGGCGCGGCGGCGATGACGTAATCGCGGGCGGCCTTGGCGCTGATCGCATGTTCGGCGGCAAGGGCGATGACGTCTTTGTCGTCGATGATGCGGACTTTCTGGCTGGGGCTGTGGGCCGCGATTTCATCAACGTGGGTCAGAGAACCGACACACTGGTCCTGCGACTGGATGACGAAACGCGCGCCCTGGTCGAAGCTGAACTGGACGCAATGGTCGAAGGCTGCGTTCTGCGCATCGACGAACTCAAGCTGACCGCCGTGGGGGTGGAGGAGGTGATCTTCGCCAACCGCACCGAGAGCCTGATCGACCTGGTTGACGGCGACCTCGCCACCCGCGTGGCGGAGGGAGAGCTTTGGGGCTTCCTCTGACAAGCGCCGCGGCGCTTACTCCATCGGTTTGAGCGTTCGAAACATCTCAACAAAGGCGCGCCCCATCGCATCGTCGGGCGCACCGACGCCATCTAACGCCGCCTCCACATCCTTTGCGATGATGTGGATCGTGTTGTCTGGGTCATACCCGTCGCGCGAAAATTCAATGGCGTCGAAGTTCGATCCGAACCATGTCTGACCCGAACTGGCGTGCATCAGAGCCAGCAGCTTGGCCTGATCGAGCCCCAGTTCCGCCGCCCATGCCAACGCCTTGCGCGTCGATGCGGCGGAGGATGCGGCGACGTAGTTGTTCAGCACTTTCGCCGTCATGCCCGCGCCGAAAGCTCCCATGCGGTGAAAGCTGGTTCCCATCGCGTCCAGCATCGGCTGGATCGCATCCAGCGCCGCATTGTCGCCGCCCAGCATAAAGCTCAGCCGCTTTTCATCCGCCGCGACCTGCGCGCCAGACATTGGTGCGTCGATCAGGGTTACGCCAGCCGGAACCCTATCCACCAACCCCTTGACGTAGTTGGGCGACAGGGTGGACGAGACGACAAGCGTTCTGACGTTCGTATCGCCAACCAGCGCCGCCTGATCATCAAAAAATTAAATCATCCGTCTGTTTGACGTCGCGCACGACTGTGTCAGCACCTCTGCATGGGCTTTCAGCGCGGCGGCGTCTGGCAGCATTGCACGGGCGAACGCGCCATATTCCGCAGCGGGGCGCACGTCGAAACCCCTTGCGTCAAATCCAGCCTCAGCCAGTGCGCAGCACATGCCCAAGCCCATGCGCCCGCAGCCAGCAACCGCGACGCGGGTCATGATCGGCTTCCCTTATTCATCATCATGCGCGTCGTGATCATACGTCTCCCCAAGTGTTTGGTTGAGACTAATTGACCGGGAAAGCACCGTGCAAGGCTGAACGTGCCCCACACCCCTTGACCGCCGCGTCATGGCGCAGCAGGACAGAGAGATGCTGATCTACAAGATTTTCCGCGCGCCCGAATGGGCCAACCTGCAGGCCAACGGCGACACCGCCGGGGTGCCGATCGACCTGACTGACGGGTACATCCACTTTTCCACCGCCGAACAGGCAGCGGAAACTGCGGCGAAGCACTTCGCCGGGCTCGATGACCTTGTCCTGGCGGCGCTGGACGCCGACGCACTGGGCGACGCGCTGAAGTGGGAACCATCGCGCGGCGGCGACCTCTTTCCCCATCTTTACCGCCGCTTGAAGCTGGACGAAGTCCTTTGGGCCAAGCCCTTGCTGCTGGATTCTGGCAGCGCGCATATCTTCCCGGAAGATCCGGCATGAGCCGCCGCGCCCCTCGATCGGCCGCCGCCGACCTTATCGAAGCGCGCGGATTGAAAGCGCTGCGCCTTCTGGACCCCGAACGCGCGCATGGCGCGGCGCTTTGGGCGCTGAAACGGGGCCTTGCGCCCGGGGCTGGCGCCAGCTTTGACCCCATGCTGCGGTCTGACGTTCTGGGCCTCGACATTCCGTCACCCATCGGCGTGGCCGCTGGGTTCGACAAAAACGCCGAGGCGCCCGACGCCATGCTGGATCGCGGCTTTGGCTTTGTCGAAATCGGCTCTGTTACGCCGCGCCCGCAGCTCGGCAACCCCAAACCGCGCCTCTTTCGGCTGACCGAGGATCGCGCCGCGATCAATCGGTTCGGGTTCAACAACGAAGGTATGGACGTCGTCGCCAGCCGCCTGCACGCCCGACGTGGTGGGCCGCAGCGGGTTTGGGCGAACCTTGGGGCCAACAAGGACACCGAGGACAAGGCCGAAGACTATGTGAAGGTGATGGAAAGTCTGCATGGCCTTGTCGGCGCGATGACGCTGAACATCTCCTCCCCCAACACCGAACGCCTGCGCGACTTGCAGGGGGCCGAAGCGCTGGATGCGCTGCTGACCCGCGCAATCCGCGCGCGCGACAAGCTGGCGACGGCGGGCGAACGCACGCCGCTGCTGCTGAAAATCGCCCCCGATCTGACCGATGCAGAAATCAGTGAAATCGCCGAGGTGGCGCTGGCCCGCCAGATCGATGGTGTCATCGCAACCAACACCACGCTTGACCGCACAGGCCTTAAATCGGCCCATGCCGACGAAAAGGGCGGTCTTTCGGGCGCCCCACTGAAAGAACGCTCGCTGGAAGTGCTGAAAACGCTACGCCGCGCCACCGAAGGGCGCATTCCACTGATCGGCGTGGGCGGGATCGAAACGGCGGAAGACGCCTATAAGCGCATCCGCGCCGGGGCTTCGGCGGTTCAGATCTACACTGCGATGGTGTATGAAGGGCCGGGTTTGGGCGCGCGCATCGGTGAAGGCTTGGCCGACCTCCTCACTCGTGATGGTTTCGCATCACCGGCCGAAGCGGTTGGCGCCGACGCTAAGGTCAAACGTAAGGCCCTTGATCTTGCCTCAAGGCGGGTTCAGACAGGCCGGTGATTGGGTTTTGACGCAGTTTCGGGGCGCGTTTTGAACGTAGAAGAAATAAAGCGGGAATATGAGCCTGTTCAGGTCATGAACTCGGGCAGCCGCGCCGCCGTTTTTGGAATCGCGTTTGTGCAGATGCTGATCACCGTGCTGACGCTGGGCGTCGGACGGTTCTGGATGATCACGCGCCTCAGACAATTTCACTGGTCGGCGTTTTCAATTGATGATGATCCGTTCGAATATACCGGCAAAGCGATAGAGCTGCTGATCGGCTTTCTGATTGCACTGGTGATCCTTGCCGCATATCTGATGGTCGTGAACCTGTCGCTGGCCTTTGTCGGATTCAGCTATTTCGACGGCAACCCGGTGGCGCTGCAGCTTTCCGTTCTGACGCTGATCCCCATCGGGTTCTGGGCGCAATATCGCGCCCGCAGATATATCCTGAGCCGGACGCGTTGGCGCGGTGTTCGGTTCGGGGTGGAGCCCGCTGCATGGGCGTATATGTGGCGGGCCTTGGGTCTGTCAGCGCTGACGGTGCTAACACTTGGCTTGGCTTATCCATATCAGCAGATGACGCTGGCGAGGTTCACCACAAATCGCACCTATTTCGGATCTCTCGGGTTCGAACAGCAGGGTTCTGTTGGCCCCCTGTTCCGCAGTTGGCTGCTGGTGATCACGCCACTAATCATCGTCTTCAGTTTCGCCATCGCCCAATGGGCGCAGATCGCGGCCGAGGTCGACACCGTCGACATTCTGGACGGCGAGGGCGAGCTGTCGCTGGACTTCGGCGACGGTGCGCCGGTTACGGGTGGGCTGGTGATCTTCGCCATCTTTGCAGCCTTGTGGGCCTATGTCCTCTGGCTTCGTCATTCGGTCTTTTCGTTCCGATATCTGAACAGCAACAAGGTGCTCGCCAGCGCGACCACATTTGACCTGCGCCTTGGGTTCTGGGCGGTAGTCGGCGTCTATGTGATGGGTGGAATTATCATCGCAATTCTGTCTTCCATCATCATGACAGTCTTTTCCACGCTCCTTGGCATGATCGTTTACGCCGGCGGCGTTGACCCGGAACAGCTACAGAAATTGGCTGAAGGCGAATTCCTGTTCGCCGACATGTCGATCCTGATCGCGCTGGCGGTCGCTTACCTTTTCGCAATCGTCGCCATCATCAGTCTCAGTCAGGCGTTCATCACGCTACCCATGATGCGCATGATCGCCCGCACCACCGAAGTTTACGGCATTGAGGAAGTCGCACGCGCCCAACAGCGCGCCCGCGATGAACAGGTGGAGGCCGGAGGTTTCGCCGACGCCCTGGGCGCAGATGTTGGCGGGGCGTTCTGATGACCGCGCTGGCGCAATATCAGCTGCTGGAGGCGGAGGGCCGCTATTTTGACGGCCAGACCGCCGCGCCGCGCGAGGTGATCGTCAAGTTCGGGGACGCCAGCCTGATGATCCTAGATATGCAGGATACGCCAATCACGCATTGGCCGCTGGCGACGCTGCGCAGCCTTGGCGCCACCGGGCCAGGCCTGTCGCTGATCCCCGACTATGGCGGCGACGAACGACTGATGGTGCAAGACACGCAGATGATCGATGCGATCCGCGCGGTCTGCCCGAAGCTCGACAAGTCAGAGCCTGTCTCAGGCCGACGTTGGTCACGGATCGCTGGGTGGACCGCGCTGGCGGGCGCATCGCTTTACCTGATCATGTTCCATCTGGTGCCGGCCCTGTCTGATCAGATGGCCGAAATGATCCCGCCTGACGCTGAGATCGCGATGGGCGAAAAGATGACTGAGGAGTTTGCCTCCCTCCTCTCGCGCTTTGAAGAACAGCGGTTCTGTTCCACCCCCGAAGGCGACCGCGCATTGGGCCGCATGGTCGCTCGGCTTGAAGATAGCGCTGACCTTTACCTGCCGCTGAACGTACGTGTGCTCGACCATAAAATGATCAACGCCTTTGCGCTGCCTGGTGGTCAGGTCGTTCTGTTCCGAGGCCTGATTGACGCTGCGGACACGCCGGAGGAAGTCGCCGGCGTTTTGGCCCACGAAATCGGCCATGTCGCGCATCGCGACCCGACGCGACTGACGCTGAGGTCCGCGGGCACCGCCGGATTGCTGGGCCTGATGCTGGGGGATTTTACAGGCGCGTCGGTCACTGTCGCGCTGTCAGAGGCGCTGTTGCAGTCAGGCTATCGGCGCGAAGCCGAGGCTGCGGCCGATGATTTCGCCAATGCCGCGCTGACCAATCAGGGCCTGCCGACCAAACCCTTCGCCGGCTTCTTTTTGAAGCTGTCCGATAAGGTCGGTGAAACGCCTGAATTGCTGACCCATCTTGCAACGCACCCCGATCTGAAGGGACGCGCCGCCAAAGCCGAGGCGGCAGACAGGATCGGCGATCAGCCCTTTACGCCCGCCCTGAACGATCAGGATTGGGTGGCGTTGCAGTCGATTTGCGATTAGGCCGCGTTCGCCATCAGGCTAAAACGCGCATCAGGCGCAATCCCACCTTCAGCTTCGCATCTGCCTTCTGCGACCAGCCCCAGAAGGGCCGCAAAAACATTGCGTGACGCAGCGCCGTAAAGTGCGGGGTTTACATCAGTGTAGATCTTTTTTGTCAGTTCTATTGGCGTCGCCGCGCCATCGCCCAGCGCCGCGACGATCTGATCGACACGTGCGCGGCGATGGGCGACTTGATGGTCAATCATGCCTGTCGGGTCTTCGATCGGATGGCCATGACCGGGGTAATACACCCGATCCTCCCGGGCCCGCATTTTGGCGAGCGAGGCGAGAAACGTCGCCATGTCGCCATCTGGCGGCGACACCAGCGTGGTCGCCCACCCCATGATCAGGTCGCCGGTGAAGACCGCGCCATCATCCATCGCAAAGCTCAGATGGTTCGACAGATGGCCCGGTGTGTGGATCGCAGTCAGCGCCAAGTCACTGAATGTCAGTCGCTCGCCGTCCGCAACGGTGAAATCCGGCTGAAACGCCCGGTCCGCGCCTTCACCGCCGCCCAGATCCGCGCCCGATGCAGCGAGGTCGATCATCATCTGGCTCATCCCCGCGCCGTGGGGACCAAAGGCGTATGTCGGCGCCCCGGTCGCAGCATTCAATGCGGCGGCGCCGGGCGAATGGTCGATATGGGTATGGGTCAGCAGGATCGCCGTGATCTTTTCCCCATCGTCAAGCGCATTCATTACATCTGCGACATGCTGATCGTTCACCGGGCCGGGGTCGATGACGACAATGTCGCCTGCGCCTACCAGATAGGTTTGCGTCCCCGTGAACGTCATGGGGGAGCCATTGCGCACCGTCAGGCGGCGTACCTGTGGCGCCAGGCGCACAGCCTCACCATAAACGACGGTCGGATCGAGGTTAAACGGGTCTGACATCGGGGTCCTCTGGTTGCCTGACTTGTGGGCCATGGTTAGATTCGCACCGTCGCGAGGCAGGACATGTTCTTCAAGAAATATATTCCACGCAGCCTGTTTGGCCGCTCACTTATCATCTTCCTTGCGCCGATGCTTCTGCTTCAGGCGGTCGTTACCTATGTCTACATCCAGCGGTATTATGAAGGCGTCACCAGCCAGATGACCCGCGCGGTCGCGCGCGAGATCAACTTTGCCGTCGGCCTGGTGGAAGCGCAGGATGAAGACGCTGACCTGACCCAGGCGCGACTGGACGATTTCGCAGCGCCGCTGGGCATGAAACTGGGCCTGGTCGAAGGCGAGATTGTTGAACCATCGGCCATCCGCGATTTCTATGACGTGTCAGGCGGCGCGGTTGAGGAGACGTTCAAGTCGGATGTTGAGCGTCCCATGGCGCTGGACCTCGCCTCGTCGGAAGAGATTATCGAGGCGCGGATCCAAACCTCACGCGGGGTTTTGCGCGCGCTGATCGATCGGGACAGGATGATCGGGGACGATCCTGCCTCGCTTCTCTATTTCATGTTTGGCGTTTCGGTCCTGTTGATGTTGGTCGCTGTCTATTTTCTGCGTCGTCAGATCACCCCGATCCGCCAACTGGCGGCGGCGGCAGATGATTTCGGCAAGGGCCGCGACCGGCCTTTTCGCCCCCGCGGCGCTGACGAAGTGCGCCGCGCGGGCGCCGCCTTTCTGGACATGAAGGAACGACTGGAAAAGCAAATTGAGCAACGCACCAAGATGCTGTCAGGGGTCAGTCATGACCTGCGCACACCGCTAACCCGGATGAAACTCGCGCTGGCGATGACCGATGACAGCCCCGAGATTGCTGAACTGACCCGCGACGTCGATGAGATGGAGCGGATGCTGGAGGAATTCCTCGCCTTCGCGCGCGGCGAAAAAGGCGAAGAGATCGCCGATGTCGACCCTGTCGCGATCGCTGAAGAGGTCGCGTCCGACGCCCGCAGGCGCGGCGGACGGGTGAGCGTGCTGTCGACCATCGACACACCCGATGAACCGACGGCCAAGATGCGGCGCATGGCCATCAAGCGAGCGTTGGCCAACCTTGTCGGCAACGCGATAGAGTTTGGCGAGCGGGTCGACATTTCGACCCGCGTGACGCGCAAATTCATTGAATACAACATCGAAGACAATGGCCCCGGCATCCCCGAAGCCGCCCGCGATCTGGCCTTTCGTCCGTTTGAACGACTGGACAAGGCGCGCAACCAGAACAGTGGCGGCGGCGTCGGGCTGGGGTTGTCCATAGCGCTCGACATCGCGCGCAGTCACGGCGGTGAGCTGAGCTTGCATGAAAGCGAACGTCTGGGCGGGTTGAAAGCGCGGCTGCGCACACCGCGCTAATTTAGGTCAGGCCAGCAAGCGTCTGAGCACCGCATTCAACACAGGTCGGCCCTCATCAGTGACTTTCAGGCGATTTGAACGGGGGGCGAGGAAGCCTTCATCCTGCAAATCGGCAATCACGCCAGCATCCAGCGACATCCCAGCGAGGCGGGCAAAACGCGCCGGGTCCACGCCTTCGGCCAGGCGCATCCCCATCATCAGATGCTCCGCCGCCGCATCTTCACCTGCGATCGGATCAGTTAGAAACGTCCCCGCACTTTGCAACCATGCCGCCGGATCGCGGGGCGTTTCGGTGGCGATCCGCACGCCATCGACCGTCAGACGGCCATGGGCGCCAGGGCCGATCCCAGCGTAATCGCCGTAACGCCAATAGTTCAGGTTATGGCGGCTTTCCGACCCTGGACGAGCGTGGTTCGAAATCTCATACGCGGGCAAGCTCGCCGCGCCGGTGATGTCCTGCGTGGCGAAATACATGTCTGCGGCCAGATCATCCGGCGGCAGGTCACGCAGACGCCCGCGCTCAGCCAGATCGCCAAACCGCGTGCCGGGCTCGATCGTGAGTTGGTAGAGCGACAGATGGTCAACGGCCATATCCAACGCCATTGTCAACTCTGCGCGCCAGTCATCCAGTGATTGGCCCTGACGTGCGTAGATCAGGTCGAAACTGACCCGGTCGAAACACGCCCGGGCGATGTTAAACGAAGCCCGCGCTTCCTCCGCGCTGTGCATGCGGCCAAGCGCTTTCAAATCCGCGTCGTTCAGCGCCTGAACGCCCATCGACACCCGGTTCACGCCAGCATCCGCATATGCAGCGAACCTGTTCGCCTCCACCGATGTCGGGTTTGCCTCCAATGTGATTTCTGCGCCAGATTCCAGCCCCCAAGCCGCATCAATCGCGTCAATGATCGCGGTGACCGTTTCGGGCGGCATGAGGCTGGGCGTGCCACCGCCAAAGAACACCGTGTCCACAGCCCGCGGGCCGGACAGGCGGCGTGCGGCGGCGACCTCCTCCACCAATTTTGCGCGCCAGAGTGTTTGGTTTACGCTGGCCGAAACATGGCTGTTGAAATCGCAGTAAGGGCACTTGGCCAGACAAAACGGCCAGTGCACATACACGCCGAACCCGCTAGCGCGCCAATCATCGGCTGAAGTGGCCGGATCAGTTCCGGCCAAATTCATCCTCAATGCGAATGATGTCGTCTTCGCCCAAATAAGCGCCCGACTGGACTTCGATCACCTCAAGCAGGATTTTGCCCGGATTGGCGAGGCGGTGCACCGCCCCTTGCGGGATATAGACCGATTGATTTTCCGTCAGCATCGTGACGCTGTCATCGACCGTCACCTCGGCTGTGCCGCTGACGACCACCCAGTGTTCCGCGCGGTGGTGGTGTTTTTGCAGACTAAGCTTGGCGCCGGGTTTGACGAAGAGGCGTTTCACCTGGAACCGCGCACCGTTCAGAATCTGCGAATACCCGCCCCAAGGACGATAGGACGTCCGATGTGTGGTCGCCAGCGTCGCCGTGTCGGCGTCAGCCTTGATACTGGTGACCAGCGACTTGATGTTTTCGCTCTCGGACAGTTTGCCGACATAAACCGCATCCGGCGTCGCCACAACAGCCACGTCATCAACGCCCTGAAGCGCAACATGGGCACCTTCGGATACGACAAGGCTGTTGCTTGCGCCTTCTATTGAGTGCGGACCGGACGCAACGTTGCCGCCTGCATCCTTGTCAGAGTCCTTCCAGATCGACCCCCAGGCCCCCAGATCCGACCATTGGATCGTCGCCGGCGCGACGGTGGCCTTATCGGTCTTCTCGAAGATCGCGTAGTCGACCGAGATTTCTGGTGACGCGGCGAATGCGTCTGCGTCGAGGCGGGTGAAATCAAGATCTACGACTGCTTTCAAAACAGCGGCTTTTGCGGCTTCGGCGATCTCTGACGCCAGCGCCTCGGCCTCCGCTAGGAAGGCGGACGCTTTGAACAAGAACATGCCCGAATTCCAAAAGTAGCCGCCTTCAGACAACATCTTTTCAGCCGTCGCCAAATCAGGCTTCTCGATAAATCGCGCCACTTTCTGGACGCCGCCGCCCAACGAATCGCCGCCCTGGATATAGCCATAGCCTGTGTTCGGCCCGTCAGGCGAAATGCCAAAGGTCACCAGCGCGCCATCTTCAGCCGCCTTGGCCGCCGCATCAATCGCGGCCCAATAGGCGTCATCCGCAGTGATCGCGTGATCGGACGGCATCACGTGGATCAATGCGTCCGGGTCGTCCTGCGCCACCATCACAGCCAGTGCGGTTATTGCCGGCGCGGTGTTGCGCATCATCGGCTCCAACAGGGTCGCGCGCAATTCGACGCCGACTTCCAGCGCTTGTTCGGCGACAACAAACCGATAAGCTTCGTTCGACATGACGATCGGCGCTGCGTAATCAGCCTGGCCTGCGGCGCGCAGCATTGTTTCCTGCAAAAGGCTATGATCGCTGAGGAATTTCTGAAACTGCTTAGGCCTGTCAGCACGAGACAACGGCCACAGTCGCGTGCCCGAGCCGCCAGCCAGAATTGCAGGGATAATTTTCATGGAATGAGCCTCTGCGTCCGTCAATCGGTTATAATGGGTGCTGGATTACACACGGGCGCCGCGCGGGCAAGTGAGTTTTGTCGCGCCAATAGACGCGGCGTGCGCCGCTGAGTAAGACTTCGATCAAAGGATTCTGCCGAAGCAGTGGGATCCGACGGCGGTTCTTGAGGGAATATACAGTGACGCGATCGACGATTTTAATGCTGGCGGCGCTGGCTTTGGCGGGATGCGAGGCATTGCCCTCAGCCGGCCCAACAGGTCAGGAAATTCGCCTTGAGGGCGTGCAAGAGGCCAAATCAGACCAGCCAGCGTTCACTCTCGTCCCCGTCGATGGCGCCATCGCCGACATCCTCGAAGCGCGCCCTGAGCAAGACTTCAGCCAGATATTCACCGATGATGGACGAGGCGCCTCGTTCAGGATCGAAACTGGCGATGTGGTCGAAGTTACGATCTGGGAATCAGTGTCGGGCGGCATCTCCGGCGGCTTGTTCCGCCAAGGTGGCGGCGGCGGCAGTGGCGCCGGCGCTGTAAAGATACCGATGCAAATTGTCGATCAGGCTGGCCGCATCACTGTGCCTTTTGCGGGCCGCGTGCCAGTGCGCGGCCGCACGCCATCGGCGGTTGAGCAGGACATCGTCGGCCGTCTGGACGGCAAGGCGATCAACCCCCAGGCCATCGTGACCGTAAGCAAGACGACATCGAATAAGGTTACCGTCATCGGCGACGCCGTCATCGGCGGGTCAGTTGATCTGTCGCCAGGCGCGGACCGGATCACAGACGTGATCGCCGCCAGCGGTGGCCTGAACGGAGTAATTGACGATGCGTTGATCACCCTGACCCGCCGCGGCGATAGTTCAACAATGCCGCTGGCGCGTATATTTGCTGAACCATCGCAAAACCTCAGGCTCAGCCCGGGCGATATTCTGACCGTGGTCAGCCAGCCCAATTCGTTCATCGCGACGGGCGCGACGGGCGTGAATGCGCGCTTGCCCTTTGGCAACCGGCCTTACTTCCTATCTGACGCGCTTGGCGCTGTCGGTGGCGTGTTGGATTCCCGCGGCGACCCAGCGGCGGTCTATGTCCTGAGGATCGAAGAACCTGTCTTCGCTACAGTGTCCCTTGGCGCCTCGCCGATCAGCAACGACGGCGCGCCGGTCGCCTATCTTTTCGACATGGACAAGGCGGCCAGCTTTTTCCTGACACGCCGGTTTGCGATGCAGGACAAGGACATCATCTACGTCGCCAACGCGCCAACGGTCGAGCTTCAAAAGCTGCTTGATATCTTCCGCACGACCACGTCGTCAGCGCTTGTTCTCGATTCCGTCGGCGTCTTTGGCGGCAACAACTAGGGACGAACAGCCACATGGCGGACCCCGCCTTTCCGCCTGACGCTCTGCTGCCCCCGCCGCTTTCCGGCTGGCCCGTCATCGCGCGGGTCGGCTCGGCAGACTGGCCTACGGATCAGATTGAACGCGCGCTTACCCGCATCAGAGCGGAGGCGCTGTGGTGGCCCTTGCCCCAAACCTGCGCCGTTGAGGCTTCGGTGGTAACCGAGCAGACCGGTCCGCTGGCGGTCATTGCGCCACACGCAATCACTCGCATCGAAGCTGAGGCTGATACGCCGCTCAACCGGTTCGGAACCCTTGGCGATGTCATCAAAGGCGACGCACAGGCGCTGTTGCGCCAATCTCTGTGGACAGACCCGTGGCGCAGCGGCGTCCTCTCGCTTGAGGAAGGGGTGGAAGCGCTGTCTTTCCTCGCAGCTGCTGCGCGTCAAAACAGCGGGGGGTTCCGGTTGATCGGGATGAGCCCCTGGAAACAGCGTTGCCTTGCCCCATTCCTAACCGGTCCGGACGGACCGCCCAACGCAAACGGCCTCCGCCATGTGATATGGGGCGCAGGCGACCAGACCACTCCGCCAGAAGGCGCGTTACGGGTTGAGGATGGGTTTCTGAGGTCCGTCGGGCTGGGCCTACGCCATACGCCACCGGCGTCGCTGACCTTTGACCACAAGGCCCCATACTTTGACGCAACAAGGCGTAACGGATTCGAAGATGTGGTTGACGCCGCCACCTTCACGCCACAGCTGCTGTCGCGCGCCGCCGCGCTACGCGCGCGGATCCTCGCGCTGCGGCTATCGAAATATAACGTGGGTGCGGGCGCTGCACCGTCGCCCGCGCCGGCCGGGCGCTCTGTTACGCTGGTTCCAGGCCAGGTCGAAACTGACGCATCAATTCGCTTGGGCGGCGTGGATGTACGCACCAATCGCGAACTCCTGTTGCGCGCCCGGCAAGAAGCGCCAGACGCCTTCCTGATCTACAAGCCGCATCCTGACGTCCTGACCGGCTTGCGCGAGGGCGCTGTCGATGACGTCGCCGAGATCGCTGATCATGTGGAACTGACAGCAGCCGCGCCAGATTGCCTCGACTGGGCGGACCACGTTTTCACGATTACATCCCTTATGGGGTTCGAAGCGCTTTTGCGCGGCAAGCGCGTCACCACGTTGGGGCGGCCGTTTTATGCGGGTTGGGGGCTGACACACGATCTGGCTCCCCCTCAGCGCAGCCGCATGTTGACGCTGGACGAACTGACTGCGTCGGCGCTGATCCTCTACCCACGATATATCGACCCAATCACCCGTCTGCCCGCCCCACCCGAAGTCGTGGTCGAGGCGCTTGCGACGGAAATGGCGGAACAGGGCGACGTCAAAGCGCGCATGCGGCGGGTCTGGCGCAATGCCGCCAGTTGGGTCCTGAACCGGATCTGACGCAACGCCTGACGGCTGCAGTCAGCGCTCGGTTATTGTGTTGTCAGGCTGGCGATGAACACCCGCAGGATCACCCATGCAAGGAAGGCGATGACAAAGACCAGGCCAACTTCATAAGGGCGATCCGGATCGATGGACCGCATCGGCAGACGCGGTTCGACAAAGACCACCAACTGCGCCTGGTTCAGGGTCGCATTCGCCTCAGCCTGCTGGCGCAGGTTCAGCGACTGGATATAGGTGTCGCGGGCGAATTCATATTCGGACTGCAGCTCTTCAAACTCTGAAAGGTTGGTAGCGAA
Source organism: uncultured Pikeienuella sp. (assembly GCA_965659735.1). Classification (GTDB taxonomy): domain Bacteria; phylum Pseudomonadota; class Alphaproteobacteria; order Rhodobacterales; family Rhodobacteraceae; genus Pikeienuella. The sequence goes on from CBFHXH010000052.1 coordinate 22,420, forward strand.
TGCGCCTTCACCAGTGCCATCACGGCTTTTATAGACTTCGTCCAATTGCCGTTCGAGCGAGGCAATCTCTTCCTCCAACAACGCGATTGTTGGCGAGTCTGGCGCCTGCTGGCGCATTGTCTGCAACTCAACCCGTTTGGATGCGCGCAGCCCCCTGATTTCAGAGATGATGGAGCTGCCAATCGTCACTTCTTCATCGGGTGAGAAAGTCTTGTTGTCCCGGCGGAATTTTTCAATATCCAGGCGCGTGCGGTTCAGCTGGGCCTCCGCCTTCTGAAATTCGCTGGTCACATAGTTCAGCATGTCGTTGCGCGCGTCGCTGGTCAGACCATTCACGATGCGCTGCAGTTCCCCTA
>CBFHXH010000053.1:0-22428 GCA_965659735.1 uncultured Pikeienuella sp.
TCCCAGTTGGTGGACCACTTTCACGGGGCTACTCCAGTAAATGACTAGATAGTTGTGTATTTTTTTAATGATAAGATGTCCTACACCCGACCATTTCAGTAGGGGAGTCTCAAATATTAACCTCCACCACTTGCAGTTACTTCTCCAGCATGGGCGCTGGCCATCTGCATTGGAAAGTCACTACTTGCTTGGCTTCGGACCTCAGCAATTTTTGCTTGTGCAGCTTCAGCCGTTGCACTGTCAGAATAATGCGTGATGACCATTGAGGTTTTTTCCCCGGTCCTAACCATATGAACTGCTTTTGCACCAGCCTTCAAAATCATCGGAACAAAACGATCTTGGGCTTCAGTGATTGTTTCATCAGACATCACTTCGTCTGAGGTCCAGTGGGACACGGTAATATAAGCCACGACTTATCTCCATTTAATCGAGTTCCACATTCGCAAGTGACTATAGTTCTTGCAAATGAATTTTGTTGCTAATTAGTCGCACTTTGCAGCTTGGTACCTGTATACGTCAAATTTACATCGTTCTTCATACGGTTGTGAAATTCCAAAGTACTCTAGTGTGATATCCAAAAAAAGTATCACCACCATAAAGACAATGAACAACGCCATCAACTCCACAGGGGAGCGGTTGCTCTAAAATTTTGAAGCGATGAAAAAGAGACGCCACCAAATTCCTTCTTTGCCCTTTAAGGCTCTTTCTCGAAATTGGCATGAAGGTTGCTCATTCGCTCAGCTATACTGATTTCCTCTTGTTTTTCGTCCATTTGCAATCCTTTGTGCGGATTTTCCATTTGATTGTTGACGGGGATGATAAGTGTCTGACCGCCATTCATAGTAGCTGCCGACGGCACTGACGCCAGACATCGCAGGGCCGCTTTTACACTATCGGCCAGCTCCCAATCGTTTGCCTAAACCGTAAATCGGCCTCCATAGGTCGGCTTGTGGCCATAGACGCCGCAGAAATGCGTTGGAACCCGGATCGATCCGCCGATGTCAGATCCGACTTCCATTGGCGTCATTTTCGCCGCAAGTGCGGCTGAGGCGCCGCCGGACGATCCACCCGGGATGCGGGAATGGTCCAGCGGGTTCACGGTGTTCCCGTAGATCGGATTCTAAGACTGCCCGTCCGCCAGCGCCGTCGGCGCGTTGGTTTTGCCCAGCATCACTCCGCCCGCCGCCTTTAGCCGCGAGACAGCGACCGAGTCCTTGTCCACCACATTTTCCGCATGGTGCAGGAACCCCGAGGTCGTGGGCAGGCCGACAATGTTATTTGGCTCCTTAACCGTCATCGCCACCCCGATCAGGGGCCGGGCATCGCCCTTGGCGCCATCCCGATCCAGACGTTTCGCCGCCATCCGCGCCCGGTCGAAATCCATCACGACGACGGCGTTGATCGGGCCGTCGGTCGCCTCAATCCGGTCGATGGCGGCGTCGCACACTTCCACCGCCGTCACCTCGCCGTTGCGCACGGCATGCGCTGTTTCGACGGCCGTTAATTCACCCGGGTCCATGATGTTGGCTCCGCTTTAGAAATCACTGTGATGGTCATAGCGATGGCGATGATAGATCGTGGCAGAATAAATCAAATGCTGACGCCAGTCTGGCACGCAGCGCAGCGCCGCGTCTACGAATGGTCACGCTTGACCCGGCGACGCCGCGGACGCAGGGTTTGCGTACTTCACATGACAGGAGGCCCCCTCATGAAGACCCCCCGCCTCGCATCGTCCCGCCTTGCAGTACTGGCCGCTGGCGTGCTGCTGACCGCCACAAGCGTTCAGGCCGAATACACCCTGAACATTCTTCACATCAACGACCTTCACAGCCGGATCGAGCCGATCAACAAGTATGACGGCACTTGCGGCGCGGAAGATGACGCCGAAGGCAAGTGCTTTGGCGGCGTTGCACGCGTGAAATCCTACCTGAACGAACGCCGCGGCGCACTAACCGGTCAGAATGTTCTGACGCTCGACGCCGGCGATCAGTTCCAGGGCTCGCTGTTCTATTCGACCTACAAGGGCAAGGCCGCAGTCGAGTTCATGAACAAGATCGGTTTCGACGCCATGGCCGTCGGCAACCACGAATTTGACGACGGGCCAGAGGCTCTGGTGGAGTTTATGGACGCCGCCTTCTTCCCGGTCATTTCGGGCAACACCTCCGCCTATTTCGAGCCGTCGCTGAAGGATAAGCTGAACGGTTATATCATCCGCGAAATTGGCGGCGAAAAGATCGGCATCGTTTCTGTGCTGGCAGCCGATACTGCGGAGACGTCTTCGCCGGGCAAGAATGTCGGGTTCGCGGGTGAAATCAGCTATCTGAAAACGGTCATTCCCGAAATCGAAAGCCAGGGCGTGAACAAGATCATCGCGCTGACCCATGTCGGCCTGCCGATGGACATGCAGATCGCCGCGCAGGCGGCGGGCGTCGACGTGATCGTGGGCGGCCACAGCCACACATATCTGTCATCGTCCAACCCCAAGCGTGACGGCGCTTACCCGACCTGGGTGACGAACGAAGTCACTGGTGATCTGGTGCCGATCGTTCAAGCCTACGCCTATTCGAAATATGTGGGCGAGTTGAAGGTCGTCTTCGATGATCAGGGCCGCGTCCTGTCCGCGGATGGCGACACGAAACTGCTCGACGCCTCTGTGCAACCAGATGCTGATATCGCAGCCCGGGTGGCGGAACTGGCCGGTCCGATCGAAGACCTGAAAGCGATGGAGGTTGGTTCATCGACCGCCACGATCGACGGCGACCGGTCGAACTGCCGCGCCCGCGAATGTGAGATGGGCGTTCTGGTCGCCGAAGCGATGCTGGACGCCACTCAGGCGCAGGGCGTGGCCATCGCAATCCAGAACGGCGGGGGGCTTCGCGCCTCCATGCCGTCTGGCGTGATCACGATGGGCGACGTTCTGACTGTGCTGCCGTTCCAGAACACCCTCGCCACCTTCTCGCTGACCGGCGTGGGCATTGTCGAAGCGCTGGAAAACGGCGTCGGCCAGGTCGAGGACGGCGCTGGCCGCTTCCCGCAGGTCGCGGGCATGCGGTATGCGTGGGACATCAACTCAGCCCCCGGATCGCGCATCAAGGCGGTCGAAGTGAAGGCTGGCGACGGCTGGGCGCCCCTGAACATGGCGGCCACCTACAAGGTCGTCACCAACAACTACATGCGTGGCGGCGGCGACGGCTATAAGGTCTTCGCCTCTAAGGGGATGGACGCCTATGACTATGGCCCAGGTTTGGAGGTGATCGCCGCCGATTTCATCAAGGCGAACTCCCCATACACGCCGACTCTGCGCGGCAACATTGTCGAGGGCGACAGCTTTGAGGTCGCCGCAGTAACGCCAGAAGCCGAGGTGCCAAAAGCAGAAGAAGAGGCACCGAAGGCTGAGGATAACATGGCCACCATGCTCTACACGATCAAATCGGGTGACAGCCTTTGGTCCATTGCGTCCGACAATCTGGGCGGAGGCGCGAACTGGAAGAAGATCGCTGAACTGAACGGGCTGACCGGCGCCGAAGTTCTGAAGATCGGGTCAGAGATCATGCTGCCGAAGTGATCTGATCACATATGGTGATGGAAAAGGGGGGCGGACGCCTCCCTTTTTCTTTGGGCGGTCCGGGATTAAATTCGATCCATGTGTGGTCGCTTTGCCCTTACTGTCCCTCACGCGTCCGTCGCCGAACTGTTCGACGCGGCGCCTGATCCAACGCTGCTGACGCGCGGCCCACGCTATAACATCTGTCCAACGCAAGAGGTTGAGGCATGCCGCATCGGCGCTGAAGGCCGTGAAATAGCGCGTCTTCGTTGGGGGTTCATTCCTCACTGGTACGAAACGCCCAATGACGGCCCGCTAATTATCAACGCCCGATCCGAAACTATTGCAGATAAACCTGCCTTTGGCGCAGCGGTGCGCCACCAGCGATGCCTGATCCCCGCCTCTGGCTTTTACGAATGGCGGGCGAGCGCAGGGAAAGGGAAAGAACCCTACTGGATCTCCGCCGCATCCGGCGCCGCTGTGCTGGCCTGGGCGGGGATCTGGCAGGATTGGCAAGGGCAGGACGGTCAGGTCATCTCAACCTGCGCCATCGTCACCACCGCCGCGAACGGCCCTCTCGCCCCGATCCACCACCGCGCGCCGCTGGCGATCGAACCCGATCAGTTCGGGCTTTGGCTGGGAGAGGAAGGCAAGGGCGCCACCCGTCTGATGCAGCCAGCCGCCGATGACTTCTTCGCCTTTCATCAGGTCGACACAGCGATCAACAAGGCCAAGGCCGACGGGCCGCAGCTGATGGCCTCGGTCGACGAAAGCCGGTTGATTTGATCGGTTCCGATTTGGACAAAAACCTCTTCTGTATTCCATATTTATTCGCTGGTAAAAACACCCAAATCTCCAACATCAGACAGATGCGGAGACACAGCAATGAACATCCTTCGCATCGATGGCAGCATGCGCCGCACGGGTCCATCAGCCGCCAAATGACAGACGAGGTGATTGATCACCTGACAGCCAGCGCCCCTGACGCAACCATCCAGACCCGCGACCTTGCAGACCCGCTGCCACACGTCACCGAAGACTGGATCAACGCCAACTTTACCGATCCGGACGAACGCATCACCTATCAGCTGGAAACGCTTGCCCTGTCAGACAGCCTGGTGGAGGAGCTTGAGGCCGCCGACGCCGTCGTCATCGGCCTGCCAATCTATAATTTTGGCGTGCCCGCTGCGGTAAAGGCGTGGATCGACCTGATCGCCCGCGCCAAACGCACCTTCCGCTACACCAAAAACGGGCCAGAGGGTCTGTTGACCCGCAAGACAGCGCATATTGTTGGTGCGTCAGGTGGCACCGGCATGGGCACTGAGATTGATTTCGCGACTGACTATCTGAAATTCGCGTTGGACTTTGTCGGCATCACGGACGTGAACGTTGTGGACGCAAGCGCCCATATGAAGGGCTTCGACGACGCATTGGCCCGCGCCCGCCAAGGCATCGCGGCCTCAACGCCCAACAGTATTGCGGCGACCCCGTCAGGGCGGTCCAGCATGGCGTCGTGCAGGCAATCCAGCTTGTGCGTGCGCCAGGCTGGATCGCCCTCGTATCGTTAACAGAACTGCTCGAAAAGCTGAGGGTTATGCCGGCCGCAAAGGATGTGGTCGTGGGTCACCGGCAACCTCGATGGATCGGTGATGCGGGTGACGCCCCTATCAAAGCGGGTGCGTTGATGCGGCGTCGTCATCTTCTTTGGCCAAGCGATCGTCTCAGTACTTTCTGACCATCGCTCAAACCCGCACGCCGGCGCATGCCTCTCGCCGCCCGCCGCAGCAGCTATTTCCACTCGATGTTATGGAATGGCCTTATCGGACGCGCTTTGCCCCGTCATGGGTGGGAATAAACGCGTCAAGATAGACCAGCATCAGATCGATTGCAGCCGCCCATACGCGATTGAACAGAAATTTGCCTGCAGGTGTCAGCGTTGACAGGCGGCGACGATTATCGACCGGATCTAAATCTCGGTTAATCAGATTCTTTGCGGCGAGGCTCGGCACCGCCCGGCTGGCGTGCGCGCGATCCATTCCACTACGCTGAATGATCGCACCAAGATGCGTGGAGCGATCGCACATGACCGAGGACAAAATATACTATTCAAAGATCGGCAGCTCAGCCTCACGCAGTGCGTGGTGCAGCATCAGACGCTGTATGTTGGAAGCGGGTCGCCCGATGCAGATGCTCAGAAAATTGTCGATTTCCTGTTCGCTGATAAGTTGGGGTCGCATTGACTAATCCTTCACCAAACAACGAGTCCAAAAAAAAGAGCATGTCATATACATTCTATCTATCAGTCGGCAGCCACTGACTGTCCCAACGGTAATGGGGTTGAAAGGCGATGGTGACATTCGGTCTATTGACGCGACCACTGCAGTGCGCAAATTAAATGAACGAGCGTTCATTCACTTCGATACGCCAAGGGGAAGGACACGACCATGACAGACCGCAAACCGATACACGGCCGTTCCCATGTCATCGGCGCAACCAATGACCCACTTCTGGAAATGACCATACCAGCACTGCTGGCTGAAACCGTCGCCGCCTGGCCAGATCGCGAGGCTGCAATTTTCCCAAAGCAGAACATCCGATGGACCTGGACCGAATTCGCAGTCGAGGTTGATCGCCTCGCCGCCGGTCTATTGGCGCTGGGCGTCGCCAAGGGAGATCGCGTTAGCATCTGGGCGCCGAACCGTGTCGAATGGCTGCTGACCCAGTTCGCCACTGCGCGGATCGGTTCGATACTCGTCTGTATCAACCCCGCTTATCGCAAATCCGAGCTTGAATACGCTCTGAACAAGGTTGGATGTTCAACCCTCATCATGGCTGCGGCGTTCAAGACGTCAGACTATGTCGGAATGATCCAGGACCTCGCGCCAGAAATGGCGACGAGCGCGCCGGGCGCATTGAACGCCGCCGCTTTACCTCATCTCAGGAACGTTATCGTCACTGGAGATGCGCCGGCGGGCGCGTACCGGTTTGATCAAGTGACAGAAATGGGCTCCGCTGAAAGGGCGACGCTGGATTCGATCAGCACTGGTTTGGATCCCGACGATGCGATCAACATCCAGTTCACCAGCGGCACCACCGGCAGCCCCAAAGGTGCCTGCCTAAGCCATCGCAATATCGTCAACAACGCGCATTTCGTAACTTCGACCATGGCGTTCTCAGAACAGGACCGCCTGTGCATCCCAGTCCCGTTCTACCATTGCTTTGGCATGGTTATGGGCACGCTAGGCTGCGCGACCAAAGGCGCCGCAATGATTGTGCCGGGCGAAGGGTTTGATCCAGCCGAGACGTTGCAGGCGGTGTCTGACGAAAGCTGCACGGCATTGTTTGGCGTGCCGACGATGTTTGTCACTGAATTAGCGCTGGATAATTTCGACAGCTACGACCTCAGCAATCTTCGCACCGGTATTATGGCGGGCGCGCCGTGCCCCGAACAGGTGATGAAAGAGGTGCTGGCCAAGATGAACATGTCAGAGGTGACGATCGCCTACGGCATGACCGAAACCTCACCCGTGTCGTTCCAGACAAATGTCGACGATCCGATGAGCATGCGCACGTCCACTGTCGGGCGCATCCACCCGCATGTGGAATGCAAGGTGATCGACGAGACAGGGGCCGAAACCCCAGCCGGCGTCCAAGGCGAATTACTCACCCGCGGCTATTCGGTGATGAAGGGCTATTGGGGAGAAGAAGAAAAGACCGCCGCCTCAATCGACAGCGATGGTTGGATGCATTCAGGCGACCTTGCCGTGATCGACGAAAACGGGTTCTGCAACATCACGGGACGGGTCAAAGACATGATCTGCCGCGGCGGTGAAAACATTTATCCCCGCGAGGTGGAGGAGTTTTTGTTCACGCACCCTGCCATCGCCCAGGCTCAGGTGTTTGGCGTACCGGATCAAAAATTCGGAGAAATCGCTTGCGCCTGGCTCGTCCTGCATCAGGGCACCGAGATCGACGAAGCCGAAGTCAAAGCATTCTGCAAGGAAAACATCGCATATTACAAGATCCCAGCGCATATACGGTTCAAGGACGAGCTGCCAATGACCGTAACAGGGAAACCGCAGAAGTTTATCATGAGCGATCAGATGGCCGCAGAGCTGGGGGCAGCGCATAGTGTGCACTATAAGACCCCGCTTGTGATATCCAAGACCGGGCGTTAGCATTTTCGCGACACTGCGCTAGAATCGCAGACGACAAGAACAACGCGCAGGGGAAATATCAATGAAACTCGAAGGCTCTCGCATCATCGCCGCCGATCGCGAAACTCTCTGGGCCGCATTGAACGATCCCGAAGTTCTGAAAGCCTGCATCAATGGCTGTCAGGAGCTTGAAAAAACCTCTGACACAACATTCGAAGCGACCGTCAAACAGAAGGTCGGCCCGGTTTCCGCCACCTTCAAGGGCGCGGTCGAGCTGAGCGACATGAACCCGCCTGAAAGCTATCGCATCTCTGGTTCGGGCAAGGGCGGCGCCGCAGGCTACGCGTCGGGCGGCGCAGACGTTAAACTTACCATCGTCGATGGCGGAACAGAGCTGACATATGATGTTGACGCAAAGGTGGGCGGCAAGATCGCACAGCTTGGAAGCCGACTGATCGACGGTTTCGCCAAGAAAATGGCGGACCAGTTTTTCGAGACATTCCAGAAAGTCATCGAAGGGGAGCCTGAAGCCCCCGAAGGTGCAGAAAACACTGAAGAGGACGCTGCGGAAGACGGCGAGAAAAAATCTTGGCTAAAGCGTCTGGTCAGCTAGTCTCTTAACCAAAGAATAAAAACCCGACGCGTCTTCGAACGGGCTAACCGAGACCCCAAAAGGATCCAGGGAGGATTACAATGCCGAAAGTATCAATGACCGTGAACGGTAAGTCCGTTTCGGGCGAGGTGGAAGGGCGCACGCTGCTCGTCCAGTTCTTGCGCGAACATCTTGGGCTGACCGGCACGCATGTAGGCTGCGACACTGCGCAGTGCGGCGCTTGCGTCGTCAACGTTAACGGCGACTCGACGAAGTCATGCAACATGCTGGCTGCCGCAGCCGATGGCGCGGAAGTGAAAACTATTGAAGGCATGGCCAATGAAGACGGCAGCCTTGGCGTCATCCAGCAGGCGTTTCAGGACAACCATGGTCTGCAGTGCGGGTTCTGCACGCCAGGCATGGTGATGACCGCTGACGATCTGTTGGCGCGCAATCCGAACCCGTCCGAGCAGGAAATCCGGGAATACCTAGAAGGCAACCTTTGCCGCTGCACGGGCTACCACAACATCGTTAAATCGATTCAGGCCGCGTCCGCAGCTATGACGGCCGGCGAATAAGGGAGGAGAAACTATGCCTAAAGATTCCGGTATTGGCGCCCCGTCCAAACGGCGCGAAGATATCCGTTTCCTTACCGGTGCGGGTAACTACACTGACGACATCAACGTAGCGGGTCAGAAGTATGTGTTCTTCCTCCGCTCCTCCGTCGCGCACGGCAACCTGAACAAGGTCGACACCGCCGCGGCATCCGCGATGCCGGGCGTTGTCCACATCTTCACCGGCGACGACTTTGCAGAAGTTGGCGGCCTGCCTTGCGGCTGGCAAATCCATTCCCGCGATGGTGAGCCGATGGCCGAACCAGGCCACCCAGTTCTGGCCCGCGGCAAGGTCCGCCATGTCGGCGATCCAATCGCAGCTGTCGTTGCTGACAGCGTGCAGCAGGCCCGCGATGCGGCCGAGGCGATCGAGATAGACATCGAGGAACTGCCCGCAGTTGTCGACATGGCCGACGCTATCAGCGGCAACGCCGCACAGATCCATCAAGAGGCGCCAAACAACCTCTGCTATGACTGGGGTTTCGTTGAAGAGAACCGCGAAGCGACAATGGCCGCCTTCGAAAGCGCGCACCACGTCACTACGTTGGAGCTGACGAACAACCGCCTCGTCGCCAACCCGATGGAGCCGCGCGTTTGTCTGGGTGAGTTCAACCCAACGAACGGGGAATCGACACTCTACACTACGTCCCAGAACCCGCATGTCATCCGGCTGCTGATGGGCGCGTTCGTGCTGGGAATCCCCGAGCATAAGCTGCGTGTCATCGCCCCCGATGTCGGTGGCGGCTTCGGTGCCAAGATCTATCACTACGCCGAAGAAGCACTCTGCACCTTCGCGTCCAAGGCGCTGAAGATGCCGGTCAAGTGGACCTGTGACCGGTCAGAGGCGTTCATCTCGGACGCTCAGGGCCGCGATCACAAGACCAAGATCGAACTGGCGTTGGACAAGAACGGCAAGTTCCTAGCGATCCGCACAGAGACCCTCGCCAATATGGGCGCGTATCTGTCCACGTTTGCACCGGCAGTGCCAACCTGGCTTCACGGAACGCTGATGGCGGGCACGTATACGACGCCGCTGATCTACTGCAACGTGAAGGCTGTGTTCACCAACACGCTGCCTGTCGATGCATACCGCGGTGCCGGCCGTCCGGAAGCGACCTATCAGTTGGAGCGTGTGATTGACGTCGCTGCCCGCGAAATGGGTATCGATCCGGTTGAACTACGCCGCCGCAACTTCATCCCGGCGGATGCCTACCCGTACCAAACGCCGGTCGCTGTCACCTACGACACCGGCGATTATCACGGCACGATGGACAAGCTTGTTGAAGTCGCCGACTTCGCAGGCTTCTCAGCCCGCCGCGCGGCGTCGGAAGCCAACGGCAAACTTCGAGGTCTGGGCATCTGTTCCTACATCGAAGCCTGCGGCATCGCCCCTTCGGCTTTGGTCGGTCAGCTCGGCGCCCGCGCCGGTCTCTTTGAAAGCTGCACAGTTCGCGTCAACGCCGCTGGCGGCGTCGTCGTGATGACCGGCTCGCACAGCCACGGCCAGGGTCATGAGACGACCTTCCCGCAGGTGGTGTCCGAGATGCTGGGCATGCCGGAAGAGATGATCGAGATCGTGCACGGTGACACCGGCCGCGGTCCGATGGGCATGGGCACCTACGGGTCCCGCTCCATCGCAGTTGGCGGGGCCGCAATGGTTCGCGCGACTGAAAAGATTATCGCCAAAGCCACCCGCATCGCCGCTCACCTGATGGAAGCGTCGCATGAAGACGTCGAATTCAAGGACGGCATGTTCTCGGTCGCGGGCACAGACAAGCAGGTGGACTTCGGTTCAGTCGCCCTGTCAGCTTACGTGCCTCACAACTACCCGCTTGAGTCGCTTGAGCCGGGCCTTGAGGAAACAGCTTTCTACGATCCATCCAACTTCACCTACCCTGCAGGCGCATACGCCTGTGAGGTTGAAGTTGACCCGGATACCGGCGTCGTTGAAATTGCGTCCTTCGCGGCTGCGGACGACTTTGGCAACATCATCAACCCGATGATCGTTGACGGACAGGTCCACGGTGGCATTGGCCAGGGTATCGGCCAGGCGTTGCTTGAGAACTGCGTATATGACGAGAACGGCCAGCTCGCATCCGGGTCCTTTATGGACTACGCGATGCCACGCGCGGACGATCTGCCGATGTACACGGTCGACCATTCCTCGATCACGCCTTGCACGCACAACCCGTTGGGCGTGAAAGGTTGCGGCGAAGCAGGGGCCATCGGTTCCCCACCAGCTGTGATCAACGCGGTTGTCGACGCCCTTCAGTCGGGCGGCCACAATGTGACCCATGTGGATATGCCAGCCAGCCCCGACCGGGTCTGGGCGGCGATCCAGGCTGCGAAATAAGGAGGACCAGCCATGTACAACTTCGATTACGTAAAAGCCTCCTCCGTCGCGGACGCCACTGCGGCGCTTGGCGGCGATGCGCAGGCCCTTTCAGGCGGTCAGACGCTGATCCCGACGCTGAAGGCGCGTCTGGGCATGCCAACGTCATTGGTCGACCTATCGAGCATCGCAGAGATGTCGGGCATCACCAACAATGGCGACAGCGTCACCATTGGCGGCGCGGTCACGCACCACGCGGTGAATACGTCTAGCGACGTACCACCCGCCCTTGCGGCCCTAGCGGGCGGCATCGGCGACCCGGCGGTGCGCCACAGGGGCACAATTGGCGGATCAGTTGCCAACAATGACCCATCGGCGTGCTATCCGTCGGCCTGTCTTGGCCTCGGCGCGACGATCCACGCGTCAGGCGGCGATATCGCCGCTGACGACTTCTTCCAGGGCATGTTCGACACCGCCCTGGGCGAAGGTCAGATCGTGACTGGCGTGACCTTCCCGGTTCCAGCAAAGGCGAACTATCAGAAGTTTGTTCAGCCCGCGTCCCGTTTTGCGCTGGTTGGCGTTTTTGTCAGCCAGATGGCGGACGGTTATGTCCGTGTCGCAGTGACCGGCGCATCAGAAAGCGGCGTGTTCCGCTGGACGGATGCTGAAAATGCGCTGGCGTCAGACTTCTCTGCCGATGCGGTTCCTGCTGCGCCTGGCGCAGATGGCATGATCAGCGACCTGCATGGATCGGCGGCTTATCGCGCCCATCTGGTCGCCGTGATGACGAAACGGGCCATCGCAGCCTGCTAATCGCAGCGCGCCTTCGGGCGCAGTGAACAAAATTGACGCCCTGGCTGAATGGCTGGGGCGTTTTTTGCAGTGATGAAACAAGGATCGTTCTGAGAAGCAGCTGGCATCTAACGCGGCACAAATTAAAACGCCCCGGACCAGGCCGGGGCGCTCAAGACCATTCCGTAGTTTGTCCGACTTACGGACCTGACCAATCAATTTCACACAGCTCAGCCGAAGTGTTGTTGAAGTTCCAGACCCGGCCAAAATCGCGGACCTTGGACTTTAGGCTCTGCGCCACGGTCACGACCGGTCCCATCCAGTAACCAGTGTTGTCGATGTTCACAGGTTTCTTAGGATCAGGGCCAGAGATCGGGCGCACCTGACCAAAGACCGCGCGGCCAGCCGTGACCGTCCGAACGCCATGTTCATCGGTTGAGAAGGTGACAGCTTCACGGCGCGAGCCGATGAACTCACCCACCAGCATGGTGAACAGCCCCGTAGTGCCGCCGGCAGCGCCTGAAAGGATCTTCTCCAGCGCAGCATACTGTTTGTCGTCGGCCAGCTCATCAACGTAAAGCGCAGCTTTCCAGTTGCCCTCGGACATGCGGCCGGGAATATCTAGCATCATTGCGATGTTCAGGCCGCTCAGATCAGACTTACCGTAGTGGCCCTGATCGATGCGGATGCCCATCCAAGCCTGACAATAACCATGCGTCGGCTTGTGAGCGCCCAATGAAACCACGCAAGGACAAAACACATCGCAATTACAGTTGAGCGCTAGCTCCCCCTTAATGCTCCAGTCTTTAGCCTTCGCTTTTTCTTTAGCCATTCTTAAGCTCCCTTGAATTGCGTAGCGAACATGAAGAGGCCACCGCCAATCATGGCGAGACCTGCGTATTTGCCCCAAGTTTCAGCTTTGGGAGCGATCTTTTCTGCAGCGCAGTAGATCGCAATCACCGCCATCCACCACAAGTTCATCGCGCCGAAGACGAACATCAAGCCCATCAGTGCCCAACAGCAACCAAGGCAATGCATGCCATGGCGATAACCGATGCGCAGCGCACCCTGGAAGCCACCCCGCCATTCGGCCATCATGAATTGCATCGGGCTTCTGCACTTCGACAGACAAGCCTCTTTCAGCTTACTAAACTGATAAACGCCCGCCACAATCAGCAAAAAGCCCGCTGCGATTGGTCCCGCAGTGGCGCCATCATGGCTGAACCAGCCGCTGCCACGCACGCCCAACTGTAGCAGCGCCATCGCAACAGCAAATACAGCCCACAGCGCGAAGTAAGCCAAGGCGAACAGGCTAACCCGTACAATCAGCAGACCGCCGCGATGTTCGATTTTGGCGATATCCGAATAGACGGCAATGGCCGACGCCATCGCTGGCAACATCATCGCCGCCATCATTAAAACCCACATGACGGTCGTTTCCGCCACAAGGCGCACTGACAAACCCTCGGGCGGTAAGGCCGCTGTCAGAATTTCCAGATTGCGGCGCGCTTCGTCGCTTAGCGGCATTCCAGTGATTGCGGCCCGGCAGAGTTCTATCAACGAATAGTCGGACGATCCCATCACAGACCAGGTCACAATCCAGAACGCCGCCGCGATCAGGCCAACAATGGTCAGCGACACGACCCGCGGGTCATCAAACCGAAGCCCGTTCACGCCTTAGCCCGCCGAGTTAGGAGACCCGTCGCCAAGCCGGAAACATAAGCGGCGATCCGCGCCAGCGCAGCCTCAGCCGCCTTGGCGTCTCGGTTCTCGATGGCGTCGGCGATTTCTTCTGCGCCAGCCGCCATCACTTCCCGGTCTCGGGCCTGATAGGTGATCAGGTTCAATAGCGGTTGCATGCCTTCGACCACGCCCGCCATCTGGAAGCTCAGCATCGGGTTGCCCGCCGCGTCTGCGAGAGCTCGGTGAAACCGCACATCCGAGGCGCAGAAGTCTTCGTCAGACGTACCTTCGCCGCGTTGGACGTCAACCTCGGCCCGCATCTTGGCCAGATGATCGTCGCCACGGCGCTTTACCGCGAAGGGCAAGCAGGATTTTAGTAGGGCCAAGCGCGCCTCGATTACCTCAGCTGGATCCGCGCCCTGCATGCCGATGGTCAGCATGGAAAGGGTAGCGAGGCTGTCATTCGCCTCGCGCCAACTCAGCCGATTCACGAAGGTGCCGCCGGTAGGGCCGCGCCGCGACCGGATCAGGTTCTGCGCAGCCAGCCGTTTCAGCGCTTCGCGGATCGTAGGGCGTGAAACGCCAAACCTCTCCGCAAGTTCCTGCTCGCCGGGAAGGCGCTCATCCGACGCAAGATCACCTGCGAGAATCGATTTCCGCAGCCCTGCCGCGATCGTCGCGGGCAAGCTCTGATCCTCAGATTTTGCGTGCTCTTTGGCCACATGACGCTCCGAAACGGGGGCTTTCTATTTGTTTGACAATTACCGAAAGGAGATTTGTTTGACAAATAGAAAAGCGCGCCGCAAACACTGCCCCCAACGTCAGCAATGCCCCGGAGGATGTCATGGGTTTCAACGCACTCGTCGTCGAAAAAGCCGAAGACGGCGCAATCAGCCAGTCAGTTCAGTCCATCGAAGTCGATCAACTGCCTGCAGGCGAAGTTTTGGTCGACGTCGAATATTCGACCCTGAACTACAAGGACGGCCTGTGCCTAACGGGCAATGGCGGTCTGGTCCGCAACTACCCCCATGTTCCTGGCATCGACTACGCCGGCACCGTGTCTGAGTCGTCAGACGACCGGTACAAGGCGGGCGACAAGGTTGTGCTGACAGGTTGGCGCGTAGGCGAGGTTTCCTGGGGCGGCTACGCCCAGAAAGCGCGCGCCAAGGCGGACACGTTGGTGCCTCTGCCAGCAGGTCTGACGACCAAGCAGGCGATGGCCGTTGGCACCGCCGGTTTCACATCCATGCTGTCGGTTCTAGCGCTGGAAAACCACGGCCTGAAGCCTAGCAACGGCCCCGTTCTGGTGACGGGCGCTGCTGGCGGCGTTGGGTCTGTCGCTGTCGCAATCCTTGCAGCGCTTGGCCACGAAGTTGCTGGCGTCACCGGGCGACCAGAACAGGTGGATTATCTGACCTCGCTTGGCGCGGCGCAGATCATCCCGCGCGAAGAACTGGCAGAGCCGTCAGGCAAGCCGCTGGAAAAAGAGATGTGGGCAGGCTGTGTCGACGCCGTTGGTGGTCCGATGCTGGCCAAGGTTCTGACCCAAATGATGTATGGCGGTTCGGTCGCAGCTGTCGGCCTTGCGGGCGGCGCGAAACTGCCGGCGACGGTCATTCCCTTCCTGCTGCGCGGCGTGAACCTTCTAGGCATCGACAGCGTCATGCAGCCTTATGCGCCGCGCGTCGCCGCGTGGGAGCGGATTGCAAAGGACCTGCCAATGGACAAGCTGGAAGCGATGGTTGAAATGGCTTTGCTGAGCGATTTGCCTGCTCTTGGCGCCTCGATCCTGAAAGGCGGCGTCAAAGGCCGCGTCGTGGTCGACGTCAACGCCTGATCACCACGGAATTTGAAAAGCCCAACCCCGCCCTGATCTTCAGCGGCGGGGTTTTGCGTTTGTTGGTAGGTCGCGTCTGCGGCAGTTTCGCTGTAGGCAGACGCCGCACGGGCACCTAGCATCATCCCGAGGGACAATCGAAGAGAGGGGAATTCTTGATGTCAGACGAATCAATCGTATCACGCGATCCAAACGTGACGCCGCCATTGCCACAAGCCGTACCACTGGGTCTGCAACATGTATTGGCAATGTTCGCATCCAACGTCACGCCGTCGATTATCATCGGCGGCGCCGCCGGTTTCGCCTTTGGCGGGGCCGAAATGGTGTACCTGGTGCAGATGGCCATGTTGTTCGCCGGGGTCGCCACGCTGTTTCAGACCGTAGGCATTGGTCCCGTCGGCGCGCGCCTGCCAATCATGCAGGGCACGAGCTTCGCCTTTGTTTCTGTTCTGGCGACTGTCGCAGCAACTCAAGGCATGCCCGTGGTGATCGGCGCCGTCGTCATCGCCGGGGTGGCCCACTTTTTCCTCGGCGTCGTTATCGGAAAATTGCGGTTTCTTTTTCCACCGTTGGTTACGGGATTGGTGATCCTTACCATCGGCCTTTACTTGATCCCCGTTGGCATCAAATACGCCGCTGGTGGCGCTGCGAAGTTCCAGATGGAGGCTGAAAGCTTTGGCTCCCTTATGCACTGGTCCATTGCGCTGACCGTCATCGTCGTGGCGCTGATGATCAAGTTCTACGCGAAGGGATTCTTGTCCGCCTCAGCCGTTCTGATAGCCCTGATTGCGGGATACATCGTTGCAGCGATGTGGGGTTTGGTAAATTTCGGCGCCGTCGCCAAGGCCAGCTGGTTTGCGCTGCCACAGCCGTTTTCTTTCGGATTTGAGGTTGAGATTGGCGCCGTCATCGCTGTCTTCCTGGTTGCGGTGGTGTCCGCCATTGAGACGGTCGGCGACACGTCAGCCGTCGCCAAAGGCGGCGCCGGGCGTGAAGCGACGGATAAGGAAATCGCAGGCGCGACCTATGCGGATGGTCTTGGTTCCGCCGTTGCGGGCGTCTTTGGCGGCTTGCCCAACACATCCTTCAGCCAGAATGTGGGCATCGTCGCGATGACAGGCGTGATGAGCCGCCATGTCGTGACCATCGGCGCGCTGTTCCTCATCCTCTGTGGCCTGATCCCCAAGATTGGCGCCATCATCTCCTCCATGCCATTGCCGGTGCTGGGCGGTGGTGTGATCGTCATGTTCGGTATGGTCGCATCTGCGGGTCTGAATATGCTGTCCGAGGTTAAGATGAACCGCCGCAACATGGTGATCATCGCACTGTCACTTTCAGTGGGCCTTGGCCTGAACCTGGTGCCAACCGCGGTGCAGTATCTGCCCGGCGTGGTCAAAACCCTGGCCATATCGGGTTTGCTGCCAGCTGCGCTGATTGCCATTGTCCTCAACCAGGTTTTGCCTGAAGAGGACTGAGATCACGGCCTGACCAGCCTTCCGATCGACGAAGGCTGGCCACGCCAACGAAGGACACCTGCGCGATGCGGATTATTGGTGGGCGATACCGAGGGAAGGCGCTTGCGGCGCCCGGCGCAGTTGGCGGTGGGGCGGCGCATCTGCGTCCAACATCCGACAGGGTTCGCGAAAGCCTTTTCAACCTTCTGGCTCACGGCCCCTATGATGGTGCCCCAGAAGGTCGTCGGGTGCTCGACCTCTTTGCGGGTACCGGCGCGCTGGGGTTGGAGGCGATGAGCCGCGGCGCGACCCGCGCCATCTTCGTCGATGATCACGGTCCCAGCCGCGCGCTCATCCGCACAAATGTGGAGGCGTTGGGCCTGATGGGCGCAACAAAAATCTGGCGACGCGACGCGACCAATCTTGGTCCAAACCGTGACGCGCCCTATGACATGATCTTCCTAGACCCGCCTTACCGTAAAGGGTTGGGGCAAAAGGCGCTGACTTCGGCCAAGAATGGCGACTGGATCGCTGACGGCGCGCTGATCATCTATGAATGCGCCGCCGATGAGGACGTGCCAGAGTTCGATGATCTGATGGATGAGCGAAAGTATGGCGAGACGCGCATCCTGATCGCGCGGGCATAATCAACGCCGCGGCACACCCATCGGAGGGTTCACTGGGTTTGTGCGCTGAAGCGCAGCCTACAATGTCAGCCTACCCGGCAGCCAGCAGCGCCATCGATCCGCAAATGTACGCCGCTGATGAAAGACGCTTCGTCCGACGCCATGAACAGCGCTGCATTCGCCACATCCCACGCCGTGCCCTGACGGCCGAGGGGGATCGACGCCGCCCGCTCCGCGGCGACCTCTTCGCGGGTTTTGCCCCAAGCCTTGGCGCGCGCATCGACCGCCATCACCGTGTCGATCTTGCCAGGCGCCAAGGAGACGCAGCGAATACCGTATTCCGCGTTCTGGATCGCCAGTTGCTCCGTCAACGCCAAAACGCCCGCCTTGGCCAGCTTGTAGCCGACCCAAGGATATGTCTCGGTCGCGGCGATGGAGGAAATATTGATGATCACGCCTTTACGCCGCGCGCGCATCCCCGGCAGCGCATGCTTTGACGCCAACACCATGGATCGCAGGTTCAAAGCCATCGAATTATCAAAAACATCGCTTTTGATCTCAGTCACAGGCGCATCGCCCAGTTCGATCGAAAGACCGACATTGTTGTGAAGAATGTCGAGATCGCCAAACTGCGCCTCAGTTTCGGCCACCGCACGGCTCAGGTCATCCTCAACCAGCGCATCAACGGTAATCGGCTTCGCTTCGCCGCCCGCGGCTCTGATCTCAGCCACCACCGCCTCGGCGGACGCAGAATCGCGGTCAGCCACCATGACGGTGGCGCCTGCACGGGCGTAGGTCAGCGATACCGCGCGGCCGTTGCCCACCGGCCCGTTTCCCGGCTTTTGCCCCCCGCCAATGACCAGCGCAGACTTTCCTTGCAGTCGCATGCATTTCCCCCTTTTCGCCCAGAGTTTGAATCGTCCGTCGACAATGCTCTCGTGGCGCATATATTCACACCAGAACGTTCAGAGGGGCGAGCGGAACCCAACGAAAGGATCACGTCCATGACCATCGAAGTCGGCCAGAAGCTACCAGAGGCCAATTTCATCGAACTTGGCGCAGAAGGACCAGCGCAGGTTACTGTCGCGGACCTGACCGCCGGCAAAAAGATCGCTCTGTTCGCTGTGCCAGGCGCTTTCAGCCCGAACTGCCACGCCAAACATGTTCCATCATTTGTCGGCGCAGCCGAAGACCTGGCGGGCAAAGGTGTGGATGAAATCGTGTGCGTTTCCGTCAACGACCCCTTCGTCATGAAGGCCTGGGGCGAAGCGACAGGCGCCGCAGCCGCCGGCATCCGCATGTTGGCTGACCCCGAAAGCAGCTTTACCAAGGCGATCGGCCTCGATTTTACCGCGCCGGCAGTTGGCCTGCTGAGCCGATCGCAACGCTATTCGATGTTCATCGATGACGGCGTAGTGAAGGTGCTGAACATCGAGGGCAGCCGCGGCGAACCAACGTGTTCGCTGGGCGAGGCGCTTGTCGACCAGATCTGATCGATGACACCTACGAGATCGGGCCCGGCTTTGCCGCCGGGCCTTTTTTTCGTTCCCTCATTCAAAACACTGTTTCACCATGCGCCGCACGCATCACACCAATCGCCGCCAATGCGGACCCTGCAAAGAATAACGCGAGGCCAATCAGGGTCGCAGGTGAATAATCAACCCGTCCTTCACCTATTTGCAGGACGAATATGGCAAATGGGCCAAGCGCTGTGATGATTCTGATGCTTAGTGTCGAAATCAGCGTCAGGGCGCGCTGTAGGGCGTAAAGCGGCGGCACAATGACCAGGGGGCCAATCAGAACGATGCCCGCAAACTCCACCGACGGCATCGACGCTTTCTGATCCAGCCCTGCCGCCCCAAGACCACCCGCGACCAGCACATACAGCGGGAATGGCAGGCCAAAGACAACGCTTACGCTGACACCGCGCTGGTCAAGCCGCTTGCATAGAACCAAAAGCCAAGTGAACAGAACCCCCTCGCAATACCAACCATGGCCGCGCCTGAGCCGCCACGAACAGAGCCTGACAACCTGGCAGTGGTGACGACAGCCAGAAGGACCACCGAGACCAGAATGATCAAAACGCCGGATCGTTCGGACTAGTTGCGCGGACCTCCACCTTCCGCAAGCTTAAGCCGCGCAAATGTCCATGCAGCCAACGGCATCGCCGCCGCCCCTATCGTGTAGGCGATTGCGGGTTCGATGATCTGCACCGCCAGCAGGAACATCACCCAAGACAAGGTTGCAGTGACATTGATCGCAAATAACAGGCCAGGGTTTGCAAAAGCCAATCGCAGTTAAGACCCGCGGCGAAGGGCGGACCATCCCACGAACCCAAGCGTAGTGATCAGAAAGACAACAAAGCCAAACTGGAACGAGCTGACCCGTTGGAATGCCGACCCGAAGAAAACGAACTGAACCGCTTCGATCAGGACAAAGGCCAGCGCCCAAAACAGCCCTGCCGTCGCGGGGCGCAGAAACCTCGCCTCAGGCTTTGAGGTTGGCGGCGGACGCCGTGATTGCGTCGTACTGGCCGTAGGGGCGATAGGAATAGAGGTATTCGCCGATGACGCTTTCCACAGGCGTTGGCTCAACGCCGAGATCCGCGATAGTCTTTACGCCGTCGGCAACAACGTTGTCGCTGCGCAGCATATCAACCTGATCGCGTGTGATCTGACGGTTTGGCGCAAGGCCCAACGTCACCGTCTCTACCAGCGACAGGCCCCAGGCCATGACGTTAGCCAGGCCAAAGGGCAACGAGACGAGAAGTCGGCGACGGTGTACTTCGTTAAGCATCATCCCCATCAGATCGCGAAATTCGAATACCTGTGGGCCGCCAAGTTCGTAGACACCTTGCGCGTCACTTGTGCCTGCAGTGCAAACCGCTTGGGCGACATTGTCGACATAAACCGGCTGAAACCGGGTCCGCGCGCCAACCATCGGGATCATCGGGCTGATCCGGGCCATTGCGGCGAAGCGGTTAAAGAACTGATCTTCCGGTCCAAAGATAATCGAAGGGCGAAGGATAACGGCGTTCGGAAACGCGCCTATCACGGCGGCTTCACCTTCCGCCTTGGTGCGGCCATAACCGCTGGGACTGGCGCTGTCGGCGCCAATCGCGGACAGATGCACTAGCCGCGGTACGCCACATTCCGTTGACAGTCGAGCGATGCGCTCGGCGCCTTCGGCCTGAACGGTCTGGAATTTCTGGCGGCTGTCTTCGTACAGGATGCCCACGCAGTTGATCACCAAGTCAGCACCCATAATGGCGCGGCGGGTTGATTCTTCGTCGCGGATATTGGCCTGGATAGGTTCCACTTGGCCAACATCCCCATAGGGGCGCACAAAATGCGCTTCATAAGGGCGTCGAACCGCGACGCAGACACGCCAGCCTCGTTTGGCCATGCCGCGCGCGACGTAGCGACCGACGAAACCTGAACCGCCGAAAATGGTGACAATTGGCGTGGCCATCAGCGATGCCTCCCACTGCAAATCCTGTCTTTGATCCTTAGCCTGCAGCGCGGCGTGGGCCAAGACCCCGAAACACGCTTGTTGACGCGGTTTTTCAGTCCGGACACTGTCTGACTCCATGGAAAAGACCCAAAGACCCCCTGCAGGCATCGGCCACAACAGCGGCGCAATCGGCGCATCAGGACGGCGATGCGCCTGGGCCAAGGCGCGCAAAGACCTTGTCGGCGCCCGCATCCCCTTGGAAATCGTACGCATTCGCGTGCGCCGCGCCGCCGCCTTGGGGTTGAGCTATCCGCAATATGCCTCAGTTCTGCTTGGTTCAGGCAGAGACATTGTCGGCTTTCTGTTCACGGTGGGTGGGTTGCAGCTTAGCCTCAGCCGAGAATTGTCTACGCCAACGCATGTGCGCGAAAAACTGCACGACGTGCCCAAAACAGCCCGCCTGGCGCTTTCGCCAGCGGATGAAAGCCCGGATGATTTCCGCAAAGAACTTGGCGACGCATTGTCCGTGCGAATCGACGACGCCGACGCGGAGCCGCTGGATCCAGAAAGCTGGCGACAGGCGCGCGCCGCCATTCACACTGTTCTAGCCCGCAACGGGTTGCCGGCAGACGGCGTCGTGATGGTTGGCGATAGTTTGCAAGACGCCAGCTGGGCCGACGCAGCCTTTCTTGCGAAATTCATTCGCACCGCTGACTACTTCTCAAACGGAGCACAGAGATGACCGATCAAACGTTTTTTAAGGCCTATGACGATCAGGCTGGGCTGTTCCGGCAACTGGCCGAAGGCGTTTCCACCCGCCTCTTCCCCGGCGATCAGGCCATGTTGTCTTTTGTGAAGGTCGAACCGGGTGCGAGCGGCACGCTGCACCACCATCCCGAAGAACAGTGGGGCTATGTCCTGTCTGGCGGCGGCAAGCGCTTTCAGGGCGAAGAGGTCTGGGATTTCGCCCCTGGTGATTTCTGGCGTACCCCTGGCGGCGTACCACACACGGTCGAAGCTGGCCCCGAAGGCGCCTTGATCTTGGACGTCTTCGCCCCGCCGCGTGAGGCGTACCGAAAGCCCGGATCAGGCTTTGCCCAGGATTAATTTCACCGACCAGTCATCGGGTTATTGACACCCGCCCCGCCCGTTAGTAAACGACCGCCCTGCCCCGGATTGCCCAGGTGGCGGAATTGGTAGACGCGCTGGCTTCAGGTGCCAGTGACCGCAAGGTCGTGGAAGTTCGAGTCTTCTCCTGGGCACCATATCTCCCCCGATAAGTTAAAGAAACGCAAGGATAACAGTCTGTTACCTTTTTGCTGGGACCATTTTTGGGACCGCTTT
>CBFHXH010000054.1:0-22015 GCA_965659735.1 uncultured Pikeienuella sp.
GTCGCCACCTTGGCGCGCAGCGCTGCGCTGGCGTCAGCGATGACGGCGTCGACCTGTGGCAGCGCCTCACGCAACAATGTGGCGGCGTCGAAGGTCGTCTCGAATGCGGGTGCGGTATCTGGCATCTGTCTTTCCTGGCTCTGTGTTGCGGTGCATCATATGTCACCGCAGTTGCGAGACAACTAACTTGATGACCCTCGGCCGTCAATTCACGCGCAATAAATGTCGCAGATAAAGGGCATTTTGCGAAATATAATTACCCAAATTTTTCAGGAAGTCACAGCAACTCCGGCCCGACGTCGATCACCGGCGGCCTCAAACCCGCCTTTCGCATCCCGGCGCACGGCATGAACGCCGCCGAAAAACATTGATTCGCGGCCCCATCCCTGAGCTTCGGGATAGGCCGCCAGCAGGTCGGCGCAGTCTCCTTCTGCCAGCCGATCTTCAAAGTCGACCTTGGACTCAGCGCCCTCGACATGGATGCGGGGGGCGGCGACGGCGTCCTCCAGCCGCGCCCGGCCATCGATGACCCTCGCAGCGACCTGAGCGATCGCGGTGCGGATGCGGTTGGATCCGCCCGACCCAATCATCGCAAGATCTCCATCCGGCCACTCTATCGCTGTCGGCGCCATCATCGAAGACAGGCGTGTATCCTGGGTCCATTCGTGCCAATCGCCGGGGATCAGGTCTTCCTCTCCCAGCATGTTGTTGGGGGTCAGGCCGGTGCCGGGCGCGATCAGGCCAGATCCTGCGCCGTTCGATAGGGTGATCGCAGCGCCCGCGCCAGATCCGTCAATGACTGAGATGTGGGTGGTGCCCTGAACCGCAACTTTCTGAGCGGCGATCTCACGCCGATACGTATCCACCAGATCGGGTGCCAACAGGCGGGCGGCGCCGGCCGCCGGCTGTCGGTTCAGATCGACCGCCAGTCGGGCGCGGGACGTTGCGGCGAAGGCCCACGCGATCTCAGAGGGAGTCGCGCCCTGATCGATCAGGCGCAGGGCAAAGGCGATCAGCGTGCCGCCGAGGCTGGGCGCGGGATTGAGGAGGATGCGCGCCGCGCCCCGCGTTTCCACTAGCGGCTGGCGCCATTTCACAGCGAAACCCTTCAGGTCAGCCGCCGTCAGATGCCCCCCTTCGAGGGAGAGAAGGGCGCTGGCGACCTCCCCCTCCTGCATGAACCTTGGCCCTTCGTGAGCATAGGTTTCGATCACGTCGGCAAGGGGCACATTGCGATAAAGATCGCCTGGGCCAAGCAGGGTTTCGCCGTCGCCAAAGACCGCCAGCGCATCAGGTGTCGCAGTGAAAATCGGTTTAACGATCTGCAGCACGCTGGCCTGGTAGTCGGTCAGCAGAACCCCATCCTTGGCCGCCTTCACCGCGGGGGCGGCAAGTTCGGGAAAGGGGATGCGGGCAAATCGGGCGTGCGCCTCGGCCAGACCTGCGGCGACCCCGGGCGCGGCGATGGCGGCTGCGCCGATCTGGAACACCTGGCTGGTTTCGCCAAAATCCGCCTCAACCGCCCGAAAGTCCATTTCGGCGGCGGAGACCTTTCGTTTTGGCGTCTGAACGAAGAAGTCACAGAGGTGCCCCCGCCCGTCTGCGTCCCGCACCATCATGAACCCCCCGCCGAGAAGGGAGGCGAGGACGGGTTCGGCGACACAAGCGGCCAGCGCCCCTGCGATCACCGCATCCACGGCCCCACCCCCAGCGCAGAGGGCGGTTGCAGCGGCTTCGGCGGTAACGGGATCCCCCGCAGCGATGGCGAATTTGGACATGAGGGGCGGGTAGCCGCGCAAGCGAGCGACGTCAAGAGGGTTTCACGCGTGAAACCCTTACTAAGATATTGATATTATTGATTATGTAGGTTTTGCAATCTTGAAAAACACACAGGTTTCACAGTTTGAGGTTATGTAGTGCGGGCCTGTGGCCCACCATTCCACCCGAAACCCCGACCCCTAAATGCCCCTCCACAGTGTTCACACGGCCAAACAATCCTCGCGAAGCAACTCTCAGCTAGAACTGAGCAACTGGGTTTGCATGGTTAAAACTTAATCGCCAAAGGCGAATTTAATCGCCCACACTCAACTGGAGCAGACACTACCCCAAAGCAAAGACCTAATAAGCACAATTTTCTATCCTTCGGAATAGGTCAGATATACAAGCCCTTCGCATTCTGATTTCGGGTGAATGCTAGTTCTTCCCCTCCTGCAGCGATAACTGCAAACTTTCTGGGGCAAAGAAAATGGCGCTGACACAAGAAGACTTTGAACTTGGCTTTAAGGATTGGATCGCCATAAAACTGGCGAAGATCAATTCCATCCGCGTTTATGTTTTCATTGCGATCCTTGCGGTGTCGATCGCTCCAATGGTCGCCATATTGTTACAGGCGCAAAAAACGGCGTTCGAAAGGGAGGTTCAGCATGTCGATCATGCGCACCTGGTCATCGCGGGTAACCTTGCGTCGACCTTGGAACGCTATGCTCAGGACATCACCAGCGCCTTCGACTTTCTCGTCGAGACAAGGGCGTCGATTTCACCCGATGCGTGGGAGGTCAAAGAATTTACCAGCCACTATGACTTTCACTTCATCGCGCTTGCCGACATCGACGGGCGGATTTCACCTATCAGCGCAGGCGACGTTATTCCAACGCCGACCCCAGACTTGCTGCAGGAGCTGAGACGCGAAGTAGTTCAAGGCAAAACCGTCCTATCCGGCGTGAAGCTACTGGATGGGACGCCCTATCTGTTCGCAATCAGGTCTTTGCCAGGCAAAAAGATCGCATTCGGCGCATTCGACACCAAGTACCTCCAGCGCGTTCAAAAGGCGATCGCTTTTGGTGAAAAGGGTCATTCGATGATCGTCGACAAAAATGGCCGCGTTCTCGCCCATCCGAACCCGAAGTGGCAGGCCACGGCAAAGGATGCGTCAGGGCTTGAGGTCGTTCAAAAAATGACCTCTGGCCACACAGGCGTGATGCAATTCTATGCGCCGCCGCTAAAGGCCGACGTCATTGCAGGTTACACCTATGTCCCTTCCACGGGTTGGGGCGTGATGGTTCCCCAGCCAATTGCTGAATTTGAGGCCGCAGCACGCTCCGAAATAAAGGAAATGCT
The DNA here is from genome assembly GCA_965659735.1 of uncultured Pikeienuella sp. Taxonomy (GTDB): domain Bacteria; phylum Pseudomonadota; class Alphaproteobacteria; order Rhodobacterales; family Rhodobacteraceae; genus Pikeienuella. The sequence continues at coordinate 3,118 of CBFHXH010000054.1, forward strand.
TACCATGCTCGTCGTTTTAGTCGCCCTGGCGGCGTTTGGCGGTTGGATCCTATCGGGTCTGCTTACAAAGCCCATGCGGTTGATCAAAAACACGGTGGGTAAGATCCGCGATGGCAATCTTGACGCGCGCGTTCCCAAATTCCCCTCCCCAGCCGCCAACGAACTCGAAAACTGCCGGCTCGTGTTCAACGGCCTAATGGACAAGCTGTCGTCAGACGCGGAGGTCACGAAGCGTTCGCTTGCCACGGCGGAAGAAGCGAACCGAACCAAATCATGTTTCATCGCAGTGCTTAGCCACGAGATGCGCACACCTTTGAACGGCATCGTCGCAACGCTGGAGCTCATGTCTGACACCAAGATGACGGCAGAGCAGCGCGAATATTGCCATTTGCTGGAAATCTCATCCGCTAGTTTGAAACGACATGTAGATGACGTGCTGGACATCAATCGGCTCAACCATGGCAAAGCCCGGCTCGAGGTTCGCGAATTCTCAATCTCCCAGCTGATTGAGCGGATCGTCCGCGAAAACGAAGCAACCGCAAAGAAATTGGACAACACAGTTGAGCTGTCTGTCAGCTCCGCATTGCCCAATACTGTGAGATCCGATCCCAAGACGTTTGATAAGATCATCACCAATCTTGTCAGCAATGCTGTGAAATACACCCATGCCGGCGAAATATCTGTGACTGCAGAGCTGTCAGACTGCGGCGGCCTGCTGCTGACTGTTCAAGATACGGGGATCGGCATCCCTGAATGCGATCTTGAGCGCATTTTCCAGCCGTTCACGACGCTCGATTCCACCTATGCGCGGTCGCGTGAAGGCACCGGGTTGGGCCTTAGCATCGCGAAGGGATACATCGAAGCCATAGACGGCGAAATTATCGCCGAAAGCGTCGAGGGCGAAGGCAGCATCTTTCAGGTCTTGATCCCCTTTGAAACCGCCGAAAAGCCTGAAGAAAAGGGCCCCATCGCCCCGCCAGCGCCAAATCAGGCTGTTGAACGACAAACCTTTACCGGACACGTGCTGGTGGTCGACGACAATCATGTGAACACGATCGTCCTTAGCAAGACGCTTCTACAAATGGGGCTAAAAGTTTCGACCGCGGCCGACGGTTTTGAAGCGCTGGAGGTGGTCAAGAATCACACTTACGACCTAATACTTATGGACATCAGCATGCCTGGGATGGACGGTGCTGAAGTCTCGCAGATCATTCGAAATAACAACGGACCAAATCAGCAGACGCCCATTGTTGCGCAAACCGCTCATGCCATGCCAGCTGAGAGAGAAGCGTTTGCAGACGCTGGCATGCAGGCCGTTCTGATCAAGCCGATCTCGCGAAAAGACCTGACCAAACTGTTGTCGGAGCAATCGAAAACCCCTGATCTAAAGCCACAAACGACAGTAGGCACGCCTGAGCCCGGCGTCGCGCTGGACCATGCGAAGTTCACCGAAGTGGTGGAGCTGGTCGGAGCAGACGACGCAGGCGTTCTGGTCGTTTCGCTGAATAACGGCGTCTGCGAGGTGATCGAAAAGCTTGAGACCGATTGGGCCATTCGCCAAGATGGCGAAGTCATCGCAGCTTTGGCTCATAAACTTGCGGGCACTTGCGCCCTTCTTGGCGCGGTCTCCCTGCGCCGCAAGCTGGTGGCCATTCAGAACGGTGCGAAAGATGGCTCGCTGAGCAGAGTCGCCACAGTTGTGAAAGAACTTTCCGGCGAGATGGAGCGTACAGACGCCGAATTGACAAAAGCATTGGCAAAGATATCCAGACTTACCTCTTTTTAGCGCGTTGTTTCAGGCGCAGAAAGGTCAGCCCCTAACCGACAATCCCCAACCCAACCCGAAACGCCGCGCCGCCTTTTCCGCCGACAAATTCAATCGAGCCGTCCCGCGCGACCAGCAGCGCCTTAATGATCGGCAGGCCCATGCCGGTGCCTCCTTCGGCCCGGGCGGTGGTGAAGAACGGCTCAAACAGGCGGGCGGCGTTACCGGGGGATACGCCTTCGCCGTTATCCTTCACCATGATCTCGGCGCGGCCCAGCGCCTCGCGCACTGTCACCGTCAGCTCGGTTGCGCCGTGGCGGGCGGAATTGTCGGTCATGTTGGTCAAGATGATCGCCAGCTTCTCTTCGCTGATCTTCAGGGGCACGCGACCCGAATCATCGACTACGACGCGCATCGATGTTCGTTCCTCCAACAAGCCAGCCAGATCAGCGGTGACGGCGCCGTCCTCCTCATCCTCGTCCTTGTCCGCCCGCGCCAGTTCCAGCAGGCGGCGGACCAGCAGGGTCAGACGCTCGCTGTCCTTGATGATGTTGCTGAGAAACCCTTCGCGTTCTTCAGCCGTCATGATGTCTTCGTTGTCGCGGATCAGCTCCGCCGCGCCCTGGATCGCGGTCAGGGGCGATTTCAGTTCGTGGCTTACATGGGCGGCGAAGCTGGCGATGTCGTCGCCCCGGTCGTTTAAGCGGCGCGCGGTGCGCAGGAACGCCTCGGACAGTTCAGCAACCTCGGCGGTTCCGTGCGATTTCAGGGGTTTCATCGCATCGCGGTCGCCCGCCGCGATCTGGCGGGTGCGTTCGGTCAGAGCGCGGATCGGGCGGGTGATGGCGCGCAATGCAATATAGCCGAACCCAGCCAGCGCCAGCGCCATAACCACGCCGGCCAGCGCCAGCTTTTCGCTTTCCGCCGCCATCATTTGCAAAATGTGCCGGGGCGAGCGGGACGCATAGACAACTCCCGCCGCCCGCCCGTTGACGATGACGGGAAAGGCGGTGAACACGCGCAAGCTGGCGCCCTTGGTGAAGGAATAGACCCAAGGTGGCGGGCGCTTGCGCAGGCGGGTGCGCAGGGCGGATGCGAAATCGCCGTTCAGCGCCACCGCAACTTCAGGCACATGGGCCAGCGTTTGGCCGATGTTGGGGCCAAGGATGATGCGGCCCCGCGCATCCAGCAGCAGCACGCCCGCCAGCGTGCGCCGGACCGTGGCGGCGACGATCGGGGCCATAGTTTGCCCGACGATTAGGTACCCGGCGGCAGGGGGGGACAGCGCCTGTTCCGCGTCAGGACGCGGCGGCAGGATGGGGTCGACGGCTAGGTCGATGGTTGGCGTCAGGGGAATGTAGGGGTCGGTCAGGGCATCGCGGAACATGCCCGCAGCTTCTGAGCCGAGCCACACTTCCTCCACCCCCGCGCGTTTGATTTCCGAGGAATAGGACGCGGCGAGCGCAGCTGACTGGCCGATCAGTTCAGCCTCAGTCCGGCGGACCAGCTGGTTTTCGATGACCCTCAGGAAGAAAAGGCCAACCAGAGGTGTCGCAAAGGCGATCAGCAGCATCACCACCAGGATCAGGCGGATCGGCGGGCGGTATTTTCTGGGCGTTGCGTCGCAGATCATACCGTTGGTTTAGTGCGGAATGCGGAAAAACTGAACCGGTTTGATCTGGTAGCAGGACTTGCGGTGATGTTGGCACGGTGGGACGTGCGATCAGCACGGCGCATGATGCTCGAAAGCGGGTCTAAATTCCATGTTGGATGCCGCCGCGCATCATCACGCCCGGGTGCAGCCCCCCAGGCGAAACCCGACGCCGTGCACCGTTTCAATCGCACTGGGGCAGCCCGCGTCGGCCAGTTTCACCCGGATGTTGCGGACATGGCTGTCGATGGTGCGGCCCGAGACATGGTCGTTCATGTCATAGGCTGCAGCGGCGATATCGTTTCGCTTCACCACACGGTCGCGCATGGTCAGGAAGGTCTTCAGGATGGAAAACTCCAGCGGAGTGAAAGCGACCGGATCCTCGCCCAGCGCCGCAGTGTGGGTGGCGTCGTCCAGCGTCAGATCGCCATGGGCCAGCGCCGTCGGCTCCGGCGCAGGGGCGGCCGCCGTGCGCTTCAGGATCGCCTTGACGCGGGCGCTGAGTTCGCGCGGGGAAAACGGCTTGCCGACATAATCATCGCCGCCGATTTCCAGCCCCAGCACGCGGTCGATTTCCTCGTCTCGGGCAGATAGGAACAGGATCGGCGTCTGGTGCGTTTTGCGGATCTCGCGGCAGACATCCAGGCCGTCAGCCTCGGGCATGCCGACGTCCAGGATCACCAGATCAGGCGTTTCCGAGGCGAACTGCGTGATCGCCTCAGCCCCATCAGCGGCTTCGGTGACCCGCATGCCGTCCTTTGCAAGGGAAAAGCGGATAACCTCGCGGATGTGCGGGTCGTCGTCGGCGATAAGAACGTGGGGATCCATGGTCTAGTGCTCCGGCAAGGCGGCGGGGCCGCTGTGGGTAATGTCGTGGGTTGAGAGATAATGTGCAAGGCGGGCGTCGCGCAGGGTGAAGGCGCGCCAGTCGGCGCTGCTGTCGCAGATGGCGTCGGCCTTGGCCCAGCGCCAGTCAAACAGGCGCCACGCATCTTTGTCAGACAGGTTGTGAGGTGCCGCCAACAACCGATCGACGGCGGAGATGGCGTGCGGACCCAGTCGGGTCAGGTATTCCGTATCGATCTGGGTCAACCGGTTGGGGTCGCCCAGCCACTTGGCGACGTTATAGTCCGCAATGAACACGGTGGTGTTCAGCAGCGTGGCGGTGATCAGCGTCGCAATCAGGGCGACGGTATTGCGGCCCACCAGCCAGGCCCCGGATTTGCGCCAGGCGATACGCGCGATGATCAGCGTCAGACCCAGCGCGACCAAACCCATCCAGAAAAAGGTGGCGAGGCGCAGTTCGGTCACGCCATATGCATCAACATAGAGCGCGTTGCACATGGCGGCAGTCGCCCGACTGTGCCGCCCAAACGTCAACACCACGGCTGAGATCGCAGCGACAAGCAGGGTCAGCGATAAACCGGTATGTTCCCCGCAAACCAACCAATCCGCCAATGCGGTCAGAAAGGCGGCGGCGAACGCCACATGCGCCAATGGCGCAGGGCGCCCGCCGCCCAGTTTGGGAATGAGAGGTCCAAGGCCGCCCGGAGGGACCGTAGGAGTGAGAGTAGGACGGACGGACGAAGGGGTGCTCTGCATGGTGACGGTGATCGCCGGGCGCGTCGTCGCCCAAAGGGCCGGCTTGCCGGGTTTTGGCGCAGAGTTTCGCAGATTTTGCGCAGACGCCGGCGCAGGCCCGCATTTTGGTCATACGGGGCGGCCTAACTCAGGCCGCAGCGTCACCGCGTTTCAGGTTGTCTTCACCATGTTATAAGGTAACGTAAATCCGACCACTATAATACAAGAGGAGCTTCAGAGATGATCTATCGCCCTACCGCCCTTGTCGCCGCCCCGTTCGCAGTGATGCTCGCCGCAGCAGGCGCCGCAACCTCTGAAAGCCGTCAGCTGGATGCGCATCAGCACGGACACGGGTCCCTGAACATGGCCTTCGAAGGCGCCCTTGTCGCGTTGGAGCTGGAAGCGCCAGGCGCCGACATCGTTGGCTTTGAACATCCCGCCGAAACCGCCGAAGATCGCGCCCTGATCGACGCGGCCATTGCAAAGCTGGCAAAACCACTGGATCTGTTCATGGTGCCCGCTGCGGCGGGATGCGTGGTCACAGCGGCCAATGTTGCGCTGATCGGCGATGACCATGAAGATGAACACGGTCACAAGGACCATCATGATGAAGACCACGCCGACCATAAGGACGAACATGAAGACCATGCTGACCACAAGGATGAGCATGCGGCACATGAACATGAAGAACATGGCGACGATCACGCTGACCACGCCGATGAAGAAGGCGAAAGCCACACTGAATTCCATGCTGAATACATGCTGAACTGTTTAGATCCCGCCGCGATTGATACGATCGAATTCGCCTATTTCAGCCAATTCCCCAACGCGCAGGAGCTCGACATCCAAATGATTTCCGACAAGGGCGCCAAAGGGTTCGAAGTTGAACGTGATGAACCAAGCCTGTCCCTCGCCGGGGCTATCTGATCATCGGTGACTGATACCCCTGCGATTCATCTGACAGATCTCAGCTTCGCCTGGCGAGGCGGAGCTGATTTTCGGTTGGAGGTGGACGATTTCGCCCTGCCCAAAGGGGGACGCACCTTGCTGCTGGGCGCGTCCGGGTCCGGGAAATCCACTATCCTCAGCCTGATTTGCGGCGTGATCGCGCCCCAAGCCGGTCGGGTGGAGGTTGCAGGAACCGACATCGCCCAGCTAAGCCGCCGCAAACGCGACCGATTTCGCGCCGAAGAGATCGGCATCGTGTTTCAACAGTTCAACCTCCTCCCCTACGCCAGCGCGATGGACAACGCGCTTTTGCCCCTGCGGTTTGCGCCGGGACGGCGCGCGCGGGCGGGTGATGAACGGACAGAGGCGCTGCGCCTCGCCGCGGCTTTGGGTCTGGACGCAGCGTTGATGACCAAAGGGCGCGCAAGGGCGTTGTCAGTTGGCCAGCAACAGCGGGTCGCCGTAATCCGCGCGCTGATCGGCGGGCCGGGCCTGATCGTGGCGGATGAGCCGACATCAGCGCTGGACGCCGCCGCGCAAGCCGCCTTTGTCGATACGTTGTTCACCCATGTTGCGGCGGCGGGTGCGTCGCTGTTGATGGTCAGCCATGACGAACGGCTGGCGGACCGGTTCGATCAAACCGTGCGGTTGGACGATATCGCCCAGGTGACGCGGGCGGCGGCGGCATGATTTTTCTGCGGCTGGCCCTTCGTTCCCTCGCCGCGCGCTGGCTGACGGTGTCGCTGACAGTGCTAGCTGTCGCGTTGTCGATCGCGCTGTTCCTGGGCGTCGAAAAACTGCGCACCGGGGCCAAGGCCAGTTTCGCTGATACGATTTCGGGCACAGACCTGATTGTTGGCGCCCGATCCGGCGGCGTGCAATTGTTGCTGTATTCCGTGTTCCGCATCGGCAACGCCACCAACAACGTCACATGGGAAAGCTTCGAAGACATCCGCGACATGCCCGGGATCGACTGGGCTGTGCCGCTGTCGCTTGGCGACAGCCATCGCGGATTTCGGGTGCTGGGCACGACGGCCGAGTATTTCGATCGGTACAGGTTCCGATCAGATCGGGGACTGTCCTTCACCGCCGGGGCCGCGTTTGACGACGTATATGACGCCGTGTTGGGCGCTGATGTCGCCAAGACGCTGGGCTATCAGTTGGGGGACGAGATCATCGTCTCGCACGGGATCGCATCTTTCACGCACCATGATGACAAGCCTTTTCGTGTCGCCGGCGTCCTGGAAAAGACCGGCACGCCAGTCGACCGCACCGTCATCGTTTCGCTTGAGGGGATAGAGGCGATCCATATCGACTGGGTCGGCGGCGGCCAGGTGTCTGGCGCTCGCATTACGGCAGATCAGGCCCGCACGCTCGACCTGTCTCCCAAGGCGATCACGGCAGCGATGATCGGGGTCGAATCAAAGCTGCGCATTTTCACCCTGCAGCGCGCAATCAACGAATATCCGCAAGAACCCCTGCTGGCGATCCTGCCCGGTGTCGCGCTGCAGGAATTGTGGGCCGTGGTCGGCGTCGCCGAAACCGCGCTGTTGGGCGTTAGCGCCATGGTGGTCGCGACCGCGTTGATCGGCATGGCGGCGATGATCTTCGCAGGGTTGAACGAACGGCGGCGGGAAATGGCGATTCTTCGGTCCGTCGGGGCCGAGCCGGGGTTGATCATGTCCCTGCTAATCGCCGAAGCGGTGCTGATCGCAGCGGCGGGCGCCGTGGTCGGCATGATGATCCTCTACGCCGGGCTGGCCGCGTTGCGCGGCTGGCTGGACGTGACCTATGGCGTCTATATTCCCTCCGTTGGCCCCGGCGCGCGCGAGGCGCTGACGCTGGCCGCTGCGGTGGGCGCAGGCGTTCTGGCGGGGCTGCCGCCCGCCGCTCGCGCGTATTTCATTTCGCTGAGCGACGGAATGACGGTAAAATCGTAGCCGAACGACTGCCGGAGACTTCAGATGACCCCGCTTAACCGACGCGCTGTTTTGACCGGTCTGGCCATTGCCGCCACGCCGCTTGGCCTGAAAGCAGAGGATCAGGCCACCACCGTCTGGTGGGGCGACCTTGCGCCCAAGGATGAAAACGAGGGCGAGCTGATGGAGACGCTGAAACTGCTCGGCCTTCTGAAGCAGGGCGAAATGCTGCCGTGGATCCAGCAGCCTCCTGCCCGCATGGTCACCAAGTATAACGAACAGCTGGTGCGCATTCCCGGCTATGTCGTGCCAGTTGCATTGGATGGCGAAGGCGTGACTGAGGGGCTTTTGGTGCCTTATGTCGGCGCCTGCATCCATGTCCCACCGCCGCCCGTAAACCAGATCGTGTTCCTGAAGTTCGAAAAGCCCACACCGCAGGACGGATTGTGGGACCCCATCTGGGCGACCGGCATGTTCACCGCCGCCGCCGTCGAAACCGACCTGGCGGAGGCGGGGTACATGATGACCGGAACGGTGACCGAGCCCTACACGGGCTGATCACCGGCGCGCTCGGCGCCAAGCCTTGCGATATTCAGCATCAGGTTCATCGCCTGCGCCATATCCTGCACCGACACCCATTCCAGCGGACCGTGGATGTTTTGCATTCCAGTGAACAGGTTCGGCGTCGGCACGCCCATTTCCGTCAGACGCGATCCATCGGTGCCGCCGCGGATCGGCACGGATACAGGCTCCACCCCCAGTTCGCGGATGGCGTCCCGGGCGAGGTCGACGGGGGCCATATCCTCCTCCAGCCAATAGCGCATGTTGCGGTACTGGGGGCGGATATCGCAGGTGATCTTCGCGCGCGATTCCCCAGCCTGAATAACGTCGCAAACCTGGCGCAGAAGCACGCCCTTGGCCTCCAGCCCGTCCCGTTCAAAATCGCGGAGGATGAATTTCAGCTTCATCTCTGACGATCCGCCAATCATTTCCACCGCGTGGATGAACCCTTCGCGATCATCCGTCGTCTCGGGCGTCATCGTGACCTGTGGCAGCGTGTCGACGATCTTGGTGGCCAGATGGATCGCGTTAACCAGCTTGTCCTTGGCCAGCCCCGGATGGATTGAAACGCCCGTTATCGTGACGACGCCCTGGTCAGCTGAAAACGTCTCATATTCAATCTCACCCACACGGGCGCCGTCAAAAGTATAGGCAAAATCGCAGGCCAGATCGCCGGGCAGTTGTTCGTTCACACCGCGGCCAATCTCCTCGTCCGGAGTGAAAGCAATGCGGATCGGGCCATGCAGGATGTCGGGGTTCTCAATCAGGCGGCGCGCGGCGGTCATGATGATGGCGACGCCCGCCTTGTCATCCGCGCCCAGTAATGTGTCCCCCGAGGCGGTGACGATATCCTGCCCGACCTTGTCGGCCAGATATGGAAATTCTTCCGGCGATAGCACCAGATCGGGATCTTTGGGAAAGGTGATGTCGCCGCCGTTATATCCCCGGATCACACGCGGTTTGACGCCCGTTGCGTTGAACTGCGGCGCGGTGTCGACATGCGCGACAAAGCCGATGGTTGGGCCAGGCGCCGTGCCGGGGATCGTCGCCAGAACCACGCCGCTTTCGTTGATGCGCACGTCAGCGGCGCCAATTTCCATCAGTTCCGCGTGCAGAAGATTCAGCATATCGAACTGAATAGGGGTTGAGGGCGATGCAGGTGAATTTTCGTCGCTCTGACTGTCGATGGCGGCGTAGTGCACGAGGCGGTCTTCAAGCTCTTGGTCGAAATGGTCGGTCATGGCAACCTCCAGTAGGGCGGTGAAGGGAAGGACGGATTGGACAGGCTGTCAATCGCAGCTATCAATCGGAACGGCTGAGCCACCGCATCGCCAAAGGCGCGCCGATGATGACGGTGGTCATGCGAAAGATATGGTGGACGACGACATAGGCCATGTCCGCCCCAGTAACGATCGCAAGGATGGTCAATTCCGCCTGCCCTCCTGGCAAAAAGGCCAGCATCACCGTCGCCTCATCCGCCAGACCCAGCCAGATGATCAAGGCGGCGGGCGCGGCGGCCAGCGCCATCATCACAAAGGTGAAAAAGGCCGCGGCCAGTACGACGCGGCGCAGTTCGGACCAGGTCACGCCGACATAATGCGCGCCAACGCTGACTCCGATGGACAGCTGGGCGATCAGAATCGCCTCAACCGGTGGACGGTGATGGAGGATATCCAGAAGGCTCGCCGCCGCGGTCAGGATCAGCGGGCCAAGGATCGACGCGCCAAACAGGCCCAATCGTTCCGCCCCCTTCCAGCCCGCAATGGCGCAAAACGCCATGATCGCCATCTCATGGACCGGAGTTTGCCGCGCAGGCGCACCCGGCGGCGCATCCAGCGACACATCGAAGGCGTAAGTCAGCAGGATCGGCGCCGTCACCACAATGATCAGAACGCGGGTTGCATGGATCAGCGACATGACACGCACATTGCCGCCCGCCTCTTCCCCGAACACCAGCATGTCCTGCAGACCGCCCGGCATGACGCCGTAATAGGCCGTGGCTTTGTCGAACCCCAGAACACGATGGAAATAGGGGTATCCGACCAGCGCGATCGCCAGCGGCAACAAGGGGATCAACGCCATTGACAGCGCCATTTCATCGATCCGGTCGAACAGTGACGGTGTGATGGCGGCCCCGACCGCAACACCCAGAATGGTGCGCAAGGGAACGCTGACGCGGCCCAGACCTTCCAGCGGGGCCTGCGCGAAGGCGGCGATAAGACAAGCGATCAGCGGGCCCAGCAGCCATGGCAACGGCAAGTTCAGCACCGTGAACATCGCAATGCCGACCCCCGCAATCGCAAGCGTCATCAGACGGCGAAAATAGTGATGATTTAGCGGGGTGATCATACCCTCCGCTCTAAGCCGCCGCTTCCCGCGCCGCAAGCGGGGCCACGACGGCCACGGTGGCCCATGGATAGCCCCCCTTGCGCAAAGAGGCGTTTCATCTTTTGATGTTCATGATATGTTCGAAAGGACGGATATGACCAATCCAGTCTCAGACATGCAGCCCGGCCATGTGCTGGCCCGCGGCGTATGCCGGTTTCTGATCGACCAGGGCCTGGCCCCAGTGACAGAGCTGAGCCCCGTGCGGGGCCTACGCACCGATGTTACCGCGCTCGCGCCGAATGGTGAGATCTGGGTGGTGGAATGTAAATCATCCATCGCCGATTTTCGCGCCGATGCGAAATGGCAGGGCTACCTGGAATGGTGCGACCAGTTCTATTTCGCGGCCCCGGCCGATCTGCCTGATGATCTGCTGCCGGAAGATCAGGGCCTGATGATCGCGGACGGGTACGGAGCGGAGATTATTCGCGAGGCTGAAAAACGCCCGCTCGCCGCCGCCCGGCGCAAGGCGCAGACCCAGCGCATCGCCCGCGTTGCAGCGTTGCGCCTGCGCGCGGCCGCTGATCCGGGCGTGGCCGCATTGGCGCAAGCGGCGCTCTAGCGCGTCCGTCCCGGGAATTGTTTATCCGCTAAGCGGTTGGCCTATGGCGCAAAGGACAGCCGCGCGGCAAACCCCTGACCGGGCGACGTGTCATAGTCCAGTGTCGCGGCCATCGACTGGGCCAGCGAGCGGCAGTTGGACAAGCCCAGCCCGCCATTACCCTCAGCGCCATACGGGATCAGCGCATCGTTCTGGGCGACATCGGTCATCCCCACGCCGTTATCCGCGACCGTGACGACGGCGCCCGCGACCTGAAGGTCGATCCTGCCAGCCCTACTATGGCGAAGCGCGTTCGAAAACAGATTCAGAACGATCCGTCTGGCGGCGACAGAATCGCCCAGTACAGGTTCCGCCCCGGGATCGGGGGTAACGGCCAGCGTAACGCCAGCCTGCGCCGCGGCGCCTTCGTTCAACGCGGCGACGGATGCGACAAGATCGTTCAGATCAATCAGCTCCTCCGGCGCATCACCTGCGCCGCCCAGGGGGTCCACCAGCGCGCTGAGCCCCTCAGCCGCGGTCTGTATCGCGTTGAGATAGTCTTTGTGTTTTTCGGGCGCTGCGCCGCCGCTGGCGATAAATTCCGCATATCCGCTGATCGCGGTCAGCGGCGCGCGAAAATCATGTGCGATGGCCGCCAGCGCCTGACGATCCATGCCCTCGGTAGCGGGGTGCGGCATCACCTCTGAAAACTCGGCCACCACGGTTATGGCCCCTACGGCACCGCGGACCCGGCACAGCGTGGCCCGCCATCGCTGGTCGCCCTCGCCAATGTCGTAGACACGGCTGAACCCGCCTTCGACCAACGCCGCACTCAGCGACTGCGGGCCAAAATAACGGGCGTCCGCATCGTTCTGCGTGATCAGCGCGCCCACCGCATCGAAAACCGCGAGAGGCCAGGGCGCGAGTTTGAACCCTTCCAACATATGGGCGGCATCTAGCGGGATAGGTGTTTCCAAATCGTTCAACACCACACGCAAAAACGCGCCCTCGTGGGCGACTTTGGCTTGAACAGTGACCGGGTGGCCGGTTGAGCTGAATTCGGCGACGCCGGCGTCAGTATCCGCGAGGCGCATAAAGGTGGTGGCGACGACGCCATCCGGATCGAACCAGCGCGCGGCGAGATCTTGCGCCGACGCCTCACCCCAGAATCTGATCGCGGCCTGATTGGCGTCGATCACGCGGGCGCGGACGGGATCCCAAAGGAAGTTTGGATCACACCGGGCTAGGCCTGCACGCGAAGCCTTCATTCCCGCAGGCCGTTATGACCGGCCCTTGCGACCCTTGTTCTTGGATTTTCCGCCCATATTCCGGGCCTGGTTCGCGGCCGCCTTTAGCTCCTCCGCGATTTCATCAGCCTCTTCGGGGTCGAAATCCATTGGAATTTCAACGCCGTCCCCTTCGACATAGATTCGAACCATGCCCATCGAGGTCGGCCCGATTTGCAGGTTCGCCTGAATGTCGGATTCTTTGTCGATGCTCATGAGACGTCTCCTATCCCATCCGTGCTACCGCTGATAGCTGATGTCGTGCAAGACCTGCATGCAAAGCGACTTGCAAAAACCCGGGCGGCGCGATATCTGCCCAACGTGTGCCGGCGTAGCTCAGCTGGTTAGAGCGCCTGATTGTGGATCAGGAGGTCCCCCGTTCGAACCGGGGCGCTGGTACCACCCTACCCCTCGCCATGCGGTCGAACGCTGGCGAGACTTTCCAAGACCCGCCGACCGTCGAATACCGCGTCAGTTGTCGCGCGGACGGGCGTTGTGGGTGAACAGGCGTTCCCCGTTCATCGTATACGCGTCAATCACCGTCTTGGCCTGGTCGCTGACCAGCCACGCCTCAACCGCCAAGGCGGCCTCTTCATCCACATTGGGATGGCGCGCCTTTTTTACGGGCAGATAGGCGTACTGGTTGAACAGCGTCGGATCCCCCTGAAACAGCAGCGCCAGATCACCCTTGTTGCCGAATTTCAGCCAGCTTGCCAGATCCGCCAGAATATAGGCGTTCATAGCCGACGCCGTGTTCAGCGCTGCGCCCATCCCGGCGCCAACGGACCGGTACCAGCCGCCAAAGCTGCCTGGGGTGTGGCCCGCGCCGCCCCAAAGCGAGAGTTCCTTTTTGTGCGTGCCGCTGTCATCACCGCGGCTGACAAAGGGCGGCTCCGCCGCTGCGATGGCCTGCAGGGCCTGGATGATCGTTTGAGCGCCCCGTGCGCCTGCGGGATCGTCAGATGGCCCGATCAACACGAAATCATTGTACATCACTTCGACGCGGTAATCGGCGTGACCCTCGGCGATAAAAGTTTCTTCCGCAGGTTTGGCGTGAACCAGAACCGCGTCCACGTCGCCTGCCGCCCCAAGGCGCAGCGCCTGCCCCGTGCCGACGACCAGCAGTTGAATATCAATGCCGATATCTTTCTTGATCTCGGGCAGCAGCACATCCGAAAGGCCCGAATTGTTGAACGAAGTGGTCACCGCCATGCGCACGGTCTGCGCCGTTGCGCTTGTTGAGATCAGAGCTAAAATCAGGCTGCATAATACCTTGATCATTCGATAATCCGTCCCTCAAGAAACGCCGACGCCTCCTCGCTGCCCGGCGCGTCAAAAAACTCAGCCGCCAAACAATGCGCAAGGATTGTACCACGGTTCATGAAAATTATAGCGTCTGCAAGTCTTCGGGCTTGCGCGACGTCGTGCGTCGACATCACCAGAGTCACGTTTTCGGACGTGGCGGCACCAAGGCGGGTTTCGATTTCGCGCGTCGCGCGGCCATCGAGGCTTGCGCACGGTTCGTCCAGAAACAGAACCTCTGGCGCGCGGATCAGCGCACGGGCGAGGGCCAGTTTCTGCCGTTCCCCGCCAGAGATCATCTGCGCGGGCAGATCGACAACATCGCTCAGCCCCGCCTCCACCGCCGCATCAAGCGCGGCGCGGCGCGCATCGGGCCAGCGAGCGCCTGACAGGGTCAGGGGATAGGCGATGCAATCCAGCACGGACCGGCGCATCATGATGGGCGTCTGAAAGACAAAGGCCTGCCGCGTGCACGCGATATCATCCGGCGCGGCCCAGGCGACAGCGCCGTCGCGCGCCCGCTCCAACCCGTGCATCAGACGCAGCAGCGTTGTTTTGCCCGACCCGTTTGGTCCTATAATGGCCGTCAGGCCGCCTGCTTGAAGGGTCAGGTCAATCGGGCCCAGCAGTTTTTTGCCGCGCTTGCGGACCGTTGCGCCTACCAGCGTGAGGGGAAGGATTGCGGTCACCAGCGTCCCTCCCTCTCTGTCCGTGAAAGGGCGTGGATGGCGATGTTGACGATGATCGACAGGGCGATCAGGACGAACCCCAGCCCCAGCGCCAAGGCAAAGTCGCCCTTGCCGGTTTCCAGTGCGATGGCGGTGGTCAGCACGCGGGTGGCGTGGTCGATATTGCCGCCGACGATCATGATGGCGCCAACCTCGCCAATGCCCCGGCCAAACCCAGCCAGCGCAGTCGTCAGCAAGGCGCGCCGCCCATCCCAGATCAGAGCAGCGATCCGCTGGCGGCGCGTCGCGTTCAGCGAAATCAGCAGGTCGTGATATTCCGCCCACAAATCGCGCAGCGTCTGGTGCGCGACAGACGCTATCAGGGGCGCGATGATGATGACCTGCGCGATGATCATCGCCGCCGGAGTGAACAGCAAATCCAGAACGCCGAACGGCCCGGATCTGCTGAGCAGCAGATAGACAATCAGGCCAACGACGACTGGCGGTAGCCCCATCAATGCATTCAGAATGGCGATGACATAGCGCCGCCAACGAAACCTGCTTACCGACAGCCAGGCGCCGAAGGGAATGGCGATGGCGGCAGCGATCGCGACGGCGCTGAGCGTCACATAGAGAGACCGCGCCGCGATCTCGTAAAGATCGGCGTCGAAGGTGAAGATCAGAACCAGCCCCGCCCAGAGGCCTTGTCCAATCTCAGTCATGTGCGCGGTCCATCATAGCGCGGCCAGCTTGGACCCCATGCGCCGGGCGCTGTCAATCAGTTGGAGGGGGGACAGACAACTGGGGGCAAACCGATGCTGATCTGACGGATGCACACAAAAAAGCGGCCCGGATGTGATCCGGGCCGTAGTTGAAGCGGGGGGTCGCCCTGCCCCGGGGATACGCTGTTGACCAAGCGTTGGTCATTAAGTGGGCCGCAGCGCCGGGATGTGCGCCGCAACCGCGTTTCAGTCAGCTCAGGTAAATTGTGAACCTTTACCGAATTCCGGGTAGGCTTCCATGCCCAGCTCGGAGGCGTCCAAACCGGCTAGTTCTTCCTCTTCGCTGACACGGATGCCCATGGCGGCTTTCAGGATCAGCCAGACCACCAGCGAGACGACGAAGGTGAAGACACCGACGATGACGATCGAGATCACCTGGCCACTAATCGTTGCGTCACCATTGGTCAACACGACGGCTAAAGTGCCCCAGATGCCAGCAAACAGATGGACCGGGATCGCGCCGACGACATCATCGATTTTCATCTTGTCGAGCATCGGAACCGTAAAGACCACGATCACGCCGCCAACGGCACCAATAATAGTCGCTATGCCAAGGGACGGCGTCAGCGGCTCAGCCGTGATGGAGACAAGACCTGCAAGAGCGCCGTTCAGCACCATGGTGAGGTCGACCTTGCCAAACATGACCTGCGTCAGGATCAGCGCCGCAATCGCACCGCCAGCCGCAGCCGCGTTGGTGTTGGCGAAGATGCGCGAGACGTCAGCGACATCACCGACCGAACCCATGGCCAGCTGCGAGCCGCCGTTAAAGCCGAACCAGCCGAGCCACAGGATGAACGTACCAAGCGTGGCGAGCGGCAGGTTCGAACCCGGCATCGGGTTCACTTTACCGTCCTTGTATTTGCCCAGACGCGGGCCTAGCACGATTGCGCCGGCCAATGCTGCCCAGCCACCGACTGAGTGCACGACAGTAGAACCAGCGAAATCATAGAAGAAAGAGAGTTCAGCCGCAGCAAGCTCTTCACTGCCCCAGCCAGTTTCAAGGAAGCCGCCACCCCATTTCCAGGACGCCTGGATTGGGTAGATAATTGCGACCAGCAGGATGGTGAAGATCAGGAACGGCCACAGCTTAATGCGCTCCGCCAGAACGCCAGATACGATTGAAGCGGTCGCTGCGCAGAACATCAACTGGAAAAAGAAGTCAGATCCGACCGAAGCGTAAGACAGGTCTGCAGCTTTTTCAGCGGCGACGCCGACAGGTTCCAGCGACGTCATTGCGAAGGCTCCCAGGTAGCCGTCCATCGACCAGCCATCGCCCGGGTACATCAGGTTGAAGCCAAGAAGCCAATAACCGATTGCCGCCAGCGAGAAGAGCGAGACGTTCTTGGTCAGCTGCATCGTTACGTTCTTGGAACGGACCAGGCCCGCCTCCAACATACAGAAGCCTGCGGCCATCCACATTACAAGGAATCCGCCAATAAGGAACAGTAGCGAGTTTAAGATGAACACTGTGTGCGCGGATACGTCAGGCACAACATGGCTTTCCGCCAGCGCAGGCGTCGCGGCAAGCACAAGCACAGCCCCAAGTCCCGCGCGATTGAGTAGAGTTTTCATATCTTCTGATCCCTCAGTTTAATGATTTAGAGTGCGTCTTCGCCTTGCTCGCCCGTACGGACGCGCATGGCCTGTTCCAGATTGGTGACAAAGATCTTGCCATCGCCAATCTTGCCCGTGCGGGCCGTGGACGAGATGGTCTCAACAATCTTGTCGACATCTGCGGCGGGCGCGGCGATTTCGAGTCGAATTTTCGGTACGAAATTCACGACGTATTCAGCGCCGCGGTAGATTTCCGTGTGGCCGCTCTGGCGGCCATAGCCTTTAACTTCAGAAACCATGAGGCCCTGAACGCCGACCCCGGTCAGGGCCTCGCGTACTTCCTCAAGTTTGAAGGGCTTGATGACAGCTGTGATTAGTTTCATGTGATCCCTCTTTCATCTCACGCCATTTCACCAGCGTGACAGAGGGACATCAGCAATGATCGTGCCAAGTTTTTAAAAATCTTTTAAGATACTGTTTTTAAGGTGTAATTAATTACCGCCCCAGATGAGGTAAACAGGATTTTGGCGAAATAGCATATTTTTTGATCATAAATTTTTTCATGATTATTTTTTATGCAAACTTGCATCAAGGAAGTTTTTGAACAGTACCGACGCCCAGTCACGATGCAATGGCGCGCCCATCGCGGCCAGCGCCGCATCGCGCAGAGGTTCTGGAAACACGTCCAATCGCACCGCGATCAGATCCTCGACGAACTGGTCCGAAAATTCAGGGTGCGGTTGGATCGACAACGCATAAGGCGCTTCAGGGTCGCCATAGATCAGCGCCGCGTTCTCACAAAATGGCGATGACGCCAGAACCGTCGCATCGGCTGGCCGCTCGACAACCTGGTCCTGATGAATGGCGTGGATCGCAATCTGATCAGGCGTGTCTGGCGCCCATGACGGGACATTGCTGGTCGTGTATTCATGCCGACCGACGCCCCAGCCGCCCGGAAACTTGATCGCCCGGCCGCCCAGCGCCTCCGCCATCACCTGATGACCAAAACAGACGCCAATCAAGGGCACGCGCGCATCGGCGATCGCGCGGATGAAGGCCTTAAGCGGATCGAGCCATGCGTGATCTTCATAAACGCCATATTTCGACCCGCTGATGATCCATGCGTCAACCGCATCAGGCGCGTCAGGCAGTTTGCCTTCATAAACCGTCCAGCCGTGAAACGTGTAATTGCTGTTCAGCGGACCCAGATAGTCGCCGAAAACGCGATCATATTCGCCAAAGTCGCTGACAAGTTCGTCCGCCACGGGGCCAGTGCGCAATACGCCGATCTTCATGTGCCGCCTTCCAGTTTGCCTATCAAACGATCACCTACTCTGTTCCCGCGCATTGGGAAAGTCAGTCATATGACGTTGATGATCCGCATCCCCTCGCCTGGGGCGCCTTCGCCTGTCAGCTCTTCCCGCATCCATTCCAGAAACGCCGCCTGTTCGCGGCGCGTTTCGTGGCCTTCGGGGCAGACGAAGTTGAAATGCGCGCCGGTATCGATCGCCAGATCGAATGGCGCGACGAGGCGGCCCGCCTCAATATCTTCAACGGCAAGCGACATTCGACCCAGCGCCACGCCACCGCCGCCCACCGCGGCGCCCAGCACCTGATCAGCATTCGAAAACCGGGGGCCGTGTGCCCAATCCAGATCCACGCCCACGGCGTTCAGCCAATATCCCCAGTTTGGCGGCTGGGCCATGAAGGACAGCGATTCATCATGAACCAGCCGAAAATTCCGCAGGTCATCCGGCGTTTTCAGCTTTGATGCGATCTCTGGCGTGCATAGCGGCGCCATCAGTTCCTCGATCAGTGTTTCCACATAACAGCCCGGCTCCTCATCGATCCGAGAGAATCGGATAGCCGCGTCAACATCGTCCGTTTCAAAGTTCATTCGCTTTAAAGAGGCAGTAAACCGGATCTCGATGTCCGGATGACGCTCAACAAACCGG